>NYZB01000232.1 GCA_002687015.1 Deltaproteobacteria bacterium
CACGCCCCGAGACGAAACCCCCAGCAACGCGCACCACCCCCCTCACCAACCTTCCGGAACCCCGCCCAAACGAGCACCCCAACCACTCTTCGTGTCTCTTGCCGAACCATCTCAGACGATCGACGGCATCACCTGCCCGAGCTCCGGGAGCTGTTCGCGCACCCGGCCCGAGAGGCCGGGGGCACCCGTTGCAGAGATCTCTTCGCACCGGGTGCCACTCGGCTCTTCCGCGCAGACCCCTAGCGCTCGCGAATCGACCACCTTCGCTCGGCCAGCCGGATGCGGGCGGCGACGCCGTGGGCTTCGGCGCTGCTGCCGCCCACGAAGACGCGCCAATCCGGCTCGCCGAGGCGCCAGCACCGCTCCTCCGGATCGAACCAGGCCAGGTCCCGGAGGGCAACGTCGATCCTCACCCGCTGCCTCGTACCCGAGGCGAGAGCCTGCCGGGCGAAGCCACAGAGACGTTTGCGCGGCTGGTCTGGCGAGTGCTTCGCCCAGCCGGCGTAGACCTGGACCACCGCGTCACCCTCCCTGGCACCCGTGTTCGCGACGTCGACCTCCACCTGCAGGAGCTCGCGCTCTTCGTCGACCTCGAGCGAGAGGTCGGAGAACTCGAAGCTCGTGTAGGAGAGGCCGAAGCCGAAGGGAAAGGCGGGCTCCACCGCATCTCGCTCGAGCTTCGTGTAGCCGTGCCAGAGGTCGTAGGTGATCGTCTTGGCGTCGCGGTCGAAGAAGGGCAGGTGCTCAGCGTGAGTCGGAATGGTGAAGGGCAGGCGGCCGGAGGGGTTCACCCGCCCGAAGAGCAGGTTGGCCAGCGCATCGCCTCCGACCATCCCCGGATACCAGAGCATCAGAATTCCGCCGACCCGGTGCCGCCAGCTCTCCATCGTGACCGCGGAGCCGGCCATCACGGCGACCACCACCCTGGTGTTGGCCTCGGCGGCCACGCGAATCAGCTCTTCCTGCTCCGGGCTCAGGCGGAGGTCGAGCCGATCGCCTCCGATGCTCCTGGCCTGGTCGCCCGACAGATCGACCATCTCGCCGGGGATGTACTCCCCCTCGTCGGCATGGGTGTAGCCAGCCACCACGAGCACCGCGTCCGCCTCGGAAGCGAGCGATCGGACTCGCACCAGGTCTGCGCCCTCGTCCGCGCTGATCTCGCAGGAGGGTGGACACGCCGCGCGGAGCCCGGCAAGGGGCGTGACCACATCGGGCGGGTACACGCGGCTCGACCCGTGGTCGCCGAGGTTCGGCTTGTCCGCCAGGTCACCGAGCACGAGCAGGCGCCGAAGCGACTCCGGCGGCCAGGGGAGCCCGGCTTCGTTCTTCAGGAGCACGATGCTCTTCTCTGCAGCCTCGCGCGCAAGGGCCCTGTGCGCCTCGCAGGCCACGATCCCCGCGTCGTAGGTCTCGGGATCGGGAGCGGCCAGGATCCGGAACAGGCTGCGGAGGACGCGGCGCACGGCATCGTCGACGCGCGCCCCGGGAACCGCGCCCCGCTCCACCGCCAGGCCGAGCTTCGCCCCGAAGCGGATGGTGTCCGGCGCTTCCACGTCGAGCCCGGCGGCGCATGCGTCGACCCCGCGGCAGCCGAGCACGAAATCGGAGTAGACGAACCCGTCGAAACCCCACTCCTCCTTGAGGATCCTCGTCAGGAGCTCCCGGTTGTGCCCGCAATGGGCGCCGTTGACCCGGTTGTAGGCACTCATCACGGCACCGGCGCCGGCATCGATGCAGCGTTTAAAGTGGGGCAGGTAGACTTCGCGAAGCGCCCGCTCGTCGATGCTCACGTCGACCTGGAAACGCATGTTCTCCATGCTGTTGGCCGCGAAGTGCTTGGGCGTAGCCACGACGTTGTGGTGCTGTACGCCTCGCGTGAGCGCCGCACCCATCGCGCCGAGCAGGAAGGGATCCTCGCCATAGGTCTCCTGGGCGCGGCCCCAGGCGGGGTGGCGCAGCAGGTTGATGCAGACTCCGCCAAAGAGGTTGCCCCCCTGCGCCCGGAGCTCGCGTCCGATGGCGTCCCCGATCCGCCCTTCGAGCTCGACGTCGAAGCTCGCACCGCGCGCCATGGGAACGGGGAAGCAGGTCGAGCTTCCCATGGCGATGCCCCGCGGCCCGTCGTTGAAGAGAAGGGGCGGGATGCCCAGGCGCTCGTTGCCGGCACCGATGTGATACGGGCGCGCACAGTAGCGCCCGCCGTCCTCGGCGATCTGCTCCATGAAGCCGTGGCCCGAGAGCATCGCCACCTTCTCCTCGAGCAAGAGCTCCCCGAGCAGGGCCTCGATGCACTCCTCCTGCTCCTGTCGCGTGGCACCCTTGGCGATCGGCAAGAGACTCTCCTTCTCGGTGGATGTGCCATTCTGCCGATTGCGGGGCCATGGCGACAGGGTGCGGCCCCGGAAGGAAGGCGGAGGAACGCGATGAGGCTATTGACGGCACCGACACCGAATGGCTGGAAGGTCTCCATCATGATCGAAGAGCTGCGGGAGCATGGGCATCCCCTACAGGAGCTCGAAGTGGAGTTCGTGGACATCGGGAAGGGGGAGCAGTTCTCTCCCGAGTTCATGCGGGTGTGTCCCAACCAGAAGATCCCCGCCCTGGTGGATGGCGACTTCAACCTGATGGAGAGCTGCGCCATTCTCGAGTACCTGGGCGAGAAGTTCCCGAGCCCGCTGCTTCCCCTGGAGCTCGAGCCCCGCTTCGAGGTGCTCCAGTGGGTCTACTGGCAGGCCGCCAACGTGGGCCCCGTCTTCGGCAACAAGCTCAGCTACACGCGCTACATGGACGACGTCGAGCCCGCGGCGAAGGCGCACCCCATGGAGCGCTTCGCGAAGGAAGGGCAGAGGCTCATGGGCGTTCTGAGCCGCCGTCTGGAGGGACGTGACTTCGTGTGCGGCGACCAGCTCACGATTGCCGACATCGCCCTCTATCCGTGGGTGCGCGGCTGGAAGTGGAGCAAGATCCCGATCGTCGGCATTCCGAACCTCGAGGCCTGGGTGGATCGGGTCCGCGCGCGGCCCGCCGTCGAGCGCGGCCTGGCCTACGGCGTGCCCAGCGAAGAGATCGACCAGTGGAGCGAGGCGCGCAAGAAGCAGGTCGCCGCCGGAGGAAGCTCGATGGCGGCCACCGCGAACCTCGACCGCGGCCCCGACGCCAAGAACTGAGGGGCCGCTGACACGCTCCGATCCGCCTTCCGCGCGCCCCGGGTCTTCACTCCACCGGCGCCCGCGCTTCGCCCGCACGCGCGCCGAGATTGCCGTAGCGGTGGTAGTCGACGCACAGGCTCTGCTCGCGGAGGGCGTGGAGGAGCTCGATCCGGCCGACGGCGAGCACCGGAGCCGTCGCCAGGTACAGGCCCACCTCCGCGGCCGCCCGGCGAACGGGCTCGGCCACGCGGGCCGGAGCGGCGTAGCGGATGCGATCCGTCTGGCCGCCGCGGATCGCGTCGGCGAGCTCGGCGTCGCTCTCCTCGACGAACTCGATGCTGGCCGCCCAGGATTCCGTGAGCTCGTGGAGCAGGTCGACGTTCCGGCTCGGCTCGTGCGGGGGCGTGCTGACCGCGACCGCGCAGCCCGCAGCCCGGCCTGCGATCGCGCGCGCGAAGAGATCGAAGCCCGTGTCCTCGCGGTGGACCCGGATGCGCAGGTGCCCGACGGACAGATAGCGCCGCAGGTTGTCCTGGCCGATCAGCCGGAAGCTGTCGTGGGTGCGCCCGAACTCCTCGGCCATGGCCTGCTCGTAGCTCGCCGCGGCCCGGCGCAGGCGGGCCAGCTCCTCCGGCTCGAGGGCCGCGCGCTCCTCGAGCGCCGAGAGCAGGGCTTCGACGCGCTCGTCCGAGGCGCCCTCCCCGGCTCCTCCCCCGTCCACTTCGCAGAAGCGCATGAGCGGCACCAGGTAGTTGGGCCCACCGGCTTTGAGGCCCGGGCCGACGGCGCTCTTCGCCATTCCACCGAAGGGCTGGCGCAGCACGATGGCGCCCGTGGTGCCGCGGTTCACGTAGAGGTTGCCGGCGCGCACTCGCCGGGCCCAGTGACCCTGCTCCCGTTCGTCCAGGCTCTGCAGCCCCGAGGTCAGTCCGTAGCCGGTCTGATGGACGAGATCGATCGCCTCGTCGAGGTCGGTCGCGCACATCACGGCGAGCACGGGGCCGAAGAGCTCCGTGGTGTGGGCGTGGCTTCCGGGGCGGACACCCCACTTGATGCCGGGCGACCAGAGACAGGGGTTTCCCTCGATCCGGCGCGGTCGCAGGGCCCAGGTCTCGCCCGCCTCGAGCTCCTTCAAGCCCCGTTCCAGCGCCCCGCGCGGCGGACGGATCAGCGGCCCCACGACGGTCTGGAGATCCCAGGCCGAACCCACGCGCAGGCTCTCCACCGCATCGCAGAGCGATCTCCGAAAGTTCTCGTCCTCGTAGACCTCGCGCTCCAGGATCAGGAGCGAGGCCGCCGAGCACTTCTGCCCGGCGTGGCCGAAGGCGGATGGCACGACCTGCTTGATGGCCAGATCGCGGTCGGACATCGCCGTCACGATCATGGCGTTCTTCCCGCCCGTCTCGGCGAGGAGCGGGATCCCCGGAGCGAGAGCCAGGAGGTGGAAGGCCGTGGCGGTCCCCCCGGTGAAGATGACCGCATCCACGTCCGCATGGGTGGCCAGGCGGGTGGCCGCCTCCTCGTTCTCGCCGTCCACGAATTGCAGCGCCTGCCGGCCCACGCCTGCGGACCAGAAGCACTCGCACAGGAGGAAGGCCGTGGCGACGGTCTCGGGCGCGGGCTTCAGGATGACCGTGTTGCCGGCCGCAAGCGCCGCAGCGACCCCACCACAGGGGATGGCGATGGGGAAGTTCCAGGGTGGAATCACGGCGGCGACGCCCTTCGGCTCGGCCTCCACCCCGGGCAGCGCCGAGAGGGCTTCCGCGCTGCGCGCGTAGAACTCGCAGAAGTCGACGGCCTCGGAGACCTCGGGGTCGCTCTCGAGCAGCACCTTGCCGCCCTCGGCGAGGGCGATGCCTACCAGATCGGCGCGTCGCTCGCGGATGCGCTGGGCGACCCTGCGGAGGATCCCTCCGCGTTCCTGGGCGGATCGGCTCCGCCAGCCCTCCGGATCGTCTTGCGCGCACGCAACGGCGGCATCCACGTCCCCTGCAGTCCCGACCCGGTAACGGGCGACGACACTCCCCGGGCGGGAGGGATCGCCCGATTCGTCCGTGGCGCGACCCTCGAAGATCTCCTCTCCCGCCACCACCAGCGGAACCTCGAGCGCCTCCCTTCCGTGGCGGCTGCGCCAGGTATCCACGATCCCGTGCGCCCACTCGGAGTGCCGGGGAAGTGCGAAGTCCGTATCGGGCTCGTTGCGGAAGGCCGTCCGCGCGGGTTCGGGCGGGGCCGGAGGCGCCCTCCGGTCCTGCGTGCGCCGAGCTCCGGTCGCCAGCGACGGGATCGCCTCGAAGGCCTCGAGGAAGTCCCTCTCGAGCTGGAGCCATTCCTCGGAATCCACGGAGAGGCGGAAGGCGTGGCGCAGGAAGTTGTCCGGCCCGGTGTTCTCGTCCAGCCGGCGCACCAGATAGCCGATGGCGTGGATGAAGTGCTCGCGGGGGCAGGCCGGCGCGTAGAGCAGCAGGTCCCGGCTCTCCTCGAAGAGCGCGCGCCGCTGGTGGTTCGCCATGCCTTCCAGCATCTCGAAGTGGACGCGATCCCCGACACCCCGGGCTTCCGCCAGCACCAGGCCGTAGGCCAGCTCGAAGAGATTGTGGGAGGCCACGCCCACGCGGACGGCGCGAGCGTGATCGGGCTCGAGCGCGTAGGCCAGCATGCGCTTGTAGTTGGCATCGGTCTCGAGCTTGGTCTGGAAGGGCGCCGCGGACCAGCCCCGCTGCGAGGCTTCGACCCGCTCCATCTCCATGTTCGCGCCCTTGACGATGCGCAGGGTGATGGGCGCCCCGCCCTGCTCCACGCGCCGCATCGCCCACTCGGTGATGCGACGCTGCGCGGTGAAGGAATCCGGTAGGTAGGCCTGGAGCGCGATCCCGGCCTGCGTCTCCGCCAGGGCGGGGCGATCCAGGGTGCGGAGGAAGGTCTCGACCGTGATGGCGAGATCGCGGTACTCCTCCATGTCGAGGTAGACGAGCTTCGGAACGAGGCTGCCATCCAAGCGCTGGTAGCGCTCCTTCGCGGCGGCGCGAAGCAGGAGCTCGAGACGATCGCTGAGTCGCTGCACCGTCGGTTCACGGGCCAAGGCCGAGATCTGGGAGAAGACCGTCGAGACCTTGACCGACACGACCTCGATGTCCGGGTGTTGCAGGGCCTGGAGATAGGCCTCCAGGCGCCGTTCGGCCTCCCCCTCGCCGAGCAGCGCCTCGCCGAGGAAGTTGACGTTCATGCGCACGCCTTCCTCTCGACGGGCGCGCAGGTGACTGGCCAGGAGCTCCGGCTCGGCCGGCAGCACCACGTTGGCCGTCTCGTGGTGCATCTTCTCCTTCACGAGCGGGACGGCCACGCCGGGCAGGTAGCCACCAAAGGACTGGAAGCCCCGCAGCAGGGTCCGGTCCATCGGTGAGAAGAAGCGCGGCACGCCCTGCACGTCGAGGATGTGGGTGAGCTGGTCGGCCGAGCGCCGCGCGGCCTTCGAGCGGAAGGCCTGGTCGGTCAGCTGGACCAGCGTCGCCTTGTCGCCGGGGTGCTGGATCATCCGGTCGAACTCGGCTTGCTGGCGCCGCTCCTGGGGCGTCTGCAGCGCGACCGCGCGCTCCTGGAGGCGCCGTGCCAGCTGGACGGCCACGGCGATCAGCTCGGCCTCGCTCCCGCTGGTGGACAGGTCGGTCTTCCCCCTCCGCGGAATTGTAGGCGAGGACGCGCCGCGATCGCCCGCCCTACCTGGCGTAGGTGACGGCGTCGAGCTCGTCGGCCGCCGTCGTCAGGCTCAGATTGCCGTCCTCGGTCACCAACACCGTGTCCGAGTGGCGGAAGCCGCCGATCCCGGGCAGGTAGAGGCCAGGCTCGATGCTGAAGAGCATGCCCGGCTCGATGACCCGGTCGTAGGCGACCGCCAGGAAGGGGGCCTCGTGGCCGGTGACCCCGAAGCTGTGGCCCGTGCGGTGGAGCAGTGCGTCCAGGTACCCGTGTTTCTCGGCGTGGTCCCGGACGGCCTGATCGACCTCGGCCATGCTCTCACCGGGCTGGGCCCTGTCGAAGGCGATGCGTCGCGCCTCCATCATCACGTCGAAGGGGCGCCGAGCCGCCTCGGAGACGGTGTTCAAGAAGAAGCTCCGCTCGATCTCGGCCCCGTAGCCGTTCACCCGGCAGTTGATGACGCTCACGTGGGGACCGGCCTCCTCCAGCTGCATGAAGACGTCCGTGAAGTTGTGGGGATCGTGGGAGACGCTCGGAGGCTGGACCACGGCGGCGAAGCTGCTCGCGAGCATGTTCGCGTTCGGCATGTCGCCGAGCATGCGCGCGGTCATGGAGCGGGTGACGGATCCGTAGAGGCCGATGATCATCTCGCCCGGCTTGCAGCCCGCCATCAGCTCCTGGTGGCCCGCACTGACCACCTGCGAGGCATGGGCCAGACGACCGATCTCGTAGGCGGTCTTGACCATGCGCGCCTCGTCGACGACGTCGGTCCGGACGCGGGTCCCGGGGATCTCGTCGGCCACCTGGAGGGGGCACACGGACTCCACACCGATGCGAGCGGCGGGTCCGAGCGCTTCGCGCAGCCGGTCCGACCAGGCCTCGCCCTCCGGCGCCGGGAACTCGAAATAGCGGACCAGCTCGATCTCGCCGACCGCACGCACCCGCACGTGCTCCTCCTCGAGATGGGGCACGACGAAGCGGAGCGCGCCCTCCTTCGGCACGACCAGCACGAAGGGCCGTTCGTGGACGTAGTTGTGGAAGTTGGTCAGGTAGAAGACGTTGTCGGGGCAGAACACGACGTAGGCGTCGAGCCCCTCGCCAGCCATGCGCTCGCGAACCCGACCGAGGCGGAGAGCCATCTCCGAGGTGTCGGGCGCGGAGACGATCGGCTCGGGAAGCGGGGACGACGGCATGGCCTCTCCTTCGGTGTCCAGGAGAGGTGATGGTATCGGGTCGCCGTGACAAGCCTGCCCCAAGGGGAGGACGCTACACCGCGCTAGGCTGGGCGGGAACATGAGCAGCCACGACTTCATCGTGATCGGGGCCGGAATCGCAGGCGCCTCCGCCGCGTTCGAGCTCCAGCGGTACGGCTCGACCGTGCTTCTCGAGCGCGAGCCCCTGCCGGGCCACCACACCACCGGCCGCTCCGCCGCGTTCCTGGTGGAGAGCTACGGCGGCCCCGTCGTGGGCAGGCTCACCCGCGGCGGGCGCTCCTTCCTCGAAGAGCCGCCCGGAGACTTCGCCAGCATCCCCCTGGTGACGCCCAGACCGGTGCTGTGGATCGGGCGCGAGGATCAGCGGGAGAGCCTTGCCACCGCCCTGACCGAGGGCCGCGCGGCCGGCGCAGAGCTCCGCGAGCTGGAACCCGACGCTGCGCGTGAGCTGTGCCCCGCCCTTCGCAAGGACTACGTGGCGGGTGCCGTGGCGGAGCCCGGTGCCCTGCACATCGACGTCGCGGGCCTTCTCGACGCCTACCTCCACGGGTTCCGCGAACGTGGCGGCGAGATCGCGACCAAGGCCCTCGCCACGCGGATCCAGCGGAGTGGCGAGAGCTGGGAGGTCGACGCCGGGGGGCGCCGCTACCGCGGAGCGACGGTGATCAATGCCGCAGGCGCCTGGTGCGACGAGGTGGGGCGCCTGGCCGGCGCACGCCCCCTGGGTCTCCAGCCCTTGCGGCGCACGGCGATCACCTTCGACCCCCCTCCGGGTCAGGCCATCGGGGCTTGGCCCTGCGTGATCGATGCCGACGAAGACTTCTACCTCAAGCCCGAGGGCCACCTGCTCCTGGCTTCGCCATGTGACGAGACGCCCTCGGAGCCCTGTGATGCCAGCGCCGAGGACTACGAGGTTGCCCTGGCCGCCGAGCGGGTGCAGCGCGCCACCACCGTCGGCATCTCCCACATCCGTCACCGCTGGGCGGGTCTGCGGAGCTTCGTGGCCGATCGGGCCCCCGTCATCGGCGGAGACCCGGAATGCGAAGGCTTCTTCTGGCTCGCGGGCCAGGGCGGCTTCGGCATCATGACGTCGCCGGCGGCAGCTCGTTCGACCGCGGAGCTGATCGTGCATGGCACCCTCCCGGGCGACCTTCTGGCCCTCGGCTTGACGGCGGAGCTGCTCTCGCCCGAGAGGCTGCGGAGTGGGAGCTGAACAGCGCGCGAGGCCCGCCCAGCGAGGCGTCATGCCGACGATTCGTCGAGGGGAGACCTGCCGCTGAGAAACCGGACTCGGCTAGCCCTCTTCCAGGTAGCTCTCGATGGCCGCCTCGAGGTGGTCCGGGCTGAAGCTGAAGGGGCCGATGCCGGGGTTGTAGACGACGCGGCCGTCCCTTCCGATGAGATAGATGCGTGTCGGCTTGCCCGCGTAGGCGGCGCTGACCTCGTCGGCGATCGTGTCGACGTAGAGCGGGACGACCCCGCCGAAGAGATTCGCCTGACAGCTGGCCGCCACCTTGCGGCGCTGCTCGAGGGTCACGGGATCCTCGACGTCGACCCGGACCGGGTTGCCGGATAGCTCGAGGATCACGCGCTGCGTGCGGGAGCGCCCGAGCCACCACTTGTCGGTGGGGTGGGCCTCCTTGACGTAGATGACCAGGAACTCGACCGAGTCACGGTACTGCCCGTAGAGCTCGGTGAGACGCCCGGTCCCACTGCTGAAAGGCGGTCAGGTGTAGCTGCCGAAGACCAGGGCGACGGGGCGTTTGCCGCGGAAGTCCGAGAGCCGAACCGCGGTCGCTCCGCTCGGATCCTGGGGCTGGAAGTCGGGTGCGAGGTCTCCGACCTTCGGCGCCCGGCCGTCGTTGTCGAGCTGCCAATCCAGCTCGTGCTCGCGCCACTCCTGCGTGTTCGAGACGAGAGCGACGCTGAGGAGCAGGGGGTCCTCGGCCTCCCACAGGGAGAAGGCGACGAAGGCCACGGCCGCCGGGATGGACGCATGGCGCAGGAGCCGTCCGGATCTCCCGCCGCCGGCCAGGCCCTGCCGCGCCACGAAGACCAGCAGGCCGAGGACGCCGAAGCCCCCGAGCAGGGAGAGGAAGAAGGGAGCGCCCAGCAGCAGAGGGGCCAGGAGCAGGATCGCGAGCACCAGCCGGAACGCGGCCAGGGGTCGCGCCCCGAGTGCCGAGGGCAGCAGGCCCCGCAGGCCCGACATGGCCAGGAAGACCGCCAGGCCGAGCTGCAGCAGGGCCACCGCGCCGTGGATTCCCATCGCGAGCGCCGTGGGAATGAGCGTGAGCGGATCGACGACGTTCACGTAGCTCGTGTCCATGGGACGATTCCCCTCCGAGGAGAGTGGGCCAGGATCCAGACCTTCGCTGATGCGTGGCGGAAATGCAGGCTCCCCCGCCGAAGGCGAAGGCTCCTCGGAGGAACCTGCAGTTGCCCTGCGCCCCCGCGGGCAGCATCCTCGGGTGGACCTGGCGGCGACCTGCCGTCCTTCCGGTGCTACGGCTCACTCGCACGGAGGCCCGACTCATGGACGTTCGCAACCTCGCAGGCAAGAGAGCACTGGTCACCGGTGCCGGCAGTGGAATCGGCAGGGCCAGCGCCCTCGCCTTCGGCAGCCGGGGAGCGGATCTCGTGATCTGCGACATCGATGAGCCCGGTCTCGCCGAGACCGAGAAGGCCCTGCAGGCTCTGGGTCGATCCGTCCTGAGCCGACGAGTGGACGTCGCGGATCGCGAGCAGGTACGGGCCTTCGCCACCGACGTCCACGGAGAGATCGGGGCCGTCGACTTGCTGATGAACAACGCCGGGGTCGGCCTGGGCGCTCGCTTCCTCGACACGAAGCTGGAGGACTGGGACTGGATCCTGGGCATCAACCTCCTGGGCGTGGTTCACGGCTGCCACTTCTTCGTTCCCAGGATGGTCGAGGAGGGCCGGGGCGGCCATGTGGTCAATGTGTCCTCGGCGGCAGGTTACCTGCCAGGCAGCGTGCTCAACGCCTACGTGACGACGAAGTACGCGGTGCTCGGATTCAGCGAGGCCCTCTCCGCCGAGCTGGCTCCCCATGGGATCGGCGTCACGGCGCTGTGCCCGGGGATCATCGACACGCCGATCACCCGGTCGTCGCCGCTGCGGGGCGAGCTCGCCGCACCGGGCATCCGCGACGAGATGGTCGAGCGCTACCGCAAGCGCGGCTACCCGCCGGAGCGGGTCGCTGCCAACTTGCTGAAGGCGATCCAGAAGAACCGCACGGTGGCGCCGGTGAGTCTCGAGGCCTGGCTTGGTTATGGCCTCAAGAGGCTCGCGCCCGGCCTCGTGCGCTGGCTCGGCGCCCGTGGCGAACGCAGCGCGCTCTCCGGCTCGGACACCTGAGCGGCCCCACCCGGCGGCCGACTTCGCCAGGGGCCGGTGTGCGGATCGCGCCGCCTCTCAGCGCCCGCGCTTCTGGCCCCGCTTGCCCTTCGGATCGTTGCTGAGCGAGAGCGCCTTCTCGACGACGGCCCGCGAGGCCTCTTCGAGGGTGGCGTAGGCCTCGTCGTCGAGGAGCCGCCGCGCCTGGAGGAAGTGCTCCTGGCGAAAGGAGGTGTTGACGCGGGGACGGAGGGCGAAAATCGCGCCGAGGTTCACCGCCGTCGAGCTCACGCCCTTGCCGGCCTTCGCGGCCGGGGCCTTCTTCTCGGCGGGCTTCCCGGCCGCCTCCGCCTTGGCGGGAGGGCTCTTGGCCGCAGCCTTCTTCTTGGCAGGCGTGCTCTTGGCCGCGGCCGCCTTCTTCTTCGCCGGGGCTTTCTTGGCCGCGGGCTTCCTGGTCGCCGGCTTCTTGGCAGCAGCCTTCTTCGTCCCAGAGGCCTTCTTCGTCGTCTTTCGTGCCGCCATGCCACGATCCTAGCCGTCCGGCGCGCCGCCGGCGACGCGGCCCCGGATGGGCCGTGGAGCGAAGGCAGCAGCGTGCGGCTCAGCCCCCGCGAGCCTGAGCCCTGTGGGCCGCGAAGATCACCTTCGGTGCCCGCAGGTCGCCGTCGCCGAGCATCCGGTTCATGGCGTAGCAGACGCTCAGCCGGTTCTCGGTGTCCACCACGCACATCGAACCGCCCCACCCCGCCCACCACAGGGTGCGATCGTTGACGCCGAGCGGGGTGTGCTCGCCATGGAGGCCGTAGCCCATCCCCAGCTTGAAGTGTCGGCCGGTCATGCGGTCGACGCCGTCGGTCTGCACCTCGAAAGCCCGCTCGAGGGTCGCCGGCGACAGCAGGGCTCGCCCTCCGGCCTGCCCCCCGTTGGCCAGCGGGACCATGGCGAGCGCGACCGAGCGCGCGTTGCCGTGTCCGTTCGAGGCAGGGAGCTCGGCCCGGCGCCAGGCGGCCGTGTTCACGAGCGCAGCACTGCGGAGGCTGCTGGAGTCCGCCAGGGCCCGGAGATCGGAGTGGACCGGCTCGTTGGGCTGGGCGCGAAGGGCCGCCACGTCGGCCACGCGGTGGAACTCGCGATCGTCGAGCCCGATGTGCAGGTCGATCTCGAGCGGCTCTGCGACCTCTTCGCGAAAGAAATGGCCCAGGCTACGGCCATCGACGCGCCGGACCAGCTCGCCGAGGAGCCAGCCCTGGGTCTCGGCGTGGTACCCGGAGCCGTCGCCCGGCGTCCACCGTGGCGCCTGGGCAGCGAGCCGGGCGCAGCAGCCCTCCCAGTCGAAGACGGCGAGATCGTCGACGGGCTCGTCGAAGACGGGCAGACCGGCGGTGTGGCCCAGCACGTGGCGGACCAGGACCCCCTCCTTGCCGCCCGCTGCGAATTCCGGCCAGTAGCGCGCCACCGGCTCGTCGACGGAGAGGGCCTCGCGGTCGTGCAGCATGAGCACGCACAGGGCGCTGAGCATCTTGGTGGTGGACCACAGGTTGACGAGGGTGTCCCTCTCCCACGGCGTGCGCCGCGCCAGATCCCGGTGGCCGCCCCACAGATCGACCACCAGCTCGCCGTCGACCGTCACGGCGCAGCTCGCGCCCAGGTCCCCCTCCTCGAAGTTCCCGGCGAAGGCGTCCCGCACGGCCTCGAAGCCGGGGCGGCAACTCCCGTGGAGAATGGAGTCAGGGCTCTTCTCGGCGCTCACGCCGCGACACCCTAGCGTCTCTCTCGTTGGAGGGCCCGATCCCGCCACTCGTTCGCGCACAACGAGAGCAGTCTGGACCTTCCGCCGCGCCGATCAGAAGGTGTAGCGAAGCGACATGAAGAACTCGTCCCGATCGCGCACGGCCGAGAGGCCGTTCTCGACCACGTCCTTGTAGGCGTGGCGCCCGACCCGGTTCGAGAGCACCAGTGGGGTGACCGCCATGTCGCGGTACTCCTCGCGCCCGTGGAAGAGCGCGAAACCGAAGGTGACCGAGAAATCGGACGAGTAGCGATAGGTGATCTGGTTGATGAGTGCGCCGCTGTTCGAGCCGAAGTCGTAGACGAGCTGGGCACTCGGATTCAGGCGATCGTCGAAGTAGCCCGTGTTCACGGTCAGCACGGCCAGAACGGTCCAGGGGCCGTTCGTGGAGAAGCTCTCCCGGTAGCCGGAGATGTAACGGAAGAACCACTGCGTGTTGATGAAGAAGGTGCGATTCGCGTTCAGGAAGTTCACGAAGGTCGGCCTGTCCATCGAGATCGTGAGGTTGAAGAGGTCCACCTCGCGCAGGCCGTCGATGCGGGCGAGGTCGGCGAGATGCACGTCGTTCTCCCAGGTGAACTCGATTCCGAAGTTCGCCTTGGTGAAGTCCTCGGCGAAGTCGGAAGAGAAGCCGAGGATGTTCCGCTTCTCGTAGCGCATCACGACCTCCTTTCCGCCATGCCACGTGAAGTCACGACGGCCGAAGCGGCTGCTCCCGGCCGCGCGGACCGAGGGTCGCTGGTTGCCCGTGAGCTGGAGGATCGACTGCACGACCCCGCAGAACTGGGGCTTGGCGAAGGAGCAGCCGTTCCGGCGGAAGGGGTGGTCCGCGTCGAACTCGGACTCGGTGGGGCGCTGGGGATCGTCCGGTGTCGACAGGGCCACGAGGCCCATCAACAGGTTCCAGGAGAGGATCGACATCTCGCTGTGCCAGGCCTGGCCGACGAAGGGATGCACCTGGCCACCGGTCGAGCCATCGATGAGGACGTTGTAGCCCGGGTCTCCCGCACCGCGGCAGCCGGGCAGGATGGTCGCTCCCCCGCGCCCGAACCGCTGGCAGAGAGGCCCCCCCTCGAAGCCCCGGGTCCCGGGCTGGGTCAGCCCGCGATTCGTGGTGTCCCAGTCGAATCCGGAAGTCCCTTCGATCCCCGGGAAGGACTGCAGGATCGCGCTGGCCTCCGCGTTCAGGAGGTCGATGCCGTCGATGTCGCAGTTGGTCTCGTAGAAGGGTCCACAGCCGAGCAGTGCCTCCTGCTCGTCCGTGAGGAAGGGCGAGAGAGCCACCGACAGAACCCCATTCGAGACGGCCGGTGGAACACCCGTCGCGAGCACGGCCTGGACGTCGGCGGGGTATTGGGTCACGAGCGCCGGAGCGCCGTCGGCCGCGTCCTGCACCAGGGGCACGAGAACGGTCGGCTGGAGGCCGGAGAAGAGGATGATGTCGACGTGGGTCTGGGCGAAGGGGGCATGGCGGCTGATCTCGGGGAAGGTCTGGGCCGTGAAGCCCCCAAGCTGGGTCAGGAAGCCATTGCCGTTGATCAGCACGCTGTTCTGGCCCGACCCGATCGCGCCTACGATGCCCGAGATGGGAAGCGGTGCGGGCTGCAGACCCGGCGTCACGTCATCGCTGTCGGGAATGACCAGGCTGTTGAAGACGCTCTGCCCGCAGGAGGAAGAGTCGAGAGAGCTGAAGCCGATGCTCGTGGCACAGATCATCGCGAAGAGCTGCTGGTTCGCACTGTGCCGGGTCAGCGCCTCCCCGGACTTCAGGCAGGCCGCCTCGGTTCCCCTGCGGCAGCGTCCCTCGCTCATCGTGTGGCGGGGGCGCCCGGTCTCGGGGCCGATGGGCCGCTCGCGCCTCGGGCGTGACAGGCGTACGAGCGTCATCTCCTCGGTCGCGGAAGGCACCTCCGCCGACACGCAGGCATCGACCGCCTCCCGAAGGGCGGGCTGGTCCTTGGGCACCGAGGCTCGCAGGCGACTGCGGTCGAGCTCCAGACCGTCCTTCGCCTCGAAGATCGCCCGGGCGGCGCGGTTGGCCCAGCTGACCTCGCCCCTCGCGTCGAGGAAGCAGACCCCCTCGGGCGAGCCCCCGAGGGCGAACAGGGCGGCCTCGAGCAATCCACCCGCGATGTGGCGCTTCCAGCCCAGGCGCGCGGCATGGACCAGGTGGAGGTCCAGGGCTCAGCACAGCCCGACCTCCCCTCGCGTGAAGGGACGCCGGCCCACCACCACCCACATCACGCCCAGCTGCTCCGGCCCTCCGGGATGGAGGCTCCCCATCGAGGTGATCGGCAGGAGCCCTGCCGGCTTCAGCCACTCCTCGAAGAAGGGGGAGGACTGGAGCTGGTCTGCACTGAACTGGTCTTTGAACTCGCAGAACTCTCCGGGATTCTCACCGAAGACCGTGAGCCAGGGGAGTCCCTCGGGATAGAAGGACAGCCCGGCCAGGGCATGCTCGTCCTCGATCCCCACCCAGACTCCCTGCTCCAGGTCGAGGGCCTCCTGCGAGAAGCGGGCGAGACCAACGAACGCGTCCCCGAGCTCGGAGCTCAGCCTCTGCAGCACGGGGCGGGGCCAGTCCTTCTCGGCCGGCAAGGAATGAAGCTCACGGATCAGCTCGTGGAGGAAACCCGGCTCTGTGGCCACTTCAGAAGGACCTTCCGCCTTGAGGAGACAGCGTCACCCCAGATGGTGGATGGGCGCGCGAAGACGGATTGACGGTGACTGCTCCCCCGGCAAAGCCGGGGGCATCAGGTGAGCCGCTCAAAGCGGCTGGACGGGGCCGCTGCGCGGCCCCTGGCGCCCCCCTA
>NYZB01000233.1 GCA_002687015.1 Deltaproteobacteria bacterium
AGGGGGGCGCCAGGGGCCGCGCAGCGGCCCCGTCCAGCCGCTTTGAGCGGCTCACCTGA
This sequence comes from Deltaproteobacteria bacterium, assembly GCA_002687015.1. Taxonomy (GTDB): domain Bacteria; phylum Myxococcota_A; class UBA9160; order UBA9160; family UBA6930. The sequence goes on from NYZB01000233.1 coordinate 60, forward strand.
TGCCCCCGGCTTTGCCGGGGGAGCAGTCACCGCCGGCGAGGCGCAGCCAGGCGCCAGAGCCAGAGGAGCGGGAGCACGATGAGCAATTCGACGCCCAGGCCGCACGAGTAGACCGGAACCCGGTCCATCGCGACGGGCCAGTCGTTGAGCGAGGTCTGCAGGGTGAAGGATGTCACGTTGGCGCCGGCCGCAGTCTCGTCGCCACGCAAGTCCAGGTCGATCGAGCCGAAGCAGCCGGGCTGGTGGCCCTGGAGCTGGGCGCTGCAAGGCCCTGCGCTGAAGCCCGCACCGCCGGGATCGAGCGTCGCCTGGCAGTCCTCGATCATGAGCCAGCAGGTGCTCCCGCCATCATCGATGCCGATGCGAAGCTCCCGGACCGACAACCCGGCCCCTCGGGCCTGGAGCTCGATGTCGTGTTTCCCGGCGTTCGACCCACTGTAGGTTCCGCCCCAGTTCGCGCCGCACAGGCCGAAGATCGAAGCGACCAAACCGAGAGTCAGAAGCGATCGGTGCAGCCTAGGCATGGGTCACGTCCACCCAGGCGAGGGCGTACGCCGGCGGGGGAAGGAGGCCCACGGCGTCGACGGAAGCCGCCGTGACGTGGATCGCGTAGCGACCCGGTGCCACCAGACTGCCGTCGTTCCCGCGGCCATCCCAGCGAATCAGCTCGAAGCCCGGATTCCGGCTCTCGGTCGGCGCGAGATCGCGCACCAGCGTGACCGTCGGGTCGTCGTCCCAGGCCTCCACGACCTGGATGGATCGATCGACACTCTCGCCGTACCAGCTGACGAGACAGGTCTCTCCACCCGCCCCGGGATCGAAGCTCGAGGGGAATGCGCGCGGCGGCTCGATCGGCGGCGTCGTGGCCGGGCGCGAAAAGGCCAGGGGGACCAGCGCGTCGCCCAGGGCCTGGATCTCGCCGAGGCCGCAAGGCCCGAGGCCGGCCCGCGATGCATAGGAGAGGTGCTTCACCTCGTGTTGCGGCATCCCCATCACGTGGAGAGCCAGGCGATCCACCGCGACGGCGTTCGAACCGGCCAGCACGGTCTGCGCGAGGATCGGATTGCCCGCCAGAGGCCCGGGCCCTTCCATGCCCCAGATGCCCTCGACCACCGCGAAATCGACGGGACGCACGATGTTCATGTCGACGATCGCCTGGTGGAGGCCACGGTGGTGCATGGAGAAGCGGGGCCAGTAGGGCGGGGAGGCCGGATACTCCAGGGACGGCAGCAGGCCGACCAGGTTCTTCATCGAGAGCGTCACGTGCCCCTCGAGGTGGGTCTTCAGCTTGGCTGCGCTGATGAACACGACGTTCGGGTCCATGACGAAGTCCCGCTGCCACAGCTGGCCGTAGGTGAGACCCCCGGGCACCGGGTAGAGGGAGTGCGAGCTGACGCGCGCGTCGAGCAAGGTGACCTTCCCGCCCGCGTAGCCGCCGAGCGGGGTGTAGCCACATGGGCCGAAGTGCGTGGCGCCACCCTCGCCCTCGGTGATGAAGACGTGGGTCGCGCCGTCGGCCAGCGCCAGGTCGGCCAGTGCGCGCACGCTCTCGGGATCGGTCACGCCGCCGCTGGTTGGAGGCGCGGGGATGACCAGGTTGGGCTTGATGACCACGGTCTTGCCCGCGAGATTCAGCCCCGCCCAGTCCTGGCTGGCGACGGTCGCGCGGGTGGTGGCCGCATACGCGTCGAGATCGCGACCGACGCCGACCCGGTAGCTGCTGCTCCCGCCGAGCGCGAGACCGCGCGGGGCCGCGGTGAGGGCTGCAGCGCCGCCGCAGAGCTGAAGGAAGCGGCGACGCGTGAGATCAAGAGACGCGGACGACGGTCTCATTCCCGATCACCATACGCTTGGCCTGCCCCCGTCGTCTACGTGCCTGCGCTGCCATGCCGGCTCGCTGGCCAAGCCGGCGTCTTCGAGCTTCGATTCACAAGGGGGGATCCCGGGGGGAGCCCGAGACCGGCCCGGGGACGCGACCCCATGGGTCAGAGTCTGCGCGACCCGGCCAGGATCTCGGAGTGGAGATCGCGGTCGAGCGGGATGAAACGGCCGGCGTCGTCGTCGCGGAAGAAGAGGGGGTCTCCGATGCGCGCGGGGTCGAAGCCCTCGTCTTGCAGGCGCATCTTGCGGTTCTTGAAGTTGCCGGTCACGTCCATGGAGTCGGCGACGCGGACGAAGAGGGGGCGCGCGTAGCCCGGCAGGCTCTTCGTCGCATGGGCGAGGAAGACCTGGGGATCGAAGGAGCCGGCCTCCTCCGGTACCACGAGGGCCATGCCGGCTCGCCCCTCGGCTCCGGGGACGCGAACGCCGTAGACGGCCGTTTCGTGCACTCCGGGCGCCGAGTTCAGGAGGTGCTCCAGCTCCATCGTGGCGACGTTCTCACCCTTCCACCGGAAGGTGTCTCCGATCCGGTCCACGAAGTAGTAGTAGGAGGCGCGGTCCCGTCGGAGCAGATCCCCGGTTCGCAGGTAGAGGTCTCCCTCCTCGAAGCAGTCGCGGATCAGCTTCTCCTCGTTGTCGGCCGGGTTCGCGTAGCCGTCGAAGGGCATCGCGCTCGATTCCGAGACCCGACTCAAGAGCTCGCCGGGCTCGCCCACCCGGCACTCGACCAGCATTCCGTCGCGTCCCCGTACCAGCTCTCCCGCCGCGCCGTCGTAGCGCGCGAGGCGAAGCTGATCGTGGGCGCCGGGCGCGCTGCGGCCCACGGATCCGACGCGTCCCCTGCGGTTCTGCAGGCTCACGTTGCCCTCCGTCTGCCCATAGGCGTCCATGATCCTGGGGATTCCGAAGCGCTCCTGGAAGGCAACCCATATGTCGGGGCGCAGGCCCGCCCCTGTTGCGAGGCGGAGGCCGTGGTCGCGGTCCCTGTCCGTGGGCGGGCTTCTCATCAGGTAGCGGCACAGCTCGCCGACGAAGGCGAAGATCGTGGCCTCGTGGCGTCGCAGGTCGTCCAGGAAGGCGCTGGCGCTGAACTTCCGTCGCGAGGCGAAGCAGGCGCCCGTGTGGAAGGCGGGAGCGAAGCCGACGAAGTTCGCCCAGCCGTGGTAGAGGGGGATCGGCGCGTAGGCGCAGTCGTCGGGGCTCTCTTCGTAGAGCATCGCCAGCGAACGCCCCCCGGCCGTGAAGCGGAGGTGCCGAACCACCGCGGGCTTCGGAAAGCCCGTCGTGCCGGAGGTATAGACGAAGAGGAAGACATCACCGAGCGAAAGGTCGGCGATCTCCGGTTCGGCCGGCGAGGCCTCCTCGAGCTCGTCGCGGAGGGGACGGAGATGGGAGCGCTCGTCACTTGCGTCGGGATCCTCCGCGTGGATTTCGATCCCCTCGAGCTCCCGGGACAGCGGAGCCAGGGCCTGCGCGCTCGCGCGGTCGACGAGTGCGATCCCCGCTCCCGATTCGCGGTGGACATGGGCCAGCGCCTCGCCCTCGAGGTGATGGTTGATCAGGGCGCCCACCGCACCCAGCTTGGCGCATGCGCCCTGCGCCATCAGGAAGTCCGGCGAGTTCTCCATCATGAGGTTGACCACGTCGCCCTTCTGGACGCCGCGGCCGCGGAGGAGATGGGCGTAGCGATTGACACCCTCGTTGTAGGCCGAGAAGGAGACCTCTTCGCTCTCGAAGCGGAGCGCGGGCCGATCGGGTATCCGCTCGGCGTGCTCGCGACACACGAAGCCCATGCTCCGCAGCGCGCTCGGATCGCTGGCGAGCGCCTTGCGGATGGCGAGAAGACGCGGCGCTTCGGCGCGGTCCTCCAGCCAGGTGAAGAAGCGGCTGAGCCGGTCCATCCTGGGGCCGATCGGGGGGTCAGCGCTTCAGGCTCTGCATCGCGGCCCCGATCTCGTCGGCGGCGCTCCCCGGGATGGAGTAGCCCTCTGGATCCCGGATCTTCTCGATGTGGGCCGCCACGTCCTCGGCGCTGATCGCATCGGCTTCGGGGTCACTCCAACCTTCGCAGAGCCCCACGAAGACCCTGGCATAGCGCCCCGCGCCCACCGAGAAGATCTCGTGGGTGAGCTCGCACTGCTCCGAGGCCAGGAAGCAGACCATCGCCGTCACGTAGGCGGGATCGAGCTTCAGGCCCAGACCGTCCATGATGCCCTCGGTCATCCGTGTGCGCGCGATGGGGACGATGACGTTGCTCGTGATGTTCGCCTTCACACCCTCCTGCGCCAGGACGTTCGAGAGGCCGACCAGGCCCATCTTGGCCGCGCCGTAGTTGGCCTGACCGAAGTTGCCGAATACCCCGGCGGCCGAGGCCGTGAAGACGATGCGTCCGAAGGACTCTCCCTTCATCGCCCGGAAGGCAGGCTGAGACGCGAAGAAGGCCCCCCTCAGGTGGACGTCCAGCACGGCTGCGACCTCTTCCGGGCTCATCTTCGCAAAGCTGCGATCGCGCAGGATGCCCGCATTGTTGATCAGGACGTCCACCCTCCCGAAGTTGTCGAGGGCCGTCTTCGTGATGCCCTCTCCGCCCTCGGGAGTCGACACCGAGTCGTAGTTGGCGACCGCCGTCCCACCGGCCTTCTCGATCTCCTCGACCACCTGGTCCGCGGCGGCCTGGCCCGAGCCCGTGCCGTCCACGGCGCCCCCCAGATCGTTGACCACGACCTGGGCGCCGCGCCTCGCGAACTCCAGTGCGTGCGAACGCCCCAGCCCGCTGCCCGCCCCCGTCACGATGACCACGCGCCCGCCGAATTCGATCTCGTCCATACCCGCCATGCTCTCGATCTCCTCAGATCCGTTCGATGATCGTGCCCGTACCCACCGCCGCGCCACAGCACATCGTGATCAGGGCGGTGTTCTTGTCGGTGCGCTCGAGCTCGTTCAGGGCGGTGATGATCAGCCGCGAGCCCGTGGCGCCCACCGGGTGCCCGAGGGCGATGGCTCCTCCGTTCACGTTGACCCTGTCGACATCGGGCTCGTAGACCCGGAGCCAGGAGAGGACCACGGAGGCGAAGGCCTCATTGACCTCGAAGAGGTCGATGTCGCCGAGCTCCATGCCGGACTTCTCGAGGAGACGCCGGGTGGCATCGATGGGCCCGTCGAGCAGGTAGTAGGGGTCGGCGCCGACGACCACGTCCGAGACGATGCGTGCCCTGGGCTCGAGGCCGGCCTCCCTGGCCTTGTCCTCCGACATCCAGAGAAGGGCGGCCGCCCCGTCCGAGATCTGGGACGAGTTGCCGGCCGTGTGCATGAGGCCGGGAACCGCCTCGCGGAGCTGCGACAGGGCCTCCAGGGTGCTCGGTCGAATGCCCTGGTCGGCCTCGATGAGCCGGCCTTCCCCCGTCGGCTGGCCCTGGTCGTCGACCACGGGGGCCTCGATGGGAAGGATCTCGTTCTTGAAGCGTCCTTCGTCCCGCGCCTGTGCAGCGAGGGTCTGTGAACGCAGGCCCCATTCGTCGATGTCCGCCCGGCCGATCCCGCGGTTCTTGGCGATGCGCTCGGCCGCCTCGAACTGGCTCATCGCCATCTTCCATTCGAAGCCCTCCGACGGGATGAAGAAGCCGGGACCGCTCGACACGTTGGCCCCGAGACCCACGTGGCTCATGACCTCCACGCCCCCGGCGATTCCACAATCGATGCTGCCAGCGGCCACCAGTGCGCGTACCAGGTGGTTGGCCTGCTGCCCGGAGCCGCATTGGGTGTCCACGGTGGTGCCGCCACCGGCCCACTCCCGGTTGCGGCTCAGCCACGAGATCCGCGTCAGGTTTCCCGCCTGCTCACCCGCCTGGGTGACGCAGCCACCGATGCACTGCTCGACCTCCCGGGACTCGATGCCTGCCTTCTCGATGACGCCGTCCATGACCCTTCCGAAGAGCTGTGCGGGATGGAAGCCACTGAGCTCCCCCGGGCCCTTCCTGCCCTTGGCGATCGGAGAGCGCAGTGCTTCGACGATGACGGCTTCGGCCATTGGGAGATCCTCCTCTAGTCCTTGGGTAGTCCGAGCATCCGCTCGGCGATGATGTTCTTCTGGATGTTCGGCGTGCCGCCGCCGATCACGGTGGTCGGCCAGCCCAGGGCGCCGACCTGCCACCTGCCGCCATCCACGGAGGCTTCCGTGTCTCCGACATAGGGGCTGGCAGCGCCCAGCAGCTCCATCCCGAGCTCGGCCATGGAGACGAGCAGGTTGCAATTGTGCAGCTTGTTGATCGATGCGTCGCTCTGCGTCGGCTCGCCTCGTACCTGGCGCGTCAGGGTTCGCAGTCCGTTCAGGCGAGCGGCTTCGATCCGGGCAGAGAAGCGGGAGAGCTTCCGACGCAGCTCGGTGTCTTCGAGGGCGGGCTTCCCCGAGATGCGCGACCTGCCCGCCAGCTCGGTCAGCCGCTCGAGGGCCTTGTGGTGGCGATTGACCTCGGCGATTCCCGAGCGTTCGTTCTGGAGCGCCGAGCAGATGATCTGCCAGCCCTCTCCCTCCTTGCCCACCCGGTTCTCGACCGGCACGCGGACGTCGGTGAAGAAGACCTCGTTGTAGAGATCGGCGAAGTGGTCGCCGGCGAAGCTCTTGATGGGGCGAACCTCGATACCCGGCGAGTCCATGGGGATCAGCAGGCAGGTGATGCCATCGAACTTCTCGCATTCGAAGTCCGTGCGGACCATGCAGTAGATGCCCGTCGCCATGTGGGCGAGCGAGATCCAGATCTTCTGCCCGTTCACCACGTACTCGTCGCCCTCGCGCACAGCCCGGCATTGAAGGGAGGCCAGGTCACTGCCCACCCCCGGCTCGGAGTAGCCCGTGCACCAGGCAGACCTGCCGTCGAGGATCTCCGGCAGGTACTTCCCCTTCTGTGCGTCGCTGCCGAATTGGATGATGGCGGGCCCGACCCAGCCCAGGCCCGTGTAGTCCCTTCCGATCATGGGCGCCTCGGCCTTGAGCATCTCCTCCTTCAGGATGAACTGCTCCATCACGCTTCCGCCACCGCCCCCGCACTCGCGGGGCCACGAGAAGCCCACGTAGCGCTCTTCTCGCACGGCCTTCCACCATTCGACCATCTCCCCGGGTCCGCGCTGGTGACGGGGAGGGTTGTGTTCGGCGAGAAAGGCACGCACCTCCTGCCGGAATTCCTCCTCTTCGGGCGTCAGGTCGAAGTGGGCCCCTCCGCGAAGCAGGGGGAGCTGCCGGAGTTCGAAGGCACGGTCGTAGTGGGCATTCGCGTCGCCGAAGATCGGCCGCGCCCACTTCGAGCGCATGAGATAGAGATGGATGTCCTCCGCCACCGTGAAGCCCGTCGCTCCGTGGAGCTGGATCCCGTCGATTCCCATACGCACGAAGGTGTCGACCGCATAGGCCTTCGCCAGGGAGGCCGAGCGCGACACTTCATCCGGGCGCTGGTCGATCGCCCACGCACCGTAGTAGAGAAGGGACCGGAAGGACTCGAGATCCACGTGGATCTCCGCCAGGGGATGTTTCACGGCCTGGAAGTGCCCGATCGGGCTTCCGAACTGGATCCGCTCCTTCGCGTACTGCACGGTGAGCTGCAGAGCCGCTTCGACGGCGCCGGAGATCTCGGCGCTGACCGCGATGGCTCCCTGGTCGATCAGTCTCTCGATTCCAGGCCCCGCCGCACCGGGCGCGCCGAGCAGCCGATCCCGATCCACGTGCACGCCATCCAGGCTCAGGTGGCCCAGGCGCTTGGTCTGGTCGATCAGGGGATAGGCCTTGGCTTCGACCCCGGCGGTCTCGGCGTCGACGACGGCGAGACCCAGATCGTCGGGCCCGTCGCCGCAGCGGAAGGACACGACGAAGAGGTCCGCCGTCTCCGGGTCCGCGACGCCGCGCTTCTCTCCGTAGAGGAGGAAGCCCTCGCCCTCCCGCTCGGCGCGCAGCGCCGTGTCGGAGGCCCGGAGCCCCTGGCCTTCCTCGAAGAGCGCCACAGTTCCCTTGCGAGAGCCATCGGCGAGGCCCGAGAGCCAGCGCCTCTTCTGTTCCTCGTCGCCCCGCTCCAGGATCGCTGCGGCCGCCAGGGTGTTGGCGAGCAGTGGAGACGGAAAGAGGCTGCGCCCGGTCTCCTCGAGGACGACGACCATGTCGACCCAGCTGAGCCCTGCCCCGCCGTAGGCCTCGGGCAGCGCGACGCCCAACCAGCCGAGCCGGGCCATCTCGGCCCAGAGCTCCTCACGGAAGCCGAGCTCGGTCTCCTTGAGGCGACGGACCTCCGGGATCGGGCAATGCTCGTCGAGAAAGCGGCGCACCTCCCCTCGCAACATCTCCTGCTCTTCACTGAAGCCGAAGTTCATCGACGGTCCTTCTCGGCTGGCACGGGGTGGCGTCCCGGGAGGGATCGCGCACTCGAGGCGCCAATCTGACGATATATCAGATATGCTCTGGCGCCCCCCAGGAAGGCCCCCTGGGCGGAATCCACTTCCAGGCGAGCGGGTCTCTGGACCGGGAGGCAGGTCGAGCTGGCGAAGCAGCGGCGCCGGGACCACCCATCGAGGAGCAGGACGAGGGATGCCCATCCACTACGAGAAGCACGACGGGCACGTCGTGCTCGTCACCATCGACCGGCCGGAGGCCAAGAACTCCCTGGACATGTACCACTTCCGCGATCTGGCGGCGGCCTGGCGGCGCTTCGGGGAGGACGACGACGCCTGGACCGCCATCGTCACGGGCGTAGGTCGCAACTTCATGTCGGGTGCCGACCTCAAGACCTACATCCCCCAGATCACCGAGCTGCAGACGAAGATCGCCTCGGGAGAAGTCACGGAGGTCGACGGCTGCAAGCTGAGCGACGGAACCTATGCAGTGCTTCGCAATGTGAAGCTCTACAAGCCGGTGATCGCGGCCGTGAATGGCCCCTGTGTCGCGGGCGGCATGGAGATGCTGGGGGGCGTCGACATCCGGATTGCCACCGGCAACGCGAGCTTCGGCGTGATGGAGCCCAAGCGTGGGCTCTTTGCGGGCGGTGGAACCACGGTGCGACTTCCCCGGCAGCTGGCCTTTCCAGCCGCCATGGAGTTCCTCCTGACCGCCGAGCGCTTCCCCGCCGAGCGGGCGCTGGAGCTCGGTCTGGTGAACGAGATCGTCGGGGAGGATGAGCTGCTCGAGCGGGCCTTCGACTGGGCGCGCCGCATCAATGCGAACGCACCCCTGGCCGTGCAGGCCACCAAGGAGAGCGTTCTCCGGGGCCTCGGGCTCCAGCTGAAGGAGGCCTACAAGGTCGAGTCGGAGCTCGCCCAGAAGGTCTTCCAGAGCGACGACGCGAAGGAGGGCCCGAGGGCCTTCAAGGAGAAACGCGATCCGCGGTGGAGCGGCAAGTGATCGATCCGCATGGGAGCGGCAGGTGATCGATCCGCGCTCGCCCTGCATCATCGGCGTCGCGAAGCGCCCCCTCCGCCCCGAAGAGGGTGACGCATCGGAGCCCCTCGATCTCTGGGAGGAGATGTGCCGGGGGGCCGCGGCCGACACGGGGGGCGGGGATGTCCTCGCCGCCGTCGACAGCCTGCAGGTGGTCTACAGCCTGAGCTGGCAATACGACGACCCGCCCTCTCGGCTGGCAGAGAGGCTGGGGCTGCGCGACGGCGCGCGTCACTACACCGGACTCAGCGGTACGGCGCCCCAGAAGCGGATCCAGACCGCCGCGACGGAGATCCTGGCGGGTCGCAGTGACGTCGCCATCGCGGTGGGGGCCGAGGCGCTGGCGACCAGCAAGCGCATGAAGAGGTCGGGTGAGAGGCCGGCGTGGAGCTTCCGGCCCGACCAGAAGCCCGCCATGCCTTTCGACGACCCCTACCACCCCGCCGAGATCGCCCATCAGGTCTTCCAGGCGTACCTGACCTTCGCGGTCTTCGACATTGCGCGGCGCGCCCACCTGGGCCTCTCGCCGGAGGAGCATCGGCGCCGGCTGGGGGAACGCTTCGCTCCGATGAGCCGCGTGGCCGCCGCCAATCCCGACGCCTGGCTTCGCCAGGAGCGCAGCGCGGCGGAGCTCGTCCGGGTCACTGAGAAGAACCGAATGGTCGCCTACCCCTATCCCAAGTACACGGTCGCGATCATGGACGTGGACATGGCAGCCGGCGTCATCATCGCAAGCCACGAGAAGGCCAATGCCCTGGGCGTCCCGCGCGACCGCCGCGTCTACTTGCGGGGCTGGTGTCACGCCCGGGATCCCGTCTACGTGGCCGAGCGGGAGGATCTGTGGCGTTCGGCGGCGATGGAAGCGGCGAGCGCCGAGGCGCTCTCGCGCGCTGGCGTCGGGATCGATGAGATCGCCTACCTCGATCTCTACAGCTGCTTCGGGAGCTCCATCGACTTCGCGACCGATGCCCTCGGTCTGGCGGCGGAGGATGGGAGACCGCTCACGGTCACCGGAGGCCTCCCCTTCCACGGCGGGCCGGGCAACAACTACATGACCCACGCGGTCGCCACCATGGTGCAGAAGCTGCGCGAAGATCCGGGGGCCGCGGGAATGGTCAGTGGGGTCGGGATGCACATGACGAACCACGTCTTCGCGGTCTACTCGCCGGAGCCGGGCCGGGTCGAGCTCCCCGACGAGAGAGGCGTCCAGGCTCGTGTCGAGGCCACGCTCCGCCGCGCGATCCGGAACAGGGCCACAGGCTCGGCCCGGGTAGCAGCCTACAGCGTCGTTCACGGCCGCGAGGGGCCGCAATGGGGTCTGGCCCTCTGCGACCTGCCCGAGGGCGACCGCTGCTATGCCCGGGTGGACGATCCGCAGCTGATGCAGGAGATGGAGCAGGTGGAATGGGTCGGCCGGGACGTCGAGCTCTTCGACGCCGGCAAGGGCGTCAACCGGCTCGAGGCGTGAGCGGCCCGAGGGTCTCGGGTTGGCAGGCGCATCTCGGGCGCGAGGAGCCGCCAGCCGGCTTCAGCCCTGCTCCCCGTCTCGGTTCCGCTCTCCGTAGTCACCCCAGGGTGCGTCTCGTTCCGCGATCACCTGGCGGAAGCCCTTCTCGCGGAAGGACTCGGTCCAGCGGTAGGCCTCTTCGGTGTGTCGCGTGACACCGTCGAAGAAGGTCCCGAGGAGCTGTGTGGTCCGGAGGCCCATGTTCTCGAAGGCCTGATTGATCAGGAGCTTGTTGAGAGCCAGCTGGTTGGCCGGGATGTGCTGGAAGCGCTCTGCGTATTCCTCGACCCGGGCCGGCAGCTCGGCGGCGGGGTGGACGTGCGAGACCAGGCCGATTCGAAGGGCCGTCTCCGCATCGATGGCCTCGCCGGTGAGGAGGAACTGCTTGGCGTGCTCGAGACCCAGGCGATAGATCCACATCATGGTGGTCGGCGTTCCGAAGACCCGCGAAGGCGCGTAGCCGATGTAGGCGTCGTCGGCCATGAAGAGCTGATCGCAGCAGAGCACGAGGTCGGTCGCCCCGCCCACGGCCCAGCCGTGGATCTGGCCGATGACGGGCTTGGGACAGTGCCAGATCTTCATGAAGCGCTCGACGTTCTTGCCCATCCACTGCATGTCGCGAACCGGATCCCAGGCTCCCGCGCGAGGCTCGGGGCTGGGGGCGTCGTAGGGGCTCGACCAGCCCCCACCCTCATCGGGCACCAGGTCGTAGCCCGCGGTGAAGACCCGACCTTCCCCGCGCAGAATGACGGCTCTCACTTCACGAGCGGCCGTCGCGGCGTCGATGCCATCGGCAATCCCCTGGACGACGGCTTCCGTCAGCGTGTTGAGCTTCTCGGGTCGACGGATGGTGATGATGGCGACGCTGCCTCGTTCCTCGTAGCGAACGACTTCCCTCGTCTTCTCGGCCATGTTCTTCCTCCCTTCTTCGGGCATCCGCGGCTGTTCGCGCGCCGAGCGCGGCTCGGATTCGCCCTATCCCATGGTCGCGCCAGGCACCGTGCCCGGCGTCGCTCTCCAGCCCTGGACCGCGCGTCGATGCGACACACCGTGGCGTTCGAGGAAGGGCGCCCAGGTCCATCTCCCCAGTTCGTCGTAGGCGCGCGTTGCCTCCAGGAGCTCTCGCCGCCCGGTCGGGTCGAGGATGGCGTCCGGAAGCAGGGGGTCCATGATCAAGCACCGGATCGCCTGGCCGCCGAGTGCAAAGGTCTCCACCATGGCGGCTTCGCTACCGATCTGCGGGAGGCGCGCCCGACTCCTGGCGAGCTCGTCCCGCAGACGCCTGTAGCCCCTCTCCAGGGCCTTGACCTCCCATAGCTCCCGCGCCCTGCGATCCGTCACGGGATCGAATTCGCTCACGCCGTAGACGAGGGTGGATGGCTGATCTGCGCCCGCCAGGGCGACGACGCGGGCTCGCAGGGCCGGGACGCCACCCCGCAGGTTGTCGGGGCGCAGGAAGACCCCCGTATCGAGCTCACGAAACCCGAGCAGGATCAGGGCGCGCTCCCTCCTGCGCCGCGGCGGGCCGCTCCCCTGCTTCGGCTGATGAACGGCGACCCAGGCGCCTCGCCACTTCCGGTGCTGCTCTTCGAGCCGCCGCCAGCGCCGCAGCTGCTCCGTCAGGACGGAGCTGCGACCGCTCAGGCGGTAGCGCCCTGGCGCGTCGCGGGCCACCCGCTCGTGGGCACAGAGCTTCTGCAGGCTCACGCGAACGTTGTTCTCGGAGAGGCCGAAGAGAGCGCCTCCCTCGACGAGGGCTCGTACCGGGACCGAGCCCCTTCGGACCGTCGAGAGGAGGTCGAGCACGAAGACCCGTGCGCTGATCTTCATGATCCGTACTTAACGCAATCACAAGAAAGATTCAATATTGATAATTTTCGTTCTTGGCTCCCGCCCGGCCCCGCGGCGCGGCGCGAGGGGGCGCGCAATAATGGCCGCGGTCGTGGTCCCTGGCCGCAGCGCCCGGGCCTGCTCCGAGACAGTGAGGTTCTCGAGATGGATTTGAAGAAGATGCTCTTCTCCGTGGATGAGCGCGGCATCGCGACGGCCACCTTCAACGAGCCCGAGCGGCACAACGTGATGAACCCGGCCTTCATGGCAGATCTTCACCAGGTCATGGATCGGGTCGAGTCGCCGGGTTCGGGCGTGCGGGCGCTGATCCTCACTGGAGCCGGTGAGTCCTTCTGCGCCGGCGGGGACCTCGGCTGGATGAAGGAGCAGTTCGCGATGACGCGCCCGGAACGGGTGGCCAACTCCGCACTCCTGGCGGAGATGCTCCAACGGCTCGACCGCCTGCCCGTGCTCACGATCGCTCGGGTGAACGGCCAGGCCTACGGAGGCGGTGTCGGAATGGTCGCCGTCTGCGACCTGGCGATCGCGGTGCCCACTGCGATGTTCGCACTGACCGAAGTGAGCCTGGGTCTCGCGCCGTCGAACATCAGCCCCTACGTGGTCCGCAGAATGGGCGCGGCCAACGCCCGCCGCAGCTTCTTGAACGCCCGCCGCATGGACGCCGCGATGGCCAGGTCCCTGGGTCTCCTCGCCGAGGTGGCGGAAGACCTGGACGCTGCGGTCGAGGTCGAGGTGGCGAGTCTCCTGCGCTGCGGTCCAGAGGCCGTGGCGGCGACGAAACGACTGATCGAATGGGTCGACACCCACGACGCAGAGGACAACGCCTGGTACACGGCGCGCGACCTGGCCGATGCCTGGGAGCGCGAGGAGGGGCAGGCCGGGATCCAGGCCTTCCTCGACAAGCGACCGCCGCCCTGGCGACGAGAGCGCTAGGGGGAGGAGAGATGTCGTGAGCTCACTACCGGAATCGGTCGTCATCACCGACGACACCATGCGCGAAGGGCTCCAGATCGAGAGCGCCGGGATCCCCGTCTCCGAGAAGCTCCGGCTCCTCGATGCCCTGGGCGAGACCGGCGCCAAGGTCATTTCGATCGGCTCCTTCGCCCACCCGAAGTGGACGCCGCAGATGGCCTGCATCGACGAGATCGCAGAGCGTTTCGTCCCGAAGCCAGGTGTGCGCTACACGGCCGCCGTCTTCAATCGAAAGGGCTTCGAGCGTGCGGAGAAGTGGCACCCGAAGATCGACCTGCGCTCCGGAGGGATCGGCACGCACGTCGAGATGTGCGATTCCTTCGCGCGCCGCAACTACAACCGCACGCAGGCGGAGCAGATCGCGGCCATGGACGGCACCATCGCTCGGGCTCGCGCAGACGGCCTCGAGCACGGCGCCGTCGCCCTGGGCAATCCCTTCGGCTCCAACTTCGAAGGCCCCTTCAGCCTCGAACAGCGCCTGGATCTCCTGGCCCTGATGATCGACCGCTGGCATGAGGCCGGCTTCCCCGTGGTGCGCTGCGCACTGCTCGAGGCCATGGGCTGGAACCTTCCCCACCAGGTTCGCGAGACCCTTCAGGCCATTCGCGACCGGTGGCCCGAGATCACGGACTTCCACTGCCACTTCCACAACTGCCGCGGGGCGACCATCGCCAGCTACTACGAGGCCTTGCAGCTCGGGGTGCGCGAGTTCGACACCTGCATCGGCGGAATGGGGGGCTGCCCCTATTGCGGAAACGGGAGGGCTGCCGGCCACGTTCCCACGGAGGACTTCGTGGATCTCTGCGAAGAGATGGGTATCGCCACCGGCTACAGGCTGGACAAGCTCATCGAGGCCGCCGCGATCGCCGAAGAGGTGGTGGGGCATCCGCTCTGGGGCCACGTCTCGAAGGCCGGGCCACGACCGCGCGGCGAGACCCTCTATCCGATCGACCTTCCCTTCGTCGAGACGCTGGAAGAAGCGGCGCACTTCCGAAGAGGGCCCTCCGTCATCGCCCACCAGCTCTCGCCCTGGAAGAGGGGGGACGCCCTCACGAGATAGCGGCGCAGGCCTAGTGCAGGGAGCGGCCCAGGAGGTCTCGGGCGATGATCAGGCGCTGGATCTCGCTGGCACCCTCTCCGATCCGGCGGATGCGCATCTCGCGGTACCAGCGCTCGAGGGGGAGGTCCTTCGTCACGCCGTAGCCGCCGTGGATCTGGATGGCGCGGTCGACGACCTTCGAACCCACTTCGCTGGCGACCAGCTTGGCCATGGCGGCATCCGTGCGGAAGGGCTGGCCGCTCTCGGCCTTCGCCGCCGCCGCGAGGGTGAGCCAGCGCGCCTGTCGGATCTCGAGCTCGTTGTCGACCAGCATCCATTGGATGGCCTGGCGGTGGGCCAGGGGCTCGCCAAAGGTCTCCCGCGTGCACGCGTACTCGACGGCCATCTCCTGGGCCCGGATCGCGACCCCCAGACAGCCGGCGGCGTAGGGGATGCGGTTGCGACTCAGGCGGTCGTTCGCGATGGCAAAGCCCTGGTTCACCTTTCCCAGGACGTTCGCCCCCGGCACGCGCAGGTTCTCGAACTCGAGCTCGGTCGCGTAGTGCGCCGAGCGCAAGGTGTGGACGACGCGGCGCACGCGGAAGCCCGGCATGTCGGTATCGACGATGAAGCAGGTGATGCCTCCGCGCCCCTTCGTGGGATCGGTACGGGCGAAGGTGATGCCGAAGTCGGCCTTGTCCGCACCGCTGATGAAGGTCTTCTCGCCGTTCAGGATCCAGTCCTCGCCATCCTTGACGGCGCTGGTGCGGATGGCGCGCGCCGGGTCACTGCCTCCGCTGGGCTCGGTCAGGGCGAAGAAGCCCCGCTTCTCGCCGCGCAGCGTGGGGTAGAGGTAGCGCTCCTTCTGATCCTCGTTCGCCTCGTAGAGCTGGGCCAGGCCAGCGCCACCGAACACGCCGTAGCAGGGCGCGTAGAGACCCGCGCGGTGTTGTGACATCTCGATTGCGATGAGGGTCCGCGTCACCAGGTCGATCTCCGGGCCGCCGTACTGCTCCGGGATGTCCAGACCGAAGAGACCCATCTCCCGGGTCTTCTCCCGAAGGCGATCGAAGTGCTCGGCCGGCAGCTCGCTGGCGTCCGGATCGAGATCGGCCTCGAGGGGGAGGATCTCCTCCTCGACGAAGCGCCGCACGAGGTCGACGACCAGCTGCTGCTCATCGCTGGGTTGGAAGTCCATGGAGCCCTCAGGATGGGTGGGGGTGGATGCGGCCCAGGCGGCGCGGCGTCTCGTTCTCGGGGGGGAGCTCGCCGTGGTCGGCGCAGTGGATCATCAGCAGCTCCTGGTGGCGGCTCAGGTACTGCATGTTCACCTCGACCCGGAAGAGGAAGCCCGGTCCCCGGCGGCGCTCGCGCTCGGAGGCGAGCTCTCCCCGCAGGCCGAAGGGGGAGCGCCCGCCCGCATAGCCGATGAAGAGCGTCGCAGCGCTGGCGTCGGCGATCTCGTACACACCGAGCTGTCCCGGGAGCGCCGCCACGGCTTCCGCCGTGAGTGGCAGCCAGGGCTTCTCGAGGCGGATCGACATCAGATCACACCCTCTCGCTCGAGCTCCAGGAGCTCGGCCTCGGAGAGGCCGAGCCAGCCGCCGTAGATCTCCCGGTTGTGCTCGCCGGCCAGGGGACTCGACTGGATCTCGAGAGGCTCCGCGTCGGCAAAGCGCAGCGGGCTGTGGGGTAGCACCACCGGGCCGAGCTCCCGATGGTCGACCCGCTGCAAGGCGCCGCGTTCGTGCATGTGCGGGTCTTCCATCACCTCGGCGAGGTCCCGGACCGGTGCCGCGGGGACGCGCGCCGCGCGCGCCGCCTGCCACGCTTCCTCTCGGGTTCGTTCGCGCACCCAGGCGCCGACCAGGGCGTCCACCTCGGTGCCATGGCGCGCCCGCGACCTGCGATCGACGAAGCGCGGATCCTCACCGAGCTCCGGCTTCCCCATCTCTCTGGCGAGTCTCCGCCAGTGCTCGTCGGTCACACAGATGATCGCCAGGTAGCCGTCGCTCGCCTCGTAGACGTTGTAGGGCGGCATCGGGAGGCCGAGAGGCCCGTTGCCCACCGGACCCGGCGTTCGTCCGGTGTGGTGGAAGTTCGTGTACGCCGATGCGAAGGTGAAGTACATCGACTCCTGCATCGAAATCTCCACCGTAGCGCCCACTCCACTGCGCTCGCGATCGACCAGCGCCGTGACGATGGCTCCGTAGAGGTGGACGCCGCCCAGGATGTCGGCGCCCGCTCCGCCCGCGCGCACGGGCGGCCGACCCTTCTCGCCCGTGACACTGATCATCCCGCTCATGGCCTGGACCGTGTGGTCCATCGCCAGCTGGTCGCGGTCCGGGCCCGTGATGCCGAAGCCGGTGGCGGTCGCGTAGATCAGCCGAGGGTTGGCCTCGCGCAGCAGCTCGGCACCGATTCCGAGGCGATCGAGGACCCCCGGTGCGTAGTTCTCGACCAACACGTCGCCGCGCCGGGCAAGCTCGACGAGGAGGTGGCGACCGCGCGGCTCCTTCAGGTCGAGGCTGACGGCGCGCTTGTTCGAGTTGAGCATGGCGAAGGCCAGGGTGGGCGGCTTCTCCGTGCCCCCGCGCAGTCGTTCGCCGCCCGGAGGCTCCACCTTGATGACGTCGGCCCCGGCCATGGCCAGCAGGAAGGAGGTGTAGGCACCCTGGTAGATCTGACCCAGATCGATGACCGTGACGCCTTCGAGCGGCTGGGATCTCGGCTCCATGGCGGTGCACTCCCTTGGGGACGAGTACACGACAGCGGCCCGGCTTTCGCCAGTGGAGCGGGCTGCCCCACTGCGACCGAGCGCACTCTGGAGCCCGGCGGCAGTGCGCCGGAAGGCTCTCCTGAGAGGGATCTGGTGGGAGTTGTGGCATTCTTGGAGGGCCCGCCACCGAGCGGCTCTACCCGGAAGAGCCGACGAGTCAGGCGTGACCACAAGGTGGCGGAGGAGGAGTCCCGATGAAGGCCCGATACGTGGCAGGAGCGCAGCTCGAACTCTTGCTGGATCCGGATGCCGCCCTCTGGTCGAGCGCGGGCTCCGAGCATCTGAAGCTCGAAGGGACTCCCCTTGGCATGCAGCCCACGGATGCCATTCGCAGCTCCTGGGCCGACAAGAAGATCGGCGCCGTGGCAGGTGTCGACGTGGAGGCGCTTCACGACGGTCGTCATCTGGCCTTCCGGCTGGAGTGGAGCGACCCGACCGAGAACCGGGCGGTGGACGACAACGACCGCTTCGCCGATGCGGCGGCCATCGCGCTGCCTTCGCAGGAAGGCTCGCCGCTCGTGACGATGGGAGCACCTGGGCTGGCGGTGAACGCCTGGTACTGGAGGGCGGACGACGAAGACCCGGGCCGTGAAGTCGTCTCGGAAGGCCTCGGCACGACGCGCACACTCGATCCGCCCACGGTCAAGTGCCGGGGTTCCTGGAGAGCGGGCCGCTGGCGGGTGGTGATTGCCCGCGAGCTTCGAGTCGAGAGCGCCGAGCCGGTGGCCCAGCTGACGCCGGGCGAGGCGACGGGCTTCGGCATCGCGATCTGGGATGGAGGCAGCTCCGAGAGAGCCGGTCTCAAGGCGGTCTCGGGCTTTCAGTGGGAGATCCTCGAGATCGGCGCCGCGAAGAAGGGCGGGGAGCAGGCATGACGAAGTCGGATCGACAGCTGGCGATGGTGCTGGACCTGAACAAGTGCATCGGCTGCCACACCTGCAGCATCGCATGCAAGCGGCTCTGGACCCGTGACGAGGGAATGGAGTACATGTGGTGGAATACGGTCAATACCCAGCCTGGCCGTGGCACACCGCGCGACTGGCAAGAGATGGGGGGCGGCTTTCGGGATGGGCAAGCGCTGCCAGGCAAGCTCCCCACACGTGGGGAGTTCGGAGATGCGTGGAAGTTCAACCACGAGGAGGTCTTCTACGGCGGCAAGGGCGAGAAGGCCCACCTGAAGCCGCAGGGCAAGGACCCGCACTGGGGCCCCAACTGGGACGAGGACCAGGGCGGTGGCGAGTATCCCAACGCCTACTACTTCTACCTGCCGCGCATCTGCAACCACTGCACGCACCCGGCCTGTCTGGAGGCGTGCCCCCGCAAGGCGATCGAGAAGCGCCAGCAAGACGGGATCGTCGTGATCAACGAGGATCGTTGTCGGGGCTACCGCTTCTGCATGGAGGCCTGCCCCTACAAGAAGATCTACTTCAACCACGCCGAGAAGGTCTCGCAGAAGTGCATCTTCTGCTTTCCGCGCATCGAGCAGGGCGTGGCCAATGCCTGCGCGCGGCAGTGCCCGGGCCGGGTGCGCTTCGTCGGTTACCGCGACGACCAGGCTGCGCCCATCTACAAGCTGGTGGACAAGTGGAAGGTGGCCCTTCCGCTGCACCCCGACTACGGCACCGAGCCGAACGTCTTCTACGTGCCCCCCATCGCCCCGCCCAGCTTCGACGAGAACGGCGACCTGGATCCCTCGAAGCCGCGGATTCCCGACGAATACCTGGTCTCGCTCTTCGGGCCCGAGGTGCTGGAGGTCTTGGAGGTCCTGAAGGCGGAGATGGCCAAGAAGCGAGAAGGCGCGGAGTCGGAGCTCATGGACCTCTTGATCGCGTACAAGTGGAAGGAGATGTTCGGCGGCTTCGATCGCGACCCGGCTACGATCGAATGGACCGGGTCATGAGCGGCCCGATCCACCTCGACCGGCGGAGCTTCCTGCAGGCCGCCCTCGCAGGGAGTGCGGGGCTCGCTCTGGGACTGAGTGCCCTGTCCTGTAGGGAATCGGAGCCCTCGGAGCCGGCGCTTGGACCCCAGCGCATCCCCGCGCCCCCCGAGTACGGCGACTGGCGCGACGTCTATCGCGAGCGCTGGCAATGGGACAAGGTGGTGCGCAGCAGCCACTGGGTGAACTGCTGGTACCAGGCCCACTGCGCCTGGAACGTGTACGTGAAGGACGGGCTGGTCTGGCGCGAGGAGCAGTCCGCCGACTACCCGCAGATTCGCCCTGACGTCCCCGACTTCAACCCGCGCGGCTGCCAGAAGGGGGCCTGCTTCAGCGAGCGCATGTACGACCCCGCCCGGATTCGCCATCCGCTCAAGCGTGCTGGAGAGCGGGGATCGGGCAAGTGGAAGCGCATCTCATGGGAGCAGGCGCTCAGCGAGATCGCCGAGTCGATGGTGACCACCATCGACGAGGAGGGATCCGACCGCATCATCTGGGACCAGGGCCCCGGCATCTCGATGGGCGCACAGACGGCGGGCAACGCCCGCTTGTCGGTGCTTCTCGATTCCACCTCGCTCGACATGAACACCGAGATCGGGGACGGCCACCGGGGCGTCGGAGAGACCTTCGGCAAGATCCTCTTCGAGCGTTCGGCCGACGACTACTTCTTCTCCGACATGATCGTCTGCTGGGGGTCGAACCCCTACTACACCCAGATCCCCAACGCCCATTTCCTCACGGAGGCTCGCTACAACGGAGCGCAGATCGTCTGCATCACGCCGGACTTCAACGCTTCCTCCGTTCACGCGGACCTGTGGGTTCCAGTGAAGCCGGGGGGCGATGCAGCCCTCGGTCTCGCCATCTGCCAGGTGCTGATCGAAGAGGACATGATCGACCGCGAGTTCATCGCCGAGCAGACCGATCTCCCCTTCCTCGTGCGAGAGGACACCGGGCTCTTCCTGCGGGATTCGGATCTCCACGAGGGAGGCGACGAGGACGAGCTCTACTTCCATGACGCTCAGCGCGGTGCGGTGAAGGCGCCGCGGCGCACGCTCGAGCTCGGTGATCTGCGGCCCGAGCTGGAAGCGGATACCGAGATCACGCTGCACGACGGTAAGCGCGTGCGGGTGCGCACCGTGTTCTCGCGCCTCAAGGACCTCATCGCTGCCTACACGCCCGAAGAGGCTTCCTCGCTCTGCGGTACGCCACCCCCGATGATCCGGGAGCTCGCGCAGCGTTTCGGCCGTGCCAAGGCCGCATGCATGGTGACGAGCAGCAACTTCGGCAAGGCCTATCACGGGAATCTGACGGAGAGGACCCAGGCGCTCGTCTACGCGCTGACCGGAAACTACGGAAAGAAGGGCAGTGGCTTCGTCGGCTTCCCCTTCCTCACCCACGACGGGATCGAGAAGTTCATTCTGGAGAGCTTCGCCTTCCCGATCCGCACGGTGATCTCGGCGATGGGAAAATTCGAGGAGACGCGCCTCCGGCTCGCTGGCTTCACCGACGAGATGATCCTGTACGAGCAGAGCCGCAACGCCTTCGCAATGGGCATGCGGACGAGCGGAGCCCTCTTCTGGTACATCCACGGTGGATTGATCGAAGCCAGTGAGAAGCTGCAGGAGTGGGACCCCTACCTCGATCGGCCCATCAAGGAAGTCCTCGAGGAGTCCCTGGAGAAGAACTGGCAGTACATCTGGCCCAAACCCGGAAACGATCCCCGGGTGATGTTCTCCCTGGTGAGCAATCCGCTGCGCCGCATTCGGGGCTATCCGCTCATCCTGGAGCACCTGTGGCCGAAGCTCCGCACGATGGTGACGATCGACTGGCGCATGACCTCGACCGGCCTGTGGTCGGACTACGTGCTTCCGGCCGCAGCCTGGTATGAGCGGACCGAGCACAAGTGGGTCACTCCGCTCATGCCCTTCATCCACGCGGGTGAGAAGGCCACCTCCTTCGAGGAAGCGAAGTCGGATTGGGAAATCATGTCACGCCTTGCCGAGGCCGTGGACAAGGAAGCGGCGGCTCGGGGGATCAAGAGCTTCAAGGACCGCACCGGGAACGAGCGCCCCCTGGAGGGCCTCTACGATGCCTTCTCCTCGGGCGGCGAGTACGGGCACGGCGACGACGACAAGGTGGCTGGCGCCCTGATCGAGAGGGCCTCCAACCTGGAGGGTGTCGAGTGGGAGGAGCTCAAGAAGAAGGGCTGGGCCCGCTTCACATCGCTCGGAAACACCATCGGGTCGATCGGAACTGCTGCCGACATCACGCCCGACGACACGATTACACCGCTTACCCATCACGTGAACGACAAGCAGCCCTATCCGACCCTCTCCCGGCGAATCCAGTTCTATCTCGATCAGGAGCTCTACGTCGAGATGGGAGAGCAGCTACCGGTCCACAAGGAGCCGCCGACGGCGGGTGGCGACTACCCCTTGATCCTGACGGGTGGGCACACGCGCTGGAGCATCCACTCGGCCTGGCGTGACGACAAGCTCATGTTGCAGCTGCAACGCGGCGAGCCCGCCATGTGGATGAGTGTGGAGGATGCCGAACCACGCGGCATCTCGGACGGGGACCGGGCGAAGGTCTTCAACGACCTCGATTCCTTCGAGATCCTCGTGAAGGTGGCGCCTGCCGTGCGTCCCGGCGAAGTGATCATCTACCACGCCTGGGACAACTTCCAGTTCAAGGACCAGAAGGGCTTCCAGAACCTGATTGCAAGCCCGCTCAACCCCGTCGAGCTGGCCGGTGGGCAGTTCCATCTGCGACCCATGGACATCTCCATGCAGCCCAGCCATACGGATCGCGACACCCGCGTCGACGTGGCGCTTGCGTGACGGAGACGCGGGGGTACCGGAGCGAGCAGCCGAGAGCGGCCGCGCGCAGCCGCGTCTTCGGGCTGCTGGCCGGGGCACTGGGTTACCCCGAAGGTCCCCTCCTCGCTGACATCCGCGAAGGCCGGCTCGCCGAAGCGCTCGCGAAGACGATTGGGGAGCTCGACCCTCGATGGGCGGAGGAGCTGGACGGGGAGGCGCTGGCCGACGGCCTGGCCGCCGACGAGCTCGCCATCGAGTACACGCGGCTCTTCGACGTCGGGAGCTCGGGTCCGCCTTGCCCGCTCTATGGGGGTCTGTGGAGCAAGGAACGCACGAAGAACATGGAGGAGGTGCTGCGCTTCTACCGCCACTTCGGCCTGGGCCTGGACCAGGAGCAGCACCAGCTTCCGGATCACCTGAGCTCCGAGCTCGAGTTCCTGCACTACCTCGCATTTCGTGAGGCAGAGGCGATGCGGGCAGGCGTCGAGGCCGGCCCCTACCGACGTGCGCAGTGCGACTTCATCGAGCGACATCCTGGGCGTTGGGTTCCGGAGCTTCGCGCGAAGCTCGAGGCCAACGCCCCGCCGCGCTTCTTCGCGGAGCTGTTTCGGGTCCTCGAGCGGGTTCTCGTCAACGAGCGAGCGCACCTCGCTGCAAGGGGCCAACCCCGCTGAGCCGCTGCGTGGAGGTGGGAGGGCCCGCGGTGATATAGTCCCGTGATGGACTTTTCCCTCGATCCCGAGCTCGAGAACATCCAGCACGAAGCGCGTCGCCTGGCCGATCGCTTCGATGACGACTACTGGCGCGCGCAGGACGAGAAGCACGAGTTCCCCTGGGACTTCTACAATGCCTTCGCAGAGCAGGGTTGGATCGGCATCATCGTTCCGGAAGAGTACGGTGGCGCGGGGATGGGGATCACGCACGCGGCGATGCTCCTGGGGACCGTCGCGAACAGCGCCGGTGCGCAGAATGCGGCCTCGGCTCTCCACATCTCGATCTTCGGCATGGGTCCGGTCATCCACCATGGCTCCGAGGAGCTGAAGCGCCGCTATCTGCCGCCCACCGCGAGCGGTGATCTCCACGTCTCCTTCGGCGTCACGGAGGACGACGCTGGCACGGATACCTCGCGCATCCGGACCGTCGCGCGGCGCGATGGGTCGCGTTGGATCATCAACGGCAAGAAGATCTGGAACACGAAGGCCCAGCAGGCCTCGAAGTGCCTGCTGCTCGCACGCACGACGCCGCGGGAGGAGTGCGCGAAACCCCTCCAGGGCTTGACCCTCTTCCTGATCGACCTGGACCCCCAGCACGTCGAGATCCGGCCCATCGACAAGTGCGGGCGCAACGCCGTCAACTCGAACGAGCTCTTCATCCACGATCTCCCGGTCGACGATGCCGACGTCGTCGGGCAGGTGGACCGCGGCTTCTACTGCCTGCTGGACGGGCTCAACCCGGAGCGGATCGTGCTGGCGGCCGAATCGGTGGGAATCGGCCGCCTGGCCCTCGACAAGGCGGTGCACTACGCCAAGGAACGGGTCGTCTTCGATCGCCCCATCGGCATGAACCAGGCGATCGCCCACCCCCTCGCCGACTCCTATTCCGAGCTCGAAGCCGCAGAGCTGCTCTGGCACAGAGCGGCCTGGGCCTTCGACACGGGCCAGCCGGTCGGCGCCCTCGCCAACATCGCGAAGCTCCGAGCCAGCGAAGCGGCCTTCCGGGCCTGCGATCGCGCCATGCAGACCTTCGGTGGGATGGGCTACGCAAAGGAGTGCAACGTCGAGCGCTACTGGCGCGAGTCGCGCATGTCGCGCATCGCGCCCATCTCCAACGAGATGATCCTGAACTTCGTCTCCGAGCACGTGCTCGGCCTGCCTCGCAGCTACTAGCCCTTCCTTCCGCCACCGCGAGGAACTGGGGGAGGGCAATCCACGCCGGGCCTGCGGGTCGGGGGCCGCTTCGCTCCTTTCTATGACGCGCGGCGGGGCGGGGTTCATTCCTCAGAATGGCTCGGCCGGGACAGGGTGGCCCGCGCAGCG
>NYZB01000234.1 GCA_002687015.1 Deltaproteobacteria bacterium
GCGGCGCCACCGCCGCGATCGCCATGACCGCTACGAGCGGCGCCACCGCCGCGATCGCCATGACCGCTACGAGCGGCGCCACCGCCGCGATCGCCATGACCGCTACGAGCGGCGCCACCGCCACGAGCGACACCGCCGTGCCGAGCACCGCGAGTACAGGCGGGAGCGCTTCCGCTGCGAGCCCTGTGGCCACGGCTTCCACTCCCGGCACAAGTTCCATCGCCACCTGAGCCACCAGCACCGCATCCCGTTCTGGGCGCTGCCCTTCGTGGTCGTGCACAGCACGATCGGCTGGGTGTTCTACGGCTGACCCGGAGCCAGCCGACGAGGCCCACTCCCGGCTTCGTCGGCGGCAGATCCGCGAGGCGGTGGCAGCGCTCTCAGTGGCGCTCGAAGTCGAGCGCGCGGTCGCGCCAGAGCACCCGGATGAAGGGCGCCAGGATCACGAGCTCACCAGCCAGCCAGAGCCCGAAGGCGGCTCCGCCGCTCATCCCCGGGTTGTCCTGGCCGAGGGTCGCCACCCCGACGGTCAGCGCCGCGGTGAGGCCGAGCCACACGGCGAAGATCAGAAGGTTGACGAGAATCTGGACCACGGGGCACCTCCCGGAGTGCAGATCCCATCCTAGTGCAGGGCGTTCCCCGGCGCGACGCTCTGCAGGGGCCGCGAGGTGACGGGAGCCGGGAGCCGCCCCGGGTCAGATCACACCGTCGTCGGCGAGCTCTGCAAGCCCGTCCGCATCGAGGCCGAGCTCCCCGAACACCTCGGCGTTGTCCTGGCCCAGCTCGGGCGCCAGGGCCCGGGCCCGGGGCTCGTGGGCCTGGAAGCGCAGCGGATTGCCGTGGAAGACCACCTCGCCCAGGGTCGGATGGGCATGTCGTTCGATCATCCCGCGGGCGAGCAGCTGGGGATCGCGGATCAGCTCCTCGGGCCGCATGACCCGCGCGCAGGGCACATCCGCACCTTCGGGTCCCAGGAGGGCCAGCGCCTCGTCGCAGCTGTGCGTCGCCATCCATGCCCCGACCAGCGCGTTGATCTCCCGACGTCGGGCCGCGCGCCCGCGGTGGCTTCGATAGCGCTCGTCCCGACCCAGCTCCGGCCGCCCGATCGCCTCCATGAGCTTGCGGAAGAGCTTGTTGCTCGCGGTTCCCACGACCACGTGGCCGTCGGTGGCGGCAAAGGCGTCGTAGGGCGCGGTGAAGGGATGTTGGTTCCCGACGCGCTCCATGGGCTGGCCGATGGCCTCGTGGATCGAGGCGGCGGAGTCGGTGATCGCGAAGATCGCGTCCTGGTTCGAGAGGTCGAGAACCGGCGCTCGCCCGGCGCGATCCCGCTCGCGAAGCCCGGCGAGGATTCCGACGGCCAGGTAGAGCCCGCCCACGAAATCCGCCAGGGCCCCACCCCCACGCAAGGGGCCTGCGCCCTCCTCCCCGGTGATCCCCATGAGACCCCCCGAAGCCTGCGCCACGATGTCGTAGCTGGCCTGGCCGGCCCGCGGCCCCGTCTGGCCGAAGCCCGAGAGAGATGCGACGACCAGGCGTGGGTTGCGGGCCTGCAGCACGTCGGCGCCCAGGCCGTTGCCACCGAGGAAGCCGGCGCGGAAGTTCTCGACCAGGACGTCGGCACCCTGGACCAGCTCCAGCAAGAGCTCCTGGCCCCGGCGCTTGCGCAGGTCGAGGGTGATCGAGCGCTTGCCCCGGTTCGTGTTCTGGAACGACAGGGAGGTCTCGCCCTCGGGCGAAGGGCCGTAGCGATAGTCGTCGCCCGTACGCGGGCGCTCGACCTTGATCACCTCGGCACCGAGGTCGGCCAGGATCGCCGTCGCGAAGGGCCCTGCGACGACGCGGGTCAGGTCGAGGACACGGATGCCCTCGAGCGCAGGTCCGCCGCTCGCCGGTGCGATGGTGGGCCGGCTCGCTAGCCGTGGAGCCGGAAGACGGCGAGGATCGCCACGAGGCTCCCGACGAGCGCGACGCCGTAGCAGAGCGCGCCGACCAGCCCGTCACTCTTCAGGCCGCCCAGGTCGATCCACAGGTGCCGCAGGTGGTGAGCGCCGCCCCAGAGAGGCAGGGCCATCGCGGCGAGCAGCAGCAGGCTGCCGATCGGGTGGGTCGCCAGGGCCTGGATCCGGTCGTAGCCGAGCGCCTGCCCGTCGACGGCGCCGAAGCCGCCGCCCAGACCGACGACCAGCACGAAGACGGGGAGCAGGATGCCGCCCACCATCATGCCACCGCTGAAGAGGCCCCAGATGATCGGCTCCAGTTTGAGCATCAGCGTCTTCACAGCAGCGCACCTCCCAGGAAGAGGGTTCCGACCGCGAGCACGGTGAAGAAGAGGCCGTAGAGGCCGGCCACCATCACCGCGTCGGCGGGCCGCTTGAGGGGCCCGATCCGGTAGGGCTGGGTGGCCGGGAAGAGCCGGAACAGGCGCAGGGTGAACCAGGTGAGGCCGATGAAGGCCGCGACGTGGTAGACCAGGAAGACCGGGTGCGAGAGCAGCTCGCGGTAGTCGTTCCAGGCCGCCTCGCCATTGCCCACGGCCCAGACGGCTCCGATCAACACGAGGGCCGAGATCATGAGGAAGGCGCCGCAAGCTCCGAAGGCCAGATACGCCGGATAGCGGCCGGCGCTCGGGAACTTGTCCGGCGGCCGGGGCGGGGCCGTGCGGGTGGGGCCGGGCGTTGCGGGCTTCATCGAATCGACCCTGGGCGTCGAAGTGCTCATGACTCCTTGCCTCCCCGCTTCACGACGAAGGACGCGGCCCAATCGAGCACGTTGCGGAGCTTCGCCTGCTGGATCGCTCCAGCAGGGTTCACCTTCTTCGGACACACCTCGCTGCACTCGTTGGCGAAGGAGCAGGAGAAGACGCCACCCTCGTCGCGGAAGATCTCGTTGCGCTCGGGGGCGCCTTCGTCGCGGGTGTCCTGGTTGTAGCGGTGGCCCAGGGCGAGGGCCGCGGGCCCGATGAAGTCGGGCTCGTTCGAGACCACCGGGCAGGCCGCGTAGCAGAGCATGCAGTTGATGCACATGCTGAACTGCTTGAAGTCGGCCAGCTCATCCGGCGACTGGCGGGTGGTCCCCTCTTCGACCGCGCGCTCCTTGGCGACCACGATCCACGGCTTCACGGCCTTGAACTTCTCCATGAAGCCCTCGAGCTCGACGACGAGGTCGCGCACGACGGGGAAGTTGGAGAGCGGCGCCACCTCGACCGTATCGCCGTAGTTCGAGACCGGGTCCTTGCAGGTCAGCTTGGGCTCGCCGTTGACATTCATCCCGCAGCTGCCGCAGACCGCCATGCGGCAGGACCAGCGGTGGGAGAGCGTCGGGTCGACCTCGTCCTTGATGTAGTTCAAGGCGTCGAGGATCTTCCAGTCTCCTTCGACGGGGATCTCGTAGCTCTGGGTCTTCGGCACTTCGTCCTTGTCGGGGTCGAAGCGCGTGACGACGAAGGTCTTGGTTTCCTGGCTCATCAGTACTTCCGTTCCTCGGGCTCCCACACGCCCAGGGTCACGTCCTTCTTGTCGAAGCGCGGCCCCTCCGGCGTGTGGTGGACGAGGGAGTGATGCAGGTACTCGCTGTCGTTGCGGGTCGGGAAATCGCTGCAGGCGTGAGCACCGCGTGATTCCTTGCGGTTCACCGCCGCCGTGGCCACGGTCTCGGCGACGTCCAGCATGTTGGCGAGCTCGAGCACCGCGATCAGCTCGGTGTTGAACACCTTGCTGGTGTCGTCCAGGCTGACCTCCTCGTAGCTGGCCTTGACCGCGGCGACGGCCGCGACGGCCTTGGCCATCGAGGCCTGCTCGCGATAGACGCCGGTGCCGGCCTCCATCGCGTCGTTCAGGCTCTCGCGCACCTTGGAGACCTTCTCGCCTCCGCGCCTCCGCCCGCGCAGCTCCTCGACCCTGCTGGCTTCGGCCTCGACCTGGGCGACGAAGCGGGCCTCGTCCCCGGCGGCGGCGCCCTGGATGTACTGGACGGCGTGCTCTCCGGCGCGAGCGCCGAAGACCAGGCACTCGGTCAGTGAGTTCGAGCCCAGGCGGTTGGCGCCATTGAGCGACACGCAGGCCGTCTCGCCCGCAGCGTAGAGCCCGCCGAGCTCGGTCGCACCGTCGATGTCCGTATCGACGCCGCCCATCATGTAGTGGAGCACGGGCCGGATCGGAATCGGCTCGTGCACCGGATCGACGTTCGCGTAGGTCCTGGAGAGCTCCCGCACGAAGGGCAGGCGGCTGTCGATCTTCTCCTCGCCGAGGTGGCGAAGGTCCAGGTGGGAGTACTGCCCGATCTTGCCGGGCACCTTGACCCCACGACCGGCCGCGATCTCCTGGGTGATCGCGCGCGAGATCATGTCCCGGGGGCCGAGCTCCGCCTTGGTGCCCACGCCGTAGTCCCGCGTGGTGAGGAAGCGCTCGCCCTCGGAGTTGAGCAGGTAGCCACCCTCGCCCCGGGTCGCCTCCGTGATCAGGATGCCCGTGCCGGGCAGGCCGGTCGGATGGTACTGGACGAACTCCATGTCCTTGAGGGCCACGCCCTCCCGGTAGGCCAGGGCCATCCCATCGCCGGTCTTGATGTTGCCGTTGGTCGTGAAGGGCCAGACCTTGCCGCCACCACCGGTGGCCAGGATCACGGCCCGGCCGAGAACGGCCTTCATCTCGCCGGTGCGCATGTCGAGCGCCGCAACCCCCCGGCAGTCGCCGTCGTCGACCAGGAGCTTCGTCACGAAGTGCTCGTCGTAGCGGTCGATGTCCCCGAACTTCATCGAGGTCTGGAACAGGGTGTGCAGCATGTGGAAGCCCACCTTGTCCGTCGCGAACCAGGTGCGCTTCGTCGTCATGCCGCCGAAGGCGCGGGTCGAGACCGTGCCGTCCTCGTTGCGGCTCCACGGACAGCCCCAGTGCTCGAGGCGGGTCAGCTCCTTCGGCGCCTGCTCGACGAAGTACTGGATCACGTCCTGGTCACCGAGGAAGTCCGAGCCCTTCACGGTGTCGTAGGCGTGCATCTCGAGGCTGTCGTCTTCGCGCGCGACCGCCGCGGCTCCGCCCTCGGCGGACACGGTGTGGCTGCGCATCGGATAGACCTTCGAGACCAACGCAATGCTGAGGCCCGGCTGGGCCTCGGAGATGGCAATGGCTGCGCGCAGGCCGGCCCCGCCACCACCCACGATCACGACGTCATGACGGAAGACGTCGACCATTGGAGTCCCCCCTGGGTGTGGGAGTTGTCAGACGGGCAGTTTCTAGCCGATCCAGAGGGGGAACGAAAGCAACCCAGGGCCTTCCCGGCCTCAGTTCAGGGGATCACAGGGCACCGCCACACCGTCCGGGAACTCGTTGTCGGTGGATGCGTTGCACAGGCCATCGTCGGTGCAGAAGTTCTCGACCTGGCCGGTGGGCTGGAAGAAGGCCGCGAGCTGCTCGAGCGCCGCCGGGATGATCGCCTGCCGCCCGTGGGGATCGCAGTGGTTCCTCATCGCCTGCTCGTTGTAGAGAGGCGGCACGAAGGGCAGATGGGCGGGGTTCGAGAGATCGAAGGCGGCGGTGTCGTACACCACGTAGGCCGAGTCCTGGGGGCCGGTGGAACTCTCCATCCCCGCCAGATCCTGCATCGTCGACCCTTCCTGGACCGGAACGCGCAGGGTGGCGCCCAGCAGCTGGGAGCCCAGGTTCGAGACCTGCTGATCGTGCAGGGCGACGTGCACCAGCACGCGCTTGGCGAAGGGGACGCCGGGCAGCGGGTCGTCGGTGACGTGGGTCGCGTAGCCCGCGGGCTCGCCGCGCACCCAGATCTCGTGGGAGAGGCCGATACCGATGGCCTGGGTCATGCGCTCGGGCGTCACGAAGTTGAGCAGGCCCTCGAAGGTCAGGAAGGGTGTGGCTCGATGGAGCAGGAGCGAGAAGTTGATCGCCGGAACGTCCACGATCAGCCGCTCCACATCCGGGGTCAGTGCGGCGAAAAGGGTGCCCATGATGCCGCCGAGGCTCGCGCCCCAGTAGTAGATCTCACCGTCGGGGAGGATCACCCCCTGCCCACCCGGACCCTGGAACTCGGGGTCCATGTTGAAATCGCCACCGTGGAGCATGCGAGCCAGCACCAGCGTGTTGGTCTGGCCCTGGCGCAAGCGGTCGGCCAGTGCCTCGATCTTGTCGGGGTTCGAGGTCACCCGCACGACGAAGCTGGAGAGGAGAGAGGGGCCGGTGTCGGGGCTCGAGAGGCCCGACCAGTTCGTCGCCCCCGAGATCATGGCGGGAACCAACGGCGAGCCCGCAACACTGCCGATGGTTCCGGGGCCCGTGCCGAAGAGCCCGTGACCGATCACGAGCGGGGGCAGGGAGGCGAAGCCCTGGGGATCATCGAAGACGGCACAGGGAATCCCGATGCCGTAGGGCGCGTTGGTGAGCGTGTTCCAGATCGGCAGGCCTTGCGCATCGCGCAGCAGGTTGGAGAGGGCAGGAGCCAGCGACTGACCGCCGGCGTCGGTTCCGAAGAGGTCCTTGTCCAGGAAGAGGGGCACCTGGTAGCTGCCCTTCACGATCTTCCAGACGGGCTCGTCGGGGTCCGTGCAATCGGGGTTGACTTCCTCGACCTCGTCCACGGTGAAGGTCTGCGTACCCGCCGCCCTCTGCGCTGCGAGCCAGGCAAAGGCCTGATCACGCATCGAGAGCATCTCGTGGGTCAGCGAGTGGTCGCTCTGCACCTGGAAGTCGAAGGCCAGGATCAGATCCTCGCGCCGCACCCCAAGCTCGGAGAGGCGCTCGAGCACCGGCTCGAGGGTATCGCGCCGCGCCTCGACGGCGGGCAGATCCGAAGGCGCCCCATCGCGGATCGCCTTGAAGACGGGCTCGGGCAGGACGGCCGCACCGCTGGCATCCACCAGGTTGCGAACCGCGACGATGTAGCGCTTGCCCGGCTGCAGGCTGCGCCCCGGCCGCAGGAAGGTCAGGACGCGGGCTGGGTCGCTGGTCGTGCCGTCGTTCTCGATCCAGTGGATCTGGCGGCGGCCGGAATCCCACTCGATGAGGAGCGTCGGACTCTGGCTGTCCGCCCCGCTCTCGTCGTAGGTGCGCGTCGCGGGGAGGATGCGTGCGGCTCCCGAGAGCTCCGGGTCCGGCGTCTGCGGAAAGTGCATGAGCACCTGGACGGTGGGGCTGAAGCCGTCGTTCTGGAGGAAGATCGACGGATCCATGGGCTCGGTGACCGGGGGAGTGATCGGCTGCTCCAACCCATCCGGGAACTTGTTGGCCACCGGCAGCGTGTTCGCACCGTAGGCGATCCGCACACCGGTCTCCGTCGTCGCGGCCTCCTCGAAGCGCGAAGAGGGGAAGGGCAGCACGCACTCGACCTGGTTCAGGATCTCGCACTCGTCCGGGTTGCCGAGGGCGACCAGGGTGAAGCCCGTCTCGGTGTAGAGGGTGTCGCCGGAGTCGATCCAGGCCTCGAGCCAGTGTGAGCCTTCGGAGAGGCCCGTGAGGGTCCCGTGGACCAGGAGGGTCGTCGTGGAGTAGCTCCCGGCCGGAACCGGCTGGCCATCCAGATGGATCACCAGACTGCCGGGATCCGCGCCGGACGGAAGGGTCAGGTCGAAGGAGACGTCGCCGGGCGCGGACAGGAAGCCCATGGCCGGGCTCGAGAAGGCGAACTCCGAGTAGGCATCGCAGCCGGGCAGAGCCGCAAGCCCCAGCAGGAGCGGGAGGTAGCGGAGAGCGCGGGGGAACTGGGGCATGGGGGGGGCTCCGAGGGAGGGGAGGGGCGACCGCGCATCCTACCCCGCCGCTGACCGCGTGGTCAATCGGGAGCGGGGGGAACACCCTTCAGGCTGCGCCGGGCGGCGCCCCCGCGAGGGGCTCCTGCTGGGTCAGGCAATGGCAGGCGCCGAGGCCCAGGACGAGCTCGCGGGCGGGGATGGGCGCCATCTCCCGGCCCGGGAGCAGCTCGGCCAGGATCGCCAGCGCCCGCTGGTCCGTGGACTCGCCAAAGACCGGCACCAGGGCCACACCGTTGGCGAGGTAGAAGTTGGCGTAGCTGGCCGGGCAGCGATGGCCGGCCACGAAGACCGGTGGGGGAAGGGGCAACGACACGACCGAGAGGGGCCGCCCGCGGGCCTCGCGCATCTGGCGAAGCAAGGCGAAGTTGGCCTCCATGGGGGCGTGGTTCGGGTCGCTCGGGTCGGCCTCGCGGGCGGCCACCACGGTGGTCTCGTCCACGAAGCGGGCGATGTCGTCCACGTGGCCGTCCGTATCGTCGCCGACGATGCCATCGCCGAGCCAGAGCACGCACTCCGCGCCCAGCCAATCGGCCAGGCGGGCCTCCATGGCCTCGCGGGTTCGCTCGGGCTCACCGGGCTGTCGGCGGTTCGCGTTCAGCAGGCAAGAGTCGGTGGTGAGGATCGTCCCGGCGCCGTTGCCGTCGACGGAGCCTCCTTCGAGCACGAAGTCCGCCACGTAGCGCGGCAGCTCGAGCGCCTCCGCGATCCGCGCCGGGATCGAGGCATCCTGGTCCCAGGGAGGGTACTTCCTTCCCCAGGCATCGAATACGAAGTCGGCGACCGCCAGCCCCTGCTCTCCAGCCAGGAAGATCGGTCCGTGATCGCGCACCCAGGCATCGTCGGTGGGAAGGACGTGGAGCTCCGTACCGCGCTCGAGGCCGCGGGGCGCGAGAAGCCCCTGGACGTGCTCCGCGTGGGCGGGATCCCGGACGCTGATGCAGACCTCTTCGCGCCCCTGCAGCGCCGCCACCATCTCGACGAAGGCGGCCTCGACCTGGTCCAGGTGGCCCGGCCAGGTGTCCGGGTTGTGGGGCCATGCCAGCCAGGTGGCCCGGTGGCGCTCCCACTCGGCGGGCCACCGGACCTGCGCGCTGCGAGGCGTCGCTCCCACCGGTCTTCCCAGCCGCCCCTAGTCGCGCAGACGACGGGTCAGATCGGCGTAGGCATCGATGCGGCGATCGCGGAGGAAGGGCCAGTGGCGGCGGGTCTCCTCGATGGCGGCCAGGTCGCAGTCGACGAGGAGCAGCTCGGGCTCCCGGTCGGAGGCGCGCGCCAACACCCGACCGAAGGGATCCGCCACGAAGGATTGACCCCAGAAGCGGATCCCTCCTTCGGGCCCGACCCGGTTCACCGCCGCGACGAACACGCCGTTGGCGATCGCGTGGCTGCGTTGGATCGTCTCCCAGGCGTCGTGCTGGGCGCGGTCGACCTCGTCGCCCTCGTCGAACTGCCAGCCGATCGCCGTGGGATAGACCAGCACCTGCGCACCCGCCGTGGCCGTGAGGCGGGCGGCCTCGGGGAACCACTGGTCCCAGCAGACCAGCGCACCCACGCGCGCAAAGCGGGTCTCGGCGGAGCGGAAGCCCAGGTCACCCGGCGTGAAGTAGAACTTCTCGTAGTAGAGCGGGTCGTCCGGGATGTGCATCTTGCGGTAGGTCCCGGCGACGCGTCCCTCGGTGTCGAAGGTCAGCGCGGTGTTGTGGTGCAGCCCGGCGGCGCGGCGCTCGAACAGCGACGCCACCACCACCACCTCGTGGCGCGCAGCAGCCTTGGCCAGGGCCTCGCTCGACGGCCCGGGAATCGGCTCGGCCAGGTCGAAGCGGGCCGGATCCTCGTCCTGGCAGGGATAGGGAGCCAGGAAGAGCTCGGGCAGACAGACCAGCTGGGCGCCCCGCTGGGCCGCGGCCCCGATCTGGCCGAGGGCCGTCTCGAGGTTCTCGGCGGGCGACGCCGCAGGTCGCATCTGGACGAGCGCCAGGCGCAGGGGGTCCATCGGCCGAGGATCGCAGACCCCCCTCGACCGCGCCTCTCCGCCGAGCGCACCGCCCACGCGTGACCGGGTCTGTCACGGGGGCCGGGCAGGCTGGAGGCATGATGCATGACCGCCTCTCTCCCTGGGTCCGCGGGCTCCTCGAGACCGGTGGCGTCGTGCTCGCCTTCGTCCTGCTGGGCGTCGGCGTCGCGGCCGTCGGGAGTACCATGAAGCCCCCATGGAAGAGCCCGAGCGCTGGCTCGTCGATGGCTTCAACGTCCTGCACGTGGGGATTCTCTCCGGCAGGGAACGGGGCCGTTGGTGGGGCGGCGAGGCACGTACCCGACTGCTGACCCGGATCGCCGGCTTCGACGGCGAAGGCGAGCTCTGCGTCGTCTTCGACGGACCCGAGCCCCAGGAGCCCGGCGCCCAGGCCCCGAACGCGAGGACTCGCGTGGTCTTCGCCCCTTCGGCCGACGAGTGGCTCCTGGCCGAAGTGCGCGGGTCACGGGCTCCCGGGACCCTCGCCGTGGTCACCGCCGACCGAAAGCTGGCGGATCGGGCGCGTCACCGGGGCGCGCGGGTGGTCTCGCCACGCGACTTTCTCGCCCGCTGCCCCTCCTCGGAGTGAGCGTCGTAGACCTCGGGGTTCGCGCAGTGGGGCAGCCGCTCCCCTGCGAGCCCAGCCCGCAGATTGGCGATCGACAGCTCCGCCATCCGGGTTCGGGTCGCCACGCTGGCGCTGCCGATGTGCGGAGCCAGGACGAGGCCCGGAGCGGCCAGGAGGGGGGAATCCGGGGGCAGCGGCTCCTGCTCGTAGACATCGAGCCCCGCTCCCGCGAGCCGACCCGACCGGAGTGCCTCCACCAAGGCCACCTCATCGACGATCCCTCCCCGGGCCGTGTTGACGAGGACGGCCCCCGAGGGGAGGAAGGCCAGCTCTCGGGGGCCGAGCAGGCCGATGGTCTCGTCGGTCCGTGCGACGTGGACGCTCACGAACGCGGACTGACGGAGCAGCGCGTCGAGCGGAACCTGCTCGACGCCCGGGGGTGCCTTCCCCGGCGTCCGGTTCCAACCCAGCACGCGCATCCCGAAGCCCTGGGCGCGGCGTGCCACGGCTCGGCCGATGGCGCCGAGACCGATGACGCCCAAGGTCGAGCCGTACACGTCTCGACCCAACATCAGATCGGGCTCCCAACTCCGCGCGGGCGTCCAGTGGCCCTCCCGGACGAAGCGATCCGCCTCGGGGATGCGCCGCGCCGCGGCCATGAGCAGGGAAAAGGCCAGGTCCGCCGTCGTCTCGGTCAGGACGCCCGGCGTGTGGCCGACCGGGATGCCGCGCCGGGTCGCGACAGCGAGATCGACGTGATCGACACCCACCGAGCAGCTCGACACGACGCGCAGCTCCGGGCAGGAGGCCAGGAGCGGCGCATCGACCCGATCGGTGAGCAGACAGAGGAGGCCCGCCGCCCCTGCCACGGCACGCGCCAGCACTTCCGGTGCGGGTGCCCCCGGCCCGGGCCACACCTCGAGCTCGAGCTCCCCGGTCAGGGCCTCGAGTGCCCCGCCCGGCAGGGATCGCGTCGCGAAGACGCGGGGTCTTGAATCGCTATCCACGGTTGGAACGTCCTGTTCGAATCGGGCCGCTTCCCATGCGAGCGAAAGACGGGTGAAGGCCCCGGGAATCTTGGCATTTCTCCCCCTTTCGTAGTAGAACCGATCCCTGGGCCCAACCCGTGGGGCCCGAAAAAGGTCGGTCGGGGCGGCGCGCGATGCGAGGGGTTCGGGGGATGGCCTCGCACTCGGCGCGCGGTCCGGGGCGGCCACACTCTCCACACCCTGCTCGAGGATCCTGATGGCTGAAGGTCAAAGCCCCGGCGCCCACCGTGAATCCGGAACCCTGAAGTTCGCGAAGCTGATCGTGCGCCACCGTGTGCTCGTCGCGTTCCTGCTGATCGCCTCCACCAGCTTCTTCGGATATCCGATCCTGAACACGGCCATGACGGCCTTCGGGATCCCCCTGCCGGGGCCCACCGTACGGATCGATACGAACGCGCGGGATCAGTGGCCCGACCACCCCTTCATCCACGCCCAGGACAAGTTCGCCGCCAAGTTCGGCTCGGCGACCGGCGTGGTGATCGGGGTCGTGGTGGAAGAGGGGACGATCTTCACCCCCGAGATCCTCCAGAAGATCGACCGCATCACGAAGTCGATCGACGGCGTCGAGGCCAGCGACGAGCTGCCCGCCTACGACAGCCAGACCGACGCCCGCGACGAGCTGCGGGACCAGTGGGAAGAGGAGAGCGAAGAGGAGATCTCCGCCTTCAAGATGATCCGGCGCCTCGACCGGAAGTTCCCGCCCTATCCGGTCAACCACGACCAGGTGCGCTCGGTGACCCACCGCTCGACCCGCGTCTTCGAGATCCAGCCGGACGGGGCCATCGAGAACCGGCTCCTGATGCCGAAGATCCCCCAGACGCAGGAGGAGGCGAACCGGATCCGCGAGCTGGTGCGTCAGAACCCGCCGGTGATCTTCGGCCGCTTCGTCTCCTACGACGAGAAGGCCGCCTTGATCATGGCCAACTTCGTGACCGACCGGCTCTCCGGCGGCGAAGTCTACAAGGCCGTCTTCGATCACATCCAGCGGATCAAGAAGGTCGAAGAGACCGAGAACATCAAGATCTACGCCTCGGGCGTGCCGATGCTGGTCGGCTGGATCCTCGTGTACGCCTTCCAGATCCTGCTCTACGTGGTTCTCACGATGGTCGTGATCTTCCTGCTGCTCTGGGCCTACTTCCGGCGTTGGCACGGCGTGCTCATCCCCCTGATTGCAGCGATCGCCACCGTGATCTGGGGGCTCGGCTACACGGGCTGGCGGGGGCTCACCTTCGACCCGCTGATCCTCGTGATCCCGATGATCATCACGGCACGTGCCGTCTCGCACACCGTGCAGATGGCGGAGCGCTTCTTCGAAGACTACGAGATCATGCTGCCGCGCTACGAGAGCCCGGACGAGGCCAAGCGCGAGGTCGCCACCATCGCGATGGGCGAGCTGATCGTGCCCGGCACCCTGGGCATCGTGACCGACGTCGCGGGCTTGCTGGCGATCATGGTCACCACGATCCCGCAGATGCGCGACCTGGGTGAGTTCGGGGCCTTCTGGGTGCTCTCGATCATCATCACCGTGGAGATCCTGCACCCGATCCTGATCTGCTTCCTGCCCGCGCCCCACGAGCCCGAGCACTTCCTGCCCTCCTTCATGATCCGCTTCACGCGCTTCATCGGCTACATCACCACGCATCGGACCTGGAAGTACGTGATCGCGGGGACGACCATCTTCCTCTTCATCAGCGCCACCTGGATCACGCTCTTCTACTCGAAGATCGGCGAGGCCAGCCCTGGAACCCCGCTGCTCTGGCCGGATCAGGAGTGGAACCAGGCCACCGCCGTCATTGCCCAGAAGTTCGGCGGCGTCGACAGCTTCATCGTCTACGCGGATGGCGACAAGGAGAACGCCAGCGGCGATGCCGAGCCGATCCTCCGCATGGAGGAGCTCCAGCGCTTCATGGAGGCCAACACGGATCTCGGCGCCGCCGTATCGGTGGTGCCCTTCATGAAGGCCTATTGGGGCCAGAACCACTACGGCGATCCCAAGTGGGGCTACATTCCGGCCGACTCCGGTAGCGTTCGCGCGGCACTCTTCCAGCTGCGCCAGAGCGGCGCGCCGGGCTTCCTGCGGCCCTTCATGACCGACGACGGGCGCTACGCCAACCTCTCCCTGGTCTACCGGGACCACAAGGGTGACACCCTCCTCGAGGTGACGAAGGCCGCCGAGGCCTACGTGCATGCGAACCCGATCGGCGAGGTGATCGTCCGCCTCAACAAGAACCATGCAGAGAGGGGGGCGGGCTTCTTCGAGAAGGAGAAGATCCTCGACAACCTCTACTACATGCTGGGACCGCTGCTCCCGGAGCGAGCCCACACCCTGGACGTGCAGATCCGGCAGGAGGACGGCAGCTACGAGACCCTGGAGGTCCACCAGAAGAACGGAGAGAGCGAGCTGCCCGAGTGGTTCGAGGATTTCAACGAGGGCGCCGTCACCGACTACGAGGACGCCTTCGACGAGGTGGAGGAAGGCGACGTCTTCACCTGGCCCGAGACCCTGGCCCATTGGGACGCGGGCGACGTGGACTGGTGGTGGGATAGCGAGGAGTACGGCATCCAGGTCGTCGCCGCGAACACCCGCGACCTGATCGTGCTCGACACCAAGGCTGTGGACGGCGTGCCGCGCTACCAGCCCACCAACTCGTGGACCCGCGGCATGCAGTTCGTGCTGGCCGGCGGGATCATGGGCATCCTGGCAGCCACCAACGACGAGGTGGAGCGCAGCCACGTGGCGAACATCGCGCTCATCTTCCTCATCATCTTCGTGTTGCACTCGGTCACCTACAAGTCGGTGCCCAGTGGCTTCATCATCCTGCTGCAGATCGCGACTGCGACGATGCTCTCCCTGGCCTACATGGCCGTGAAGGGCGTCGGCCTGAACATCAACACCCTTCCGGTGCAATCGGTGGGTGTCGGAATCGGGGTCGACTACGCGATCTACATCGTGGACCGGATCCGCCAGGAGGTCGCCGACACGGCCGACATCGACGAGGCCGTGCGCCGCGCGGTGCGGACCACTGGCATGGCCGTGACCTTCACGGCCACGACGATCGTGGGCGGCATCGCCATGTGGGCGCTTCCGCGCCCCCTGGGCCCGGAGCTGCGCTTCCAGGGCGAGATGGCCCAGCTGCTCACCATCCTGATGGTGATCAACATGATCGGCGCCATCACCGTGGTTCCGGCCTTCTACTCGGTCTTCCGCCCCAAGGTCGCGACGGCGCTGCTCACCGACGAGCAGACCGAGGCCATCCGGATCCAGAAGGAAGCCGAGCGTCGCAAGGGCCTGATCGACTGACCCCGCCGGCCGGCGGGCCCCCGGGTAGAAGCCGGGGACCTTCATTCCGTAGTTGCCCATCCGGCTCGTTCGGCTGACACCGGGCCGCTTCGCTCCTTGCTGCGCAGCGGGGCCGGGGCCGCTTCGCTCCTTCCCTTGAGATCGCGGGGCGGCGGGCACCCTACGCTCATGGCTCGGCCGGGACGCCCTGCTTCCGGCGTTGCGTGGACGCAGTGTCGCCTCCGCGGCTTCGCCGCAGGCGACCTGGCCC
>NYZB01000235.1 GCA_002687015.1 Deltaproteobacteria bacterium
CCCCCCGTAGGGGGGCGCCAGGGGCCGCGCAGCGGCCCCGTCCAGCCGCTTTGAGCGGCTCACCTGATGCCCCCGGCTTTGCCGGGGGAGCAGTCACCGCGATCCCCACCCGGCATGAGCCCTTCGCGGTGTTCTCCCCGCATCTCGGGCTGTCTGCACCGCGAGGCGGCTCCCGTTGGCCCGGCAGAGCTGGGAAAAGGTCTGCCACGCCCGCGGAAGGGACTTGCCCATCGACCGCCGGACGATACGCAAGAGGACAAACTAACTACCCGAAAACACAGGGACTTGGAGTCACTCAGACTGGCACCGGGTTTGCTACCAGCAGAAAGAGGCCACGAAGGAGGCACCCATGACCCCGCTCTTCACGTCCCGGCAGCCCATGTCCACCCTCGCAGGGGCGCTGCTGCTGCTCGCGATGTTCCTGGCCTGTGGCCCGGGGCCGCCGCTGCTGGTCGACACGCCGACCAACGGCACCTTCACGACCGCTCCCACGGTCCTGGTGAGTGGTCGCGTGCAGTACGTCCCCCTCGGCACGGCGGTGCTCACTGTCAACGGCGTGGTCGTTCCGATCCAGCCCGACCTGACCTGGTCGACGAGCGTCACCCTCGATCCGGTCGCGATCGTGAATCCGATCCTCGTCCGTATGGACTACCAGAACGTCGTGCGGCGACAGCGCCTCACCGTCCTCGCCGGCGACTCGACCCTCGACGGGGACTTCTCCCTCGAGGCCATGGCGATGCGGATCTCCGCCAACGGACTCGATGAGATGGAGCCGGTCATGTCCGGCCTCTTCGCGTTGGATCCCGCCACCCTGGTGCCGGTCGGCACGGTGCTCGACAGCGGTTGCCAGATTCCCGGCCCCTTCGGTACCTGCCTCGGCTCCTCCACGACCTCCGTCGCGAACCCGCCGCCGAGCATCTCGGGCTTCGACGTCGACATCGTTCCGGCCCTGGACGTGATGACGGGCACGATCACGATTCACGATCTGGAGATCCACCTGTACATCAGTGGCTCGGGCCTCGTGCCGAGCTGCGGCCTGCGCCTGAACGCGACGGCCACGACCCTGCCCGGCAGCTACGAGGTGGAGCCGGATGCGGTCGACCCCTCCAACGTCGACGTCCAGCAGACTTCCATCAGCGTGGGATTCACGGGCTTCCAGCAGACTTTCACGAGCGGGCTCTGCGACGTCCCGATCATCGGCGACATCATCCAGCTGATCATCGGGAGCCTCCAGGGCACGGTGACCCAGGGCTTCCAGGACTTCCTCAGCGATCCGGACGGGCTGGGCCCGATCGACGCACCGGTCGCCGAGGCGATCGAGGTCGCCACGGCGGGCCTCGACCTGGACGGGTCGATCGGCAGCCAGATCGGCGTGAACCTGGAGGCGCCCCACTTCGCCATCGACGAAGATCCCGATGGGCTCACCCTGGGCACGGACGCGCGCATCACCGCGACGATGCTCGCCCCCGATGCGCCGGACCTGGCCGCCTCCTTCCACATCGACGAGGTCTTCCCCACCTTCGGCACGCTGACGCCCGTTGGGGGTGTGCCCTTTGACCTGGCCCTCGCCATCGGCTCCTCGGCCTTCAACCAGCTGCTCAAGGCCGAGGTGGAGAGCGGGCTGCTCGGCCAGGTGATGACCGAGCTCGACCTGGGAGGCGGCCCCACGCCGATCACCGCGGGATTGCTGGCCTTCTTCATCCCCGAGCTCGCCGGCATGGACCCCGCGACGCCGTTGGAGCTGCACATCCAGCCCCAGCTCGCCCCCTTCGTGACGGGGGAGATCGGCCCCTCGGGTGAGCTGAGCAAGCTCTACGTGCCGGGCCTCGCGATCGAGCTGATCCGGCCCGGCTTCGCCCCCCTCGTCGAGCTCGTAGTCGATGCCCAGGTGGGCCTGGACTTCGACTTCGTGGCGGGTGAGATCGCCGTGACGATCGGCGGCGTCGTCCCCGGCAGTCTCAACGTGGACATCGTGGCGAACCCCATCCTCACCAACGAGACCGTTCTCGGAGCGGTCCTGGAGTTCGCTCTCGACCAGACCCTGCCCTCGCTGGCCGATTCCTTCGGCTCCTTCCCCTTGCCCGACCTTCTCGGCCTCCAGCTGGGCTTCCTCGAAGCCTCGCGCAACGGCGAGTTCGTGTCGGTGTTCCTGGACCTGTCGCCCACGCCCTAGCTGCTGCGGAAGCCCCGGTCCCAGGAGGCCGGCTGGCGCGGGGCGCGCCGGCCGGCCTCCAGCTCTTCTGCGCCGTCCTACCCTGCCTGCACCTGCGGTCGACCTGCGCCATCCTGCCGGTTCCCGTCGGGGGACGGGAAGCGCAGCGCCCGGGAGGAGACGGCATGTCCGAGGATCGCGTCGCACTGGTGGTGGGGGCCGGTCCGGGCCTCGGAGCGGCTCTCTGTCGCCGTTTCGCGCGCGAGGGCTACACGGCCGTCGGGATCCGGCGTCGCCACAGCGATGAGCTCGACGAGCTCTGCCAGGAGATCGCCGCGGCAGGCGGCAAGGCCGTCGGGCTCGCGCTCGACGCGCGCAAGGAGGAGGAGGTGGTCGGCCTCTTCGATCGCGTCGAGAAGGAGATCGGCGAGGTCGAGGTCGCGGTCTTCAACCCGGGCGCCAACATCAACATCCCGATCCGGGAGATGGAGAGCCGCAAGTTCTTCAAGGTCTGGGAGATGGCCTGCTTTGCCGGCTTCCTGATGGGAAGGGAGGCCGCGCGCCGCATGGCGCCGCGCCAGCGGGGCACGATCCTGTTCACCGGCGCCACGGCCAGCGTCCGCGGGGGGCCCGGCTTCGCGGCCTTTGCCAGCGCCAAGCACGGGCTGCGCGCCCTCGCCCAGAGCATGGCCCGTGAGCTCGGACCCGAGGGCATCCACGTCGCCCACGTCATCATCGACGGGGGGATCGACGGGGCCTTCATCCGCGGGCTCCTCGGAGATCGCATCGAGGAGCGCGGGCCCGATTCCATCCTCGCACCCGACGACATCGCCGAGACCTTCTGGTCGATCCACGCCCAGCCGCGCAGCGCGTGGACCTTCGAAGCGGATCTGCGGCCCTGGCTGGAGACCTGGTAGCGTGCCGGGGCGCCGCGAGCTCGACACGGGAACCGAGACACTGCTGGCCCACGTCGAAGACGGCGTGGCCGTGATCACCCTGAACCGGCCCGAGGCCCGCAACGCCCTGTCGGACGAGCTGAGTCCCGCCTTCCGCGACCTGCTCGCCGTGATTCCCCAGGACCCCGAGATCCGCGCCGTCATGGTGACGGGAGCGGGCACGGCCTTCTGCGCCGGCGGGGACGTGAAGGGCATGGGCGGCGGCGCGAAGCGGCAAGGCCCCGCAGCGACCCGCGAGGACGCCGTGGCCGAGCTGACCCGAAGGCAACGCCGCCTGACCGGGGCACTCTACGATCTTCCCCAACCCACGCTCGCTTCGCTCCCCGGGCCGGCCGCGGGGGCCGGGCTCTCCATCGCCCTCGCCTGCGACCTGCGAATCATGGCCGACGACACCTTCGTGACGACCGGGTTCAAGAACGTCGGGCTCTCGGGCGACTACGGGGCGAGCTTCTTCCTCACCCAGCTGGTCGGCAGCTCCCGCGCCCGCGAGCTCTTCTTCAGCTCCGAGAGGGTCGATGCGGCGCGCTGCGAGCAGCTCGGCATCGTCAACCGCGTGGTGCCGGCCGCGCAGCTCCGGGAGCGCGCCCTGGCCTGGGCGCGGGAGCTGGCCGCCGGACCGACGACGGCCTACCGCCACATGAAGGAGAACCTGGACCGCGCCCTGCGCGACGACCTGTCGACCTGCCTGGCCCACGAGGCCGAGGGCATCGTGGCGACGGCCGCGACGGCCGACCACCGCGAAGCGGTCGAGGCCTTCGCGCACAAGCGGAAGCCCGAGTTCTCCGGGCGCTGACCGCTCCGCTTCCGCGCCCGCGAGCCCCGCGCCGCCGATGGGGGGTGGGCACCTGCCCGCTTCGCGGGCGGGCACTGTCCAGGATGCGGGCAGGTCCGGCCCCTCGTGGGCCGGTTTCGAGCCAGGAAGGACGCTGACGGCGGGTCAGAGCTGGCACCTCTCTTGCTATTCCGGCGTGCGGAGGATCTGCCATGGCCCGCTATGGATTCGAGCGACTGTCGGCCCAGGACATGAGCTTCTTGATGGCCGAGAGCGACACCGCCCCCATGCACGTCGGTGGCATGGCCATCCTGGAGGCGGAGCCCCTGCGCGGTGAGGATGGGGGCGTGGACGTGGCCCGCTATCGCGCCGCGGTCGAGGCGGTGCTGCACCGCATCCCGCGCTACCGCCAGCGCCTGGCCTGGACCCCGGGAGAGGGCTGGGCGGTGTGGGTCGACGATCGGCACTTCGACATCGGCTACCACATCCGGCACATCGGGCTGCCGAAGCCCGGGACCCAGGCGCAGCTGCGGGAGCT
Organism: Deltaproteobacteria bacterium; assembly: GCA_002687015.1. Taxonomy (GTDB): domain Bacteria; phylum Myxococcota_A; class UBA9160; order UBA9160; family UBA6930. The sequence goes on from NYZB01000235.1 coordinate 4,419, forward strand.
CGCCTCGCGCATCTTCGCGCGGCCCCTCGATCGCGGCCGGCCGCTCTGGGAGATCTGGGTCGTCGAGGGGGTCGAGGGCGGAGAGCAGTTCGCCCTGCTCAACAAGATCCACCACTGCATGATCGACGGCGCCGCCGGCGCCGGGCTCGCGGAGATCCTCCTCTCGCCCAACCGGGAGGCTCCGGTGGAGGAGACCCTGCCCTTCATCCCGCGTCCGGAGCCGAGCGGCGCCGAGCTCCTGCTCGATGCGATCCGCCACCGCGCCTCCCTGCCCGGCAAGGCCCTGCAGGCGGCGCGAGATTGGCTCGGCGCCGCGGACGCCGAGCCGCTCGCCGAGTTGAAGCGCCACGCACGGGTCTTCAGCGAGCTCGTCGAGAGCTCGATCTGGCCGGCATCCGACACGCCGCTCGGTGGCGCGCTGAGTCCGGATCGCCGCTTCGGCTGGCTCACCATGCCTCTCGAAGACGTGAAGGAGCTTCGGCGCGAGCTCGGCTGCACGGTCAACGACATCGTGCTCGCGACGGTGGCCGGGGCCGTCGAGCGCTATCTCTCGCGGCGCCGGGTGGACACCTCCGAGCTGGACTTCCGCGTGCTCGCGCCGGTCAACGTCCGGCGCAAGGAGCACGAAGGGCAGCTCGGCAATCACGTCTCGTCCTGGATCGTGCCGATGCCCGTCGACGAGGCCGACCCCCTGGAGCGCGTCTCCCGTGTGCGCGACGAGACGGCCAAGCTCAAGAAGAGCGGCGCCGCCAGCGGGATCGAGGGTCTGATGGCGGCGGCCGAGTGGATGTCACCCGAGATGCTGGCCCGCGGCGTCAGCCTGGCCCAGGGCCCCGTCAACATGATCGTGACCAACGTGCCCGGCCCCCAGTTTCCGCTCTACAGCGTCGGGGCGAAGATGCTCGCGCTCTATCCCGCCGTGCCCCTGCTTCCCGGCAGTGGCCTGGGCGTGGCGCTGTTCAGCTACGAGGGCCGGCTCTGCTGGGGCTTCCAGGCCGACGCCCACCTCGTGCCGGATCTCGACGCCTTCGCGGCGGACGTGGGCGCGGCCTTCGAGGAGCTGCGCGCTTCGGTCGCGGCGGGGCACCTGGCCAAGCGCACCGCGGTGGCGGAGGCCCCTCCCCCGGTCGCAGAGGTGCGGGAGCCCGAGGCCACGGAGGAGAGCTCCGAGAAGCACGCCTCCGCGCTTTGATGCCAGGCTCCGGGCGTGATATAACGTCACTCTCTCTGCCACTAGTTGGCGTGCCCGGAGGAGTCTTCGTGACCGATCTCGTGATCCTGGGCGTCAAGGGCTCGCCCTTCGTCCGCAAGGTCCAGGTGCTGCTCGCCGAAAAAGGCGTCGAGTACGAGTTGGAAGCGGTCATGCCGTTCCCGGCCCCCGACTGGTTCGCGGAGATCAACCCGGCCAAGCGGATTCCGGTGCTTCGCGATCGCTCCGTGGGCACCGAGGGTGCCGAGGGGACGATTCCCGACTCGTCGCCCATCTGCGCCTATCTCGAACGCAAGCAGCCTGATCCGGCGCTGTATCCGGCAGACGCATTCGAGATGGGCCGCGCCCTCTGGTTCGAGGAGTACGCCGATTCGGTGCTGGCCCTGCCAGTCGGCATGGGCATGTTCCGCCCGATGATCTTCCCGGCCATGGCGGGCAAGGAGCGGGACGTCGCGACGGCCCGCACGACGCTGCAGGAGAAGCTGCCCGTCGTCTTCGACTACCTGGAGAGCCAGGTGCGGGATCGGGAGTTCCTGGTGGGTACCACCTTCGGCATCGCCGACATCTCCGTGGCCACCCACTTCGTCAACATGCACCACGCCGGCGGCAAGGTGGACGCGGCCCGCTGGCCGGCCCTGGCCGACTACGTGAGCCGCATGCTCGCCCGTCCCAGCTTTGCCGAGTGCATCGCCGACGAGGAGAAGCTCTTCCCTCCCCACGGCATCGAGCTCTAGCCCGCTTCGAGAAGCCCCGAGAGGATGGCTTCCAGGGCCTTGTCGGCGAGAGCCCGCAGCTCCTCGTCCGTCCGGTCCTGGATGGGATGGGCGACGAAGATGCCGACGGGGTCCGCTCCGAGCGAGCGGGCCTGGGCGGCGGCGGCGTCCTGGAACTCGGTCGTCGCGATGTAGAGGGCCGGGATCCCGCGGCTCTCGAGGTCCGTCGTGTCGTGCAAACTGCACGTCGTGCAGCTGCCTCAATCCGCCAGCGCTTCGACCGCCGCATCGCACTTGACGGCGATCTCGTGCCGCAGGTCGATCGGCGCGGGCTTCGTGAAGGTGGGCTTCTTGTAGCGCTCGACCTGGGCGCCGCGTGCGGCGAGGCCCTCGGCGAGCCGATCGAGGAACACGTCCCCGCGCGGCTTCGAGATGTCGAGCAACCCGACGGTGCGCCCTTCGAGGTCCGGGAGGCGGGGCGCCCGCGGGCGCTTCTCCTCCTTTCGCTCGCTGGTCGGATCGAGAAGCACCTGGGCTTCGCTCATGTTCCGATCTCCTTGCTGACGACCTGGCTGCCTTCGGCGCCGGTCAGCCAGCCGCCGATGGCCACCGAGAAGAGGCCCGCTCCACTTCCAGCGTAGACGATGTGCAGATTGTGGGGCAGGAACTTCGGGATCTGCGCGTCCTTCGCCTGCTCGGGCAGGGGCATGCCCTCGGGGATGCCGCCGGCGCCCCTCATCACCTCGTGACCCGGGCGCATCATCTCCTGGACGAGCGCGCCCCGGAGCTGGTCCTTGCTCCAGCCGGCTTCGCGGAACCTGGAGGCGTGCTCGGGCCCGATCACCAGCATGACGGCCAATCCGACGCCCATCTTCGGGTGGTGCACCGCGAGCAGTGCGGAGGCCAGGCTGCGCGCGAGGGATTCCGCGTCGCGGCTGAGCTGGTCGATGATCAGCCGCTGGCCCTCGCCTCCGTACAGCGTGACCGCGTTCTTGCCCGCCTCGATGCCGTGCTCGCTGCACAGGGGCGTCCACGGCGAGCCCTCCTCGTCCTCGGCGAAGCAGACGCCGAGCTTGCCGGGGTGGCCGAAGGTCGACCGGTCGACCCCGCCCGGCTTGCTGCCGCCGAGGTTGCGGACGATGAGCATCAGCGCGCGTCCGATCGTCGAGTTGGCCCGGTTTCCGGGCGAGAGCACACCGACGCCCGAGTTCATGCCGAGCGCGCGGCGGATCGGGCCGTTGACCACGATGACGGGGGACACGCCCATCGTCGTGGCCTGGACCCCGTGCATGTTGAACTCGTCGGTGCACACGGCTTCGAGCGCCGCCATCACGACGGGTAGGTAGTCGGGCTTGCAGCCGGCCATGACCGCGTTGATCGCCACCTTCTCGACGCTGCACTCCGCCATGTCCGGCGGTACCACGGCGACGATCTCGTCGGGCGCGCGCGTCGTGCCCTGCAGCATGTTCACGACCCGCTGCCGGGTGGGCGGGACGACGGGCAGCCCGTCGGTCCAGCCCCGCTCGAACATCGCCTCCTGCTCGTCCTCGAGCGCGGCGACCTCGACGCGCCGGGCGCGGAGCCCCTCTCCCTCCATGCGCAGGCGCAGCTCGGGCTCGCGGGTGGGGTCCACCGAGAGCGAGCCGCAGCCCGGCCGCCAATCGGGCAGCTCCTTGCCCAGCCCGCTGATCCCGGTCAGGCCCTCCCAGTCACCGCGGTGCCAGCCGAGGGCGCGCTCCTGCTCGACGCCGTCTTCCACGCGGATCAGGGTCGGGACCGCCTCGATCTGGTGGTGCCAGGAGCGCTCGAGCGCGGTCTCGTCCAGGGCACCCAACCCTTCTGGGAAGCCCGGGTCGTCCTGGCAGTAGATCGTGAGCCGGGTCCGGGCCGAGAGCTCCGCCAGCACGGGCACGACCAGCTCGCAGGTCGGGCACTCGCGCTTCACGAAGACGACCAGTCCGGACGGCAGCGCGGGGCGGGGCTCCGCCATGGGGGATCTCCTCCGACGATCGGCCCCGATTGTGCCATCATGACACCGCACCTGTCACTACCTGCCCGGGGAGAGAGCCGTGGAAGAGCGCGTACGGATCGAGAAGAAGGACGGTATCGCGGATGTCCGGATGGTCCGCGAGGACAAGATGAACGCCGTGGATCTCGACATGTTCGTGGCCCTCGCCGAGGCCGGTATCGAGCTGACCGGGGACAAGAGCCTCCGTGCCGTCGTCCTCTCGGGCCAGGGGCGGGCCTTCTGCAGCGGCCTCGACATCCCGAGCCTCATGGCGCGCGACCGCAGCGAGCGCAAGGGTCCGAACCTCCTCGAGAAGACCGACGAGTCGCCCGCGAACTTCGCCCAGCGCTGCGCGTGGGTCTGGCAGGAGGTTCCGGTCCCCGTGATCGCGGCCGTGCACGGCGTGGCCTACGGCGCCGGCTTCCAGATCGCGATGGGCGCCGACATCCGCTTCGTCGCCCCGGACGCGCGGCTCTCCCTGCGAGAGGCCCATTGGGGTCTGATCCCCGACGTCGCCGCCACCCAGACCATGCGGCACGTGGTGCCCCTCGACGTCGCCAAGGAGCTGACCTTCACCGCGCGCGTGATCTCGGGGACCGACGCGAAGGACATGGGCATCGCGACCCACCTGAGCGACGAACCCCACGCGGCAGCCATGGAGCTGGCGAGAGAGATCGCAGGGCGCAGCCCGAATGCGGTGCGTGCGGCCAAGCAGCTCTGGAACCAGGCCGTGCAGGGCACCGTCGAAGAAGGGCTCGCCCTCGAAGAGAGGCTGCAGCGCACGCTGATGGGCAAGCCCAATCAGCTCGAGGCGGTGCAGGCCGGCATGCAGAAGCGCGAGCCGAGCTTCAGCGATCCGGAGTGACGCGTGAGCGAGATCCAGGAGCGCTTCAGCGGGACGGGCGAGGTGCGGGAGAAGCACCGCTTCGATGTCGGCCGTCTCGAGGACTACCTGAGCGGCACCCTCGCGGGCTTCGAGCGCCCGCTCACGGTGCGCGAGTTCAAGGGCGGGCAGTCGAACCCGACCTACGAGCTGGCCTGTCCCGCGGGCCGCTACGTGCTGCGCCGCAAGCCGCCCGGCAAGCTCCTGCCCTCGGCTCACGCCGTCGATCGCGAGTACCGCGTGATCGCGGCACTGAACACGATCGACTTCGAGGTCCCGAAGGCCCACCTGCTCTGCGAGGACCCGGAGGTGATCGGCACCTCCTTCTACGTGATGGAGCGGGTCGTGGGTCGCGTGCTGTGGAATGCGCTGCTTCCCGATCAGCGGCCGGACGAGCGCCGCGCGATCTACGAGTCGCTCTACGACGTCCTGGGCAGGCTCCACGGCGCGGACCCGGAGGCGCTCGGCCTCGCGGACTTCGGGCGGCCCGGCAACTACTTCGCACGACAGATCTCCCGCTGGACGAAGCAGTACCGGGCTTCCGAGACCGAGACGATTCCCGAGATGGATCGCTTGATCGAGTGGCTGCCCGCCAACCTGCCGCCCGACCGACCTCCAACCCTGGTGCACGGCGACTACAAGCTCGACAACACCATCGTGCACCCGACCGAGCCGCGGGTGATCGCCGTCCTCGACTGGGAGCTCGCGACCCTGGGCGATCCCCTCGGTGACCTCACCTACCAGCTGGCCGCACGCTACACCCCGCGCAGCGTCTTCGAGGATCAGGACGAGGCCAGCCTCCGCGCGCTCGGGATCCCGACCCAGGAGGAGGTGATCGGGACCTACGAGAGCGTCGCCGGACCTGTCAGCCGGGAGCACTTCGCCTACGCCCTCGCCTACAACCAGTTTCGCACCGCGGCCATTCTCCAGGGCATCCTGGGCCGCGTCCGCGACGGCACGGCGGCCAGCCAGTTCGCGACCGAGCTGGCCGACGGGGTGGCCCCGATTGCACACCGCGCCTGGGAGCTCGCGCGCCGGGCCGGCGCGTAGCGGCGACCGCTGCAACCTGCTCGGCCCATAGTGGCGACCTCTGCAATCCGCTCGGCGAGCAGCGTCGGCCGACAATCCGCCCGGCGCCGCTACCCTCCCGCCCCTTCATGCCCGGGATTCGCCGACCTCGCCGCTCGCTGGCCGCCCTCCTGTGCGGGGTCTTCCTCGGCCTCTCGGCCTGCGGTCCCGCGAAGCCCTCCGACCCTCGCCCGCTGGTGGTCGTCTCCGTGGTGCCGCTCCAGTACGTCGTCGATCGCCTGGCTGGGCCCCGGGTTCGCGTCGCGGTGCTGATCCCGCCCGGTGCGAACCCCGCCAGCCACGCACCCAGCCTGGCCGATCGTCAGGCGATGGCGGAGGCCGCGCTCGTCGTCCCCGTCGGCCATCCGGACTTTCCCTTCGAGCGCGCCTGGCTGGGGCCCATGCTCGCCGAACGCCCGGATCTCGCCGTGGTCTCGCTCCACGAGGCGAGCTCGGGAGAGCGCGGCGACGACCCCCACGAATGGACGGCACCCGACCGCGTCGTCGCCCTGGCCGCGCGTCTGGCCCCGGCCCTCGCGCAGCTCCTCCCCGCCGAGGCGTCCGAGCTGACCGGGAACCTGGCGGCCTTCCAGGCCGAGGTCGCGGATCTCGAGGCCTTCCTCGAGGGGACCCTCGAGCCGTTCCGGGGGCGACGCTTCTTCGTGTTCCATCCGGCCTGGGGCCACTTCGCCCGTGCCTACGGGTTGGAGCAGCTCGCGATCGAGCACGGCCACAAGGAGCCCGGCCCTGCACGGCTCGCCGAACGCATCAGCGCGGCGCGCAGCGCCGGCGCGCGCGTGCTCTTCGTCCAGCCCCAGTTCAGCCCCGAGGCGGCCCGGGTGGTGGCCGGCGAGATCGGCGCCCGAGTGGAGACCCTCGACCCGCTGGCCTATGACTGGCCAGCCAACCTGCGGCACGTCGCGCAGCGCCTGGCCGAGGGCCTCGCACCGTGAGCGCAGCAGACCAGGGATCGCCGGCCGTCGAGCTCGAGGGAGTGGGGCTCGCCCTGCGCGGCATCCCCGTGCTCGAAGACGTGAGCCTCACGATCGGCCCGCGGGACTACCTGGCCCTGCTCGGGCCGAACGGCGGCGGCAAGACGACCCTCCTGCGGGTGATTCTCGGACTCGCCCGCCCGGACCGGGGCCGCGTGCGGGTGCTCGGTGGGGAGCCGCGCGCAGCGCGTGGCCGGGTGGGCTACGTGCCCCAGGTGTTTCGCTTCGATCAGGACTTTCCGATCCGCGTCGAGGACGTCGTGCGGATGGGAAGGCTGGGGTCTCGGTTGCGGGGGGGCGCTTCCGACCCCGAGGCCTGTGCCGGCGCTCTCGAGCGGGTCGAGATGTCCGCCCACGCGGAGCGACCGATCGGCGCGCTCTCCGGCGGGCAGCTGCAGCGCGTGCTGATCGCCCGCGCCCTCGTGCAAGAGCCCGAGCTCCTGCTCCTCGACGAGCCCACGGCCAGCCTGGACGAGCGCATCGGGCGAAGCGTCTGGGAGCTCTTCGAGGAGCTCTCCCAGGAGATGGCGGTCGTCGTGGTCTCCCACGACATCGGCGCCATCTCGCGGCAGGTGCGCGGTGTGGCCTGCCTGAACCGCAGGCTCCACGTGCACCCGGAGAAGGAGCTCACCACCGAGGTGCTGGAGGCCGCCTACGGGTGCCCGGTGGACCTGCTCGCCCACGGTCATCCGCACCGGGTGCTCTCCGACCATGGAGACGAGCACCGGTGATCGACGCCCTCGACCAGCCCTTCTTGCAACGGGCTCTGCTCGCGGGCCTGCTGGCCAGTGTCGCCTGCGGCCTGATCGGCAGCTACGTGGTCGCCAAGCGGATCAGCTCCCTCACCGGCGGGCTCGCCCATGCGGCTTTCGGGGGGGTCGGGCTCGGCTATCTGGCCGGCTTTCCGCCGCTGCTCGGCGCTACGGGCTTCGCCCTGCTGGCGGCCCTGCTGGTGGGCGAGGCCCAACGTCGCCTGGGCGAGGCGCTCGAGACCTGGGTCTCGATCGTGTGGTCGGTGGGCATGGCTCTCGGCATCGTCTTCGTCGCACTCGCGCCGGGCTACGCGCCCGACCTCATGAGCTACCTGTTCGGCAGTCTGCTCTTCGTCTCCTGGGAGACGATCGCGTGGATCGTCGCCCTCGACGTGCTGATCCTCGGATCCGTGGCGGTCTTCCATCCGCTCTTCGAAGCGGTCTGCTTCGACGAGGAGTACGCCGAGGTCGCCGGTGTCCGGGCGGAAGCCGTCTTCCTGGGCCTCATGGGGCTGACCGCGCTCGCCATCGTGACCGTGATCCGCGTCGTCGGCGTGATCCTGGCGATCGCGCTCCTGACGCTGCCCGCGACGACGGCGCGCCACTGGACGAGCAGCCTGCGCGGAATGATGGCGCTCTCGGTGGCCCTCTCCGCCGCCAGCATCGTCGGCGGGCTCGTGCTCGCCCAGGCCCTCGGGACCGCCTTCGGGGTCTCGGTGCCGCCCGGTCCGCTGGCGATCCTGCTGGCGGCCGTCGTCTACGCCGCCTCGAGCGGCCTCCAGCGGCGAACCGCAGCCACGCCTCCCCCGGGTTGACGAAGGGGTCACCCCCTCTGCCAACACCCTGGGTTGCTGGCTGGCCCTCGTTCGGGTTGGGGTGTCGGCTAGGGCCCTGGGTTGACGTCGACGGTGACGCCGAAGCCGAGCCCGACGTTGTCGTTGTAGAAGCGGAGGGGATCGATGGGTGCGACGATCAGGTAGTTCGCGCCCGCGGGCACGACCACATCGGTGTCGGTCTGGATCAGGAAGTCCTCGGGGATGTCGTCTCCTTCGAGCGGCAGGCAGGTCCACTGCCAGAACCACCAGAAGCACCACTCCTGAGGCCAGGTCACGATGTTGGAGCCGGCGTCGATCGCGTCGGGAACGCGGTAGCCGAAGTTCTGCGCCAACAGGTCCGGCGTGGCGCTGAACACGCCGCCGAGCTTGCGCGCGGTGCCGTCGTTGAGGGCTACGATCGGGCTGTAGGTCCCCACCGTGCTCAGCCGGAGCGTGTCACCCGGTACGGCACCGAGCTCCGCGAGATCGATCGTGAGCGGCTCTTTCGAGGAGTCGTTCGCCAGGGTCTTGAGATAGCTCGACTTCACATTGACGCTGTAGTGCAGCGCGCTGCCCTGCTCCTCGAAGAAGGGTGTGCAGAAGTCCAGCAGGTCGACATCGAACTCAGGCGGTGTCGCGTCGCTGAGAGTGGAGGCATCGATCAAGAAGTCCGCTGTGAGGCCGGACAGCTCCGTGCGGCTCGCGAAGGTGCTCGTGCTCGCGAGCAGGCCGTCGATGGTGCCGGTCTCGAGTGCCACGGCGAATACCGACGGATCCACGGCCCCGCCGAGGTCGAAGTCGATGAACTCTTCGAAGTCGACCGGGGGAATGCCGAACAGTTCGCTGACTCCCGTCTGGGCCTTGGCATCGAGGAACATCTCGCTGGTCGTCTCGTTCGTGAACAGGTTCACCGCGAACCAGCCCCCCGACGAGCCCGTGACGTCGTTCCAGGTGCAGAAGGGGCCCACCAGGGGCGCGAAGCCGGCCATGCGAACGTCCTCGAGGGCGACCGTGCCGTTCATGATGCCGTCGAGATCGTTGGTGTTGACGACGACCGCGGTGAGGAAGCCACCCTGGATCCGGTCGACGGGCAGCACGGTGGGGCTCGGGCCTTCCGGGTCGATCGTGATGGAGCCGCCGCTCTCTTCCTCGACGATCTTCACCCAGGTCCGGATGGTGAGCTGACCGCATCCAAAGGACGTGGTCAGGAGACCACACAACACGAGGAGGAGGAGACGGGAGGTGAGCTGGCTGCGCATGGGTGGGGCTCCAAAGGGCAACAATGGCCGCGCGCATCATACTACAAATAGAAAACGGGTGTTTTACCTATTTTCCGCATGGACAGTGCCCGTGCCCGGTTCTGGCCCCGCGGGGGTCGGGCGCTTCGGCCGAGGGCTCAGCTCGTGAGCCGCACGAAGGCTTCGAGGAGCTGGGGCTGGAGTCCGGCCAGCTCCTCGAGACGCCCCTCTTCGTGATATCGCATCGTGAGCGCCTCGACCCCCAGGATGATGATGTCGATCACGGTCGGATCCGGGACCCGCCTCATGAGGCCCGCCTCGACCCCCTGCTGAAGCCGGGCCACGATCCCGTCCCGGAGCCGCGCGAAGTACTCGTGGCGGATCTCCTCCCTGGCCGCCGCGGTCTCCGGTGCGAGGGTCGCGCGATCGAGGGTGATGAGCGGCACCAGCTCCAGGTAGGCCTCGATGATCGGCCCGATCGCGGTGCTGGGATCCTCCAGCCCGGAGAACGCCGCGTCGATGCGCGCGATGAAGCGCTCCGCGGAAACGCGGATGAGGCTGAGCAACAGCTCGTCCTTGGAGCCGAAGCACTCGTAGAAGCTGCGGGTCGACATGCCGGCCTCGCGAACGATGTCCAGCACGCTGATCCGGGGATTCGGATCGCCGCGCAGCGTCCGCGATGCGGCCAGGAGCAGGCGCTCCCGCTGCTGCTCGGTGGGCAGGGCAGGGCGGCCGGGCCCGCGGCGGCTCCCCGAGCTCACGTGGCGAGCGTTCCAGGAGCGAGGCGCGCGGACAGCCGCCTGGGCAGCAGGAGAGCGGCGCTGGTCGCGGCCACGATCAGAGCGGCGGTGGCGAGGACATCCGTTGCGGTCTGGGGCTGCCACATGGGAAAGCCCTCGGCCAGGAGCGGGACCACGGTGATCGCGGCGACCAGCGGCAGCCCGGCGATCACGGGTGGCCAACGCCGATCGAGGGTCGGGCGGACCCGAGCCAACAGCCACCAGGCCAGCGCGGTCGCCGCCAGGTGCGGCAGCAGCACCTGGACCGCCATCCCACCGCCCAGCGAGATCCACAGCTCCCAGGGAAACCGGTCGAGCGAGCCCACCTGCACGAGGGCCGCCATCGCGACGAAGAAGAGCAGGAGAGCCAACCCGCAGACGAGGACCGCCACGCCGGCGGCTGCCCAGAGCAGGATGCGAGCCATCGGGAGACCATACCGCCCCGCGGCACCGGCGGGGTCGGCGAAGCCCGGCTCCCGCGGCAACGCCGGCCACCGCCACGCACCTGCGAAGAGGGGACCGAGCTCAAGCCCCCCTGGGCGGCCGACCGATCCGGGGTTCACGGGGGCGGACACCTTGCGCCCACCCATCGTTGGAGGCCTTCCCGATGCCCCGTCGACGTCTCGCCATGGCCGCGATCTGCCTGGTCGCCGTGCTGGCCCTGAGCTGCTTCGTCGAGGTGTCCAGCTCGATCTCGAGCGACCAGGAAAGTGGCGAGGGGCTGGCGTCGTCGATCGAGGCCGAGTTCGAGAAGAAGGCGGGCGGCGCGACGGCCACCATCCGCTGCCCCTCCGGTCTGACCGGAACGCAGGGCCATCGCCTCATGTGCCGGGGAGAGACCTCGGACGACTTCACGCTCGAGATCGCGGTGCTCGAGCGCGGTGGCGGGGCCTTCCGCTGGGACGTCGTCGAGAGCCATCCCATCCGCTGAACGGGGCTCTCCCGGACCCCTGGGCTCACGCCCTCAGTGCGTGCCGGCTCCGCACGGGTTGCAAGGGTTCGCTCCGCACGGGTTGCAAGGGTTCGCTCCGCACGGGTTGCAAGGGTTCGCTCCGCAGGGGTTGCAGGGGTTGCCGCCGCAGGGGTTGCAGGGGTTGCCGCCGCAGGGGTTGCAGGGGTTGCCG
>NYZB01000236.1 GCA_002687015.1 Deltaproteobacteria bacterium
CCGTAGGGGGGCGCCAGGGGCCGCGCAGCGGCCCCGTCCAGCCGCTTTGAGCGGCTCACCTGATGCCCCCGGCTTTGCCGGGGGAGCAGTCACCTGGTCTGGCGGGGTGGGTCGCCCTGACCTCCGTCTTGCTCGCCTGCCAGGAGCCACCGACCGGGCACCCGGCCTTCGCCAGCCCCCAGGCCGCGCCCATCGCGCTCTCGCCCCTTCTCCGCGAGCTCTACGTCGCCAACACGGCGGCGGACCGACTCGAGGTGATCGACACCGAGACGCACCGGACCCTGGCCCGGGTGGCCACCGGGATCGACCCGGTGAGCGTGGCCGTGCGGCCGGACGGCAAGGAGGTCTGGGTCTCGAACCACGTGTCCGACTCCGTCAGCGTGGTCGACGTCGATCCCGCGAGCCCCACCCGTTACCACGTGGTTGCGACCGTCACTGCGTGGAAGCCCGGCGCTTCGGTGACCGACTTCGACGAGCCCGTGGGCATCGCCTTCGCCAGCTCCCAGAAGGCCTACGTCGCGCTCTCGTCGCGCAACCGGATCGCGGTGGTGGACGTGGCGAGCCGCGCCGTGACGAAGCAGATCCAGGTTTTCGCCCAGGAGCCGCGCGCCCTCGCGGTGCGCGGCGGGAAGCTCTTCGCGATTCCCTTCGAGTCGGGCAACCAGACCGAGCTCTCCGGGTGCTTCATTCTCGGGCAGCCGGACGGCTGCACCTTCCACCTCTTCGATCTCGCCTCCAACAGCATCGACGTCATCCTCACCCGGAACATGGTCGCGGACATCATCCGCCGGCCCGAGACGCCCGATCGCGATCTCTTCATCTACGACACGGCAGACGAGACCCCTCTCTTCGAGGTCTCCACCCTCGGCACGCTGCTCTACGGCCTGGCGATCGACTCGCAGGGCCGCGTCTTCATCGCCCAGACCGAGGCCCGCAACGATGCCAACGGCGCGTCGGGCACCGAGGGCCACGAGCTGCTGGAGTTGGAGAACCGCGCCTTCCTGAACCAGATCACGCGGGTGGACTGCTCGGTCGATTGCAGCGACGTCCAGCTGATCGAGCTCGAGCCGCTGCCCCCGCAGCATCCGGCACCCGGCTCGCAGCTCGCGACCCCCTTCGGCATCCAGATCAGCGACGACGACAGCACGGTCGTCTCGGTGGCCGCCGGTTCGCACCGGCTCTTCACGATGGATGCCGAGACCGGCGAGGTGTTGGGGGTGACGGGTGTCGGCGCGATTCCGCGGGGGCTGGCCCTCGAATCCGACGGAGACGGCGCCCCTGCCCGTGCCTGGGTCTACAACGCCATCGAGAACAGCGTGTCGGTCGTCGACGTCTTCGACCCGGCGGCGCCCAGCGAGACGGCGCGGATCGAGCTGCGGGATCCGACCCACCCCGAGGTGAAGCGCGGCCGCATCGCCTTCAACGACGCGGCTGGCTCCACCACGGGCACCTTCTCCTGTGGGAGCTGCCACCCCGACGGAAACACCGACCAGCTCCTGTGGAACCTCGGTGCCAAGTGCATCACGCCCGGCTGCGACCAGGCCCAGCCGCGCACCACGATGCCGATCCGTGGCCTGCGCGACACCCTGCCTCTCCACTGGGACGGGGTGCCGGGCGACCCCTTCGGCGGCATCAACGCGCAGCTTGCGGACTCGGGCCAGGTCGCCGCGCCCACCTGCACCGACGAGCACAGCTGCTTCCGCGATCTCGTGAACGGCGCGATGTCCGGCACGATGTGCGACCAGCTCGCCTGTCCCACCGACCGCAACGAGCTCGGCCTGGCTGGCGAGTTCGGTGAGCTGGACCGCGACGCGATGGCGGTGTTCCTGCGCAGCGTTCCCTACCCCCCGGCGCGCTCGCGCCAGATCGACGATCAGTTCTCTCCGCTGGCCGCGGAGGGCTTCGTGAACTTCCTGATCGGCATCGACCCGGTCCACCCCGGCTGCAGCCGGGCGGGCGCATGCCACTCGCTCCCCTTCTGGGCGGGCACCAACACCCCGGGCACCGGCTTCGATGCGCCGACCTTCCGCGGGCTCACCGACCGGCACCTGCTCTTGCCGAACGGTCGCGCCGGGATGTGGCAGCTGCTCCGCGATCCGCGCCTGAACGACGTGCCCTGGGATGCGAACCACGGGCCCGACGAGCTCTACTCCTGGGGCATGACCTTCGGCTCGGCGGCCTTCCCGCTCACCAACCGCAACAGCACCGGGACGGGCCCCTTCCAGCTCTTCCAGCTCTTCGAAGAGGGCTCGACCGGTTTCTCGGCGGCCTTCGGACGGCAGGTGACCCTCGATCCGACCACCACCTCCGGAGGCCAGGCGGCCGCCACCACCGCCCTGCTGCAGCGGCTGGAGCAGGCCGACGAGGACGGAGTGGTCGACCTGCGCGTGAGCGGCGTGCGCCTTGAGCTCCCAGGGGCTCTTCTTCGGCGACGGGTGGGCTCCCTGGAACCACATCAGCCTGGTCTACGAGGGCGGCCAGTACGAGTCCACCCACGATCCCCGCATCGCTCCGATGACCCGGGCCGAGCTCATCCTGGCAGCCCAGCAGGGCGACGCGGTCGTGACGGCCACCGCCCGGCTGGGCCCCAACTCCGACGTGGAGCACCCGCAGCCGGCACTCTGGCTGCCCCCCCTGCGCCCCAACCAGCAGACCTCGCTCCAGAAGATGCCCGTCCTGACCAGCATGCCGACCCTCACCCTGTTCGGACGCCACGTGGTGGACGGGGCGATCGTCCTCGTGAACGGGCGCGCGGTGGCCGGCGACGTCGTCTGCGAGACCGGTGGCGATCTACCGGCCTGCGACGACGAGCGGCTCCGGATCGACCTGGCGCAGCTGCCGCCCGTCGGCAACCACACGATCCAGCTCGCGACACCCGGAGGCCTGCTCAGCAACGAGGTCCTCCTGCTGGTCCGGTAGCGGGGCCGAGACTCGGACGGGTTGGTAACTACTTGAAAACACTTCTGTTTTCGGGTGGACAACCGAATTGAAACGTGTTCTAATTTGGCTTCGTGAGCTCTCCCCTCGAGTCCCCCAGCGCGACCGGTCTGGCCGCCAGCCAGCTTCGCCGGATCCGCCGCATCGTGGACGCCGCCGTGCAGCTGGCGGAGCAGGGTGGCTTCGACGGCGTGCGCCTGCGCGACGTGGCCGAGAGCGCCGACGTGGCCCTGGGCACCCTCTACAAGTACTTCCCCAGCAAGGAGGCGATCCTCCTCTACGCGGTCAACGAGGGCAACGAGGGTCTCGAGCGGGTGATGGGCGAGAGCCCGCCCCGGGGCGACAGCCCCGCCGAGCGGGCCAGCGACTTCTTCGCCCGCGCCACCCAGACCTTCACCCGCCGGCCGGACTTCGCCCGCGCCGTGCTGCGGGCGATCGCGGCCAGCGACCATGCCACGGCCGCCCAGCAGGCCGGCTTTCATTTGCGGATCGGACGGATGATCATCTCCGCATTGCGCGGCGAGCAGCCGGAGCTCTCGCGCCCGCTGAGCGAGCCGATCGGCAGTGAGCGGGAGCAGGCGATCGCCCTGATCTTGAATCACATCTGGTTTGCGGCGCTGCTCGGCTGGTCGAGCGGCCTGCATCCCGCGACGGCCGTGGCCGAACGCATGGCCCAGGCCATCGAGCTGATTCTCGGAGGACCCCCTACATGAGTCAGGAAAGTTCCCTCACTGCGCCCCACAAGATGGCGTACACCTACAAGCGTTCGCTGGGTCCGGTGCTGAGCCGCTTTGCCACCGCGCTGCGGGATCGCAAGATCCTGGGTGCTCGGCGTGCGGACGGCACGGTGATGGTGCCGCCGAAGGAGTACGACCCGGACACGGCCGCCGCCATCGAGGAGCTGGTCGAGGTGGGGCCGGCCGGCGTGGTGAAGAGCTGGGCCTGGGTGGGCGAGCCGCGGGCCGCGCAGCCGCTTGCAAGGCCCTTTGCCTACGCCCTCGTGCAGCTCGACGGCGCCGACACCCCCATGGTGCAGGTCGTCGACGCGGGCAGCGAGGAAGCCATGAAGACGGGCATGCGCGTCACGGCGCGCTGGTCCGATGAGGCGACGGGGATGATCACCGATCTCAGCTTCGTACCCGTCGACGGGGAGGCCTAGAGGGAGCCATGAGCGAACAAGAAAGCGACGCCAACGAGCCGGTCGAGATGCTCCGCATGCCGGTCGAGCTCGACTACACCTACTCGGCCGGAACCTCCGCCTCGCGCTTCCTGCGTGCCTTCGCCGAGGGCAAGCTGCTCGGCCAGCGCTGTCCCGTGGATGGCAAGGTCTACATCCCCACCCGCGGTTCCTGCCCGCAGCATGGCGTGCCCATCGACGGCGAGCCGGTGGAGGTGGCCGACAAGGGTACGCTGGTCACCTACTCGATCGTGAGGGTGCCCTCGGAGAACATCCCCCTCGAGCTTCCCTACGTGGCCATCCAGGTGGTGCTCGATGGCGCTGACACCGCCATGCATCACGTCCTCAGCGAGTGCGAGCTCGAGGACGTGCACATGGGAATGCGGCTGCAGGCCAAGTGGAAGCCTCGGGAGGAGTGGGAGACCTCGGTGGGGAACATCCTCTACTTCATTCCCATCGACGAGCCGGATGCCCCCTACGACTCGTACAAGGAGCACATCTGATGCGTGACGTCGCCGTCGTCGGCTTCACTCAATCGGAGTCGGTCCGCCGTGAGCGCGACCGCAACGAGGTCGAGATCCTCATTCCGGTGATCCACGAGCTCAAGACGCGGGCCGGGATTACCAGCGAAGACCTGGACTTCGTCTGCTCGGGCTCCAGCGACTACCTGGCGGGCGCGGCCTTCGCCTTCGTGAGCGGTCTCGACGCGGTCGGCGCCTGGCCGCCCCTCTGCGAGAGCCACGTCGAGATGGACGGTGCCTGGGCCCTCTACGAGGCCTGGGTGAAGATCCAGATGGGCTACGCGGATCTCGCTCTCGTCTACGGCTTCGGCAAGCCCAGCATGGGCGACCTGCCCCTGACCATGGCGCTGCAGCTCGACCCCTACACGACCATGCCACTGTGGCCGGATGCGGTGAGCATCGCCGCGCTGCAGGCGCGGCTTTGTCTGGAGGGCGGAGTGCTGAGCGAACGCGACATGGCCGAGGCAGCGGCTCGCGACCGCAGGAACGCGCTCGACAACCCCAATGCCCAGGTGGCGGGCGACTTCAGGGCGGAGCAGATCTTGAGCGAGCCGTATCTGGTGTCGCCCTTGCGCAAGCACGACTGCGCGCCGATTTCCGATGGCGCCTCGGCGGTCCTGCTCGCGGCTGGCGACCGCGCGAAGGAGATGTGCGAGCGCCCGGCCTGGATCCGCGGCATCGAGCACATCTGCGAGCCCCAGGAGCTGGGCGTCCGCGATCTCACGCGGAGCCGCTCGACCGAGATCGCGGCCGAGAAGGCCGGCGTGGGCGCGGGCAAGGTGGACGTGGCCGAGCTCTCGGCTCCCTTCAGCCACCAGGAGATCCTGGTGGAACGCGCCCTCGGGCTGGGATCGGATACCGAGGTCAACCCCTCGGGCGGGGCCCTGGCGGGCAACCCGATCATGGCCGTAGGCCTCTCCAGGATCGGAGAGGCCGCCGATCGAATTACCAAGGGAAGCGCGAACCGCGCGGTGGCCCACGCCACCTCGGGGCCGTGCCTGCAGCAGAACCTCGTCTGCGTGCTGGAGGGCTGAGCGATGGCAGAGCTCACCGGAGTCGTCGGAATCGGACAGACCAAGTATGCGGCCAAGAGGGCGGAGCTCTCGATGCCCGGGCTGCTGCGAGAGGCCGCGCTTCGCGCCCTCGAGGACGCCGGGCTCACCTGGAACGACATCGACGCCGTCGTGATCGGGAAGGCCCCCGACATGTTCGAGGGCGTGATGATGCCCGAGCTCTTCCTGAACGACGCCGTCGGCGGGGCCTACAAGCCCATGCTGCGCGTGCACACGGCCGGCAGCGTGGGCGGCTCGACGGCCGTCGTGGCGGCCAGCCTGGTGCAGTCGGGTGTGCACGATCGGGTGCTCACCGTCGCCTACGAGAAGCAGTCCGAGTCGAACGCCACCTGGGCGCTCTCGATCTCCATGCCCTTCTCGGTGGCCACGATCGCTGGCGCCGGCGGCTACTTCGCGCCGCTCGTGCGCGGCTACATCCGGCGTTCGGGCGCACCCGACGACACGGGCATCCGCGTGGCCGTGAAGGACCGCGAGCACGCGCTCAAGAACCCGCTGGCCCACCTGCAGCTCGAGGACATCAGCTTCGAGATGGTGGCCAACTCTCCCATGCTCTGGGATCCGATCCGCTACCTCGAGACCTGTCCCTCGTCGGACGGCGCCTGCGCGATGATCTTCGCGAACGAGGAGCTGGCCAGGCAGGCTCCGAACCCGGTCGCCTGGGTGCATGCCACCGAGATGCGCAGCGAGCCGACCATGTTCTCGGGCCGCGACCAGGTGATGCCCCAGGCCACCCTCGACAATGCGGCCTCCCTCTACAAGAAGGCCGGCATCCAGAACCCGCGCGAGGAGATCGACTGCGCCGAGATCTACGTGCCCTTCAGCTGGTTCGAGCCCATGTGGATGGAGGGCATGCTCTTCGCCCCGACCAACGAGGGCTGGAAGATGACCTACGAGGGAGCCACGAAGCTGGGGGGTGAGCTGCCGGTCAACTGCTCCGGCGGCGTGCTCTCCTCGAACCCGATTGGCGCCTCCGGGATGATCCGCTTCGCGGAGTCGGCCCTGCAGGTGCGCGGCATGGCGGGTGAGCACCAGGTCGATGGCGCGAAGAAGGCACTGGGCCACGCCTATGGCGGCGGCTCGCAGTACTTCTCGACCTGGATCGTGAGCAGCGAGAAGCCCTAGCGGCGGGGCGGTACGGAGAGAGACATGGACTTCGCGTTCTCGGAGGAGCAGGACGAGTTCCGGGAGATGCTGCGCCGCTTCTTCGAGGAGAAGGCGCCGAGCAGCGAAGTGCGTCGGATGAGCGAGCTGCCCGAGGGCTTCGATCGAGCGGTCTGGAAGCAGATGGCCGAGGAGCTCGGTCTCCAGGGGGTGCACGTACCCGAGGGCTACGGCGGCCAGGGCTTCGGTTTCCTCGAGCTGGGCATCGTCCTCGAGGAGATGGGGCGCGTCCTGCTCCCCTCGCCCTTCCTGGCGAGCTCGGTTCTCGCAACCTGCGCCATCTTGAACGCCGGAGCGGAGGAGCAGCGCGCCGCCCTGCTGCCCGGCCTCGCGAGTGGCGAGCGAATTGCCGCACTCGCCCTGGCCGAGGACGGCGTCGGCTGGGAGCCGCGGGCCTTGAAGCTCGAAGCGGTTCCCGAGGGCAGCGGCTTTCGTCTCTCCGGCTCCAAGGGCCTGGTCCTCGACGGGCAGGTCGCGGACCGGCTCATCGTCGCCGCACGCCTGCCCGGCACGGAGGGCGACGACGGCATCACGCTCTGCGTCGTGTCGGCGGACGACTCCGGCTTGAAGGCGGCTCCGCAGGAGCCCCTCGATCCGACCCGCAGGCTGGCCCGCATCGAGCTCGACGGTGCTCGCGGAGAGGCGCTCGGAGTGCCCGGAGAGGGGGCCGCACCCCTGGCCAGGACGCTCGCCCAGGGCGCGATCGCTCTCAGCGCGGAGATGGTAGGGGGCGCTGCGCGTTGTCTCGACATGTCCGTCGACTACGCGAAGGTGCGCGTCCAGTTCGCCAAGCCCATCGGCACCTTCCAGGCCATCAAGCACAAGGCGGCCGAGGTCCTCCTCGACCTCGAGCTGGCTCGCGCGGCAGCCTACTGGGCGTGGTGGGTCGCAGACGAGGACCGGGATGAGCTCCAGGAGGCCGCTCACCTGGCGAAGGCCACCTGCGCCGAGGCCTTCCACCATGCGGCCCGGGAGAACATCCAGATCCACGGTGGCATCGGCTTCACCTGGGAGCACGATGCCCATCTCTACTACAAGCGGGCCACGGCCGACGACACCCTCTTCGGTGATGCCACCGAGCATCGTTCGAAGCTGGCGGATCTGCTCGGGGCCTAACGCTGCCCGGCGGCCCCGTCCCCGCTCTTCGGCCCGGGAAGCGTGGTAGCCTTGCGCGTGAGCACGCCTAGAGGAGACATCGCATGAGCCGAATCGTCATCTCGATCGTTCTCGGTGCTCTCGTGGCCGCGGGAAGCTGGGCCGGGGATCCCAAGCCCGGTGGAGCGCCGAGCATCAGCATCGCCGACCTGCACGCCCAGCGCGAAGCGGGCGCCGCTCCCGCCGTCATCGATGTGCGAACGGCAGGGGAGTACGCCTCGGGTCACATCCCCGGTGCCATCAACATCCCCTTCGACGAGGTGGCGGAGCGCATCGGCGAAGTGGAGGCTCCCCATGGCGTCGCGCTCTATTGCATGGTCGGGCCGCGCGCCTTGAAGGGTGAGAGCGCGCTCCTGGCCGCCGGCTACGAGACGGTCTTCCACATCGAGGGAGGCCTCGCAGCCTGGCAGGCAGCCGGCCTCCCGGTCGAGGGAACGGGGTCGACGACACCCTGAAGGGCCCTGTTCGCGCAATGCTCGGGCTCCACGCGGGCCGTCCCTAGTGTTCGGATCGAGGCTTCTGCTCCCCGGACTCGTGCTCGCGGGCGTCCTCGCCCTGCTAGGCTATCGCCTGTTGGCGGATCGGGAACCCGAACGAAGCGCCGATCGAGAGGAGGCCACCCCGATGTCTCCCGCCTCCCATCCCGGAAGTGCTTCGGCCTCCAATCGGCTCGCCCTCGAGGCGAGTCCCTATCTGCAGCTGCACGCGCACAACCCGGTGGACTGGTATCCCTGGGGCCCGGAGGCCTTCGAGCGGGCTCGGGCCGAGCAGAAGCTGGTCTTCCTCTCCGTGGGCTACAGCACCTGCTACTGGTGCCACGTCATGGAGCGGGAGGTGTTCTCCGACCCGGCGATCGCGGCGTTCATGAACGCCCATTTCGTGTCGGTCAAGGTGGATCGCGAAGAGCGGCCCGACATCGACGCGGTCTACATGGAGGCCACGCGCCTGCTCACCCACAGCGGCGGCTGGCCCAACTCGGTCTTCCTGACCCCCGAGGGTGAGCCCTTCTTCGCGGGGACCTACTTCCCGCCGGAGGACGGCCTCGGCCGGCCCGGCTTCCCCCGCGTCCTGCGCTCTCTCCAGGAAGCCTGGACGAAGGAGCCGGAGAAGATCCTGGCCGTCGCCGGGCGGGTTACCGAGCAGATTCGGAAGATGGCGCTCCTCGGGGGTGGAGAGCAGATCCTGCTTCCCACGGGCGACCTGATGAGGCAGGCGCTCGATGGGCTGGCCCGTGACTTCGACGCGGACTACGGCGGCTTCGGGCAGTCCACCAAGTTCCCGCGTCCGCCCTCCCTCGATCTGCTCCTGACGCACCTCGAGATGCAAGAGGATCCCGAGGTCGAGGCCATGCTCGTCCACACCCTCGACGCGATGGCCCTGGGTGGGATCTACGACCATCTCGGCGACGGCTTCCATCGCTACTCGACCGAGCCGACCTGGTCGATTCCCCACTTCGAGAAGATGCTCTACGACAATGCGCAGCTCGTGAGCGTCTACGCCCGGGCCTTCGCGCTCACCGAGCGCCCTCTCTACAGGCGGGTCGTCGAACGCACTCTCGCCTACCTCGACCGCGAGATGAGCCATCCCGAGGGTGGCTTCGTCTCGGCGCAGGATGCGGAGGTGGGCGGAGAGGAAGGCGCGTCGTACCTGTGGAGCCGGGAAGAAGTCGAAGCCGTGCTCGGCAAGGAGAAGGCCGAGGAGCTCCTGCGAGTCTACGAGCTGGCGGCCATGCCCGATTCCCATGAGCATGGCGTCCTACGGGTGCGTCTTCCCCTCGAGGAGCAGCTGGAGAGGACGGGTGTGGGAGATGCAGCGAGCCTGCTGGCCCGCTTCGACGCCGAGCGCCGCTTGCTCCTGGCACGGCGCGAGACGCGCCCGCAGCCGCTACGCGACGCCAAGGCGCTGGCTGCCTGGAACGGGCTGGCCATCCGGGGGCTGGTCGATGCGGCCCGGGCGCTCGAGCGGCCGGAGTATCTCGGCCGTGCCGAGAGCGCTGCGGAGTTCGTCCTGGCGCGGCTCCTCGGCGAGGATGGGACCCTGCGACGCTCCTACGTCGCCGGGCGGGTACGAGAGGACGGCGTCCTGGACGACTACGCCTTCCTGGCCGACGGGCTCCTGGCGCTGCATGGCGCGACGGGAGAGGCGGGCTGGCTCGCGGCCGCGCGGGGCCTCGGCGACGTCCTGCTCTCCCGATTCCAGGACACGGGGCAAGACGGCGGGGCTGCCGCCTTCTTCCTGACACCGCAGGGCTCGGACCTGCTCGTCCGGCCCAAGCCCTTCGAGGACAACGCCCTGCCCGCAGGAAATGGCGTGGCACTCCGCGTGCTGCGGAGCCTGGATGCGAGCTTCGGCTCTGGCGACTACGCGAAAGCCGCCGCCGGGATCATCGGAGCGGCAGGCCTTCTCCTGGAGCGCGCCCCCCACGCCCTTCCCACGACCGTCGCGGCCATGGCACGCGCTCCGTCGTCGCGGGGCATCGAACCGCTTCAGGCGCCGAGCGGGTCCGAGGCCGAGGGGCGAAGCGCGCGCCCCTTCCCCTCGAGCGGGGATCACGTGCAGGTCCGGCTCGTGCGGAAGGGAGGCGAGCGGGGCGAGCTGGCGGTGATCCTCACGATCGACGAGGGCTGGCACGTGAACGCCAACCCGGCCTCGCTGGCCTACCTCGTCGCCACGGCCGTCGAAGGGCCCGCCCTCGGAGGGCGCAGCGTCCGCTACCCAGAGGGAAGGAGCTACCAGCCCGAGTTCGCGCCGACCGCCATCCAGGTCTACGCGGGGACGGTCGAGATCGTCGTCTCGCCCGGCGAGACCGCCGTCTCTCCCGAAGGGCTCGCGCTCCGCTTCCAGGCCTGCAGCGACACCCAGTGCCTGCCGCCCCATCGCAGCGCGCTCGTACTCGACCCCCCCCACACGACGCAGTAGTCCTGCCACGCCGCAAAGGTGCCCGGATGGGAGGGCCGGCGACTCATGGGCGTGCAATCGACCGGCGACGACCTCCGCACCCGCAGACGCCGGTGTTTGGCGATCCACACCCGCCCACTATCTTCTCCAGGGAAGTCGGGTGGTAGAGTGGGACGGATCGATTACACGATCGACGCCGGGCGATCGCTCCTGCATGCGGTGGCCGTGGGCGACCTGGATGACGACGCCCTGGCCGCCTACGTGATCAGCTATCACGCCCATCCCGACTATTCGCCTTCACTGGACGAGATCGTCGACTTCACCGGCGTCGCCTCGGTCCTGGTGACGGGCGCGGGAATCCGCGGCCTTGCGCACCTCGTGTCCCACTACGGCCAGGCCTCCGAGGGCTCGCGGGTGGCCCTGATCGCGACGACCCCCGTCGTCTACGGTCTCGCTCGCATGTACCAGGCCCTTCGCGCCGACGCGCCGGACGACATCCGCGTCGTCAGCGATCTCGTCGAGGCCGAGACCTGGCTCGGGGCAGCGCGTACGAGCGATTGCGTGAGTTCTGCTCGCGAGCCCGCGACCGGGTAGCGCACCTAGCGCCCGGCCCGGCCGGTCCCAGGAGGGCGACGGGGCCCCGTAGGGAAGGGATGTGAAGCTCGAGATCGCCACCTGCCAGTTCCCCGTGAGTTCCGACCTCCGTCGGAACACGCGCTACGTCCTGCGTCAGATGAGCGCCGCGAAGGAAGGGGGCGCCCATGTCGCGCACTTCGCCGAGGGCGCTCTCTCGGGCTACGCGGGAGCCGACTTCGACTCCTTCGAGGGCTTCGATTGGGAGCTCCTCCGGGAATGCTCGCTCGAGGTCCTGGAGCACGCGCGTCGGCTCCGGCTCCGGGTCCTTCTCGGCTCCAGCCACCGGCTCACGGGGCGGCGCAAGCCCCACAACAGCGTCTACGTGATCGACGAGCGGGGCCGCATCGTCGATCGCTACGACAAGCGATTCTGCGCCGGGGATCGCGCGGGGAAGACCGGCGACCTGGCGCACTACAGCCCCGGCGACCATGTAAGCCTCTTCGCGATCCGGGGCGTCCGCTGCGGTGTGCTGATCTGCCACGAGTATCGCTACCCGGAGCTCTATCGCGAGTACAAGAAACGCGGCGTCCAGATGGTGTTCCACTCCTACCACGCGGCGAACGCATCCCGCGCCGATCTCGCCGCCATGCGCGACCAGGTCGGGGCGGAGAACCACCGCTTCAATCGCGGCACGACCCTCCCCGAAATCACCATGCCGGCCGCGATGCAGGCGTCCGCTGCCAGCAGCCACGTCTGGATCAGCTGCCCCAACTCCTCGGCCAGGGAGAGCTGCTGGCCGGGCTTCTTCGTGCGCCCCGACGGCGTGATCACGGGGCGTCTGCACCGGAACCGGGCAGGCATCCTCTTCTCGACGCTCGACACGCGCGAGCCGCTCTACGATTCGACCGTCGCGTGGCGCGGCCGCGCCATGCGCGGCGTGTATCACACGGGAAGAGTGGCCCGGGATCCGCGCTCTCGGAATCGCAGCGAGCTGTAGGCGCGCTACGAGCCGAGTCGGGCTTCGACGTACCTGGCGAGGGCTATGCGGGTCTCATCGGGTAGCGGATCGAAGACCAGGCCAGTACGCACGCCCTCGCGGTAGCTGGGCTGGGCCGGGATCTGCACCAGCCCCTGTCGGGCGAGCGGGAAGCAGATCTCGACACGGCTTTCCTCGTGGAAGGGCGATGTGCTCTGGAGCAGGCAGCCCTTCTCGGAGATCGAGCGGATCGCGCCGGACCAGGACTCGAGACCCCGTGTGGCACGAGCCGGAAGTGCGTCGGTGACGCGCGGCACCGAGCGTGGCTGCGGCTCGAGGGCGTTCTGCAAGAGCTGGTAGAGGTCGGCCAGGCGAGCCCGCCGGCGAACCCGCCCCAGCGAAGGCTCGTCGGGCTCCGTGGTCGTCGAGCCGCGTGAGCCGATCAGCAGGATCTGCGGAAGATCATCCCGACGGGCGGGAAGCTCACTCAGCTGGCGCTCGTCCACGATGCGGAGCTGGGGCCGCAGCAAGCCGTCGTCTCGCTGGCGGTGGGCCGTACGCGCCGAGATGAGGTTGTAGCCGAGGCGCATGAGCGCGGTCTGGACGCCGGGGGCGAAGGCCCGATCCGGCGCATGGACCGCCACGGTGACCCGGCTCCTGCCCCCCATGGACGGGCTTATCGGACGATCGGGGAAGGGGTTGAGCGGCGACCGCGCCTCGGCAGAAAGCTCAGGAACAAGCAGGCGGCTGCCAGGGTGCCGGCCGCGGCATCCAGGAGCGTCAGGGCCGCGTAGTCGAGGGCCCGGTCGACGAACAGCTTCGCGGTTGCGTCGATGGAGCAACTGAGGGCTGCTCCCCCCAAACCCAGCCCCCAGAGCAGGAAGCGGCGGACCAGCAGGGGCTCCGCGAGGCCGAGTGCGAGCCGGCGCCGAAGACGGGCGTGGTAGCGCAGGGCCTCGAAGGCGCCCCAGGCGAGGGCACCCACCCGAAGCCAATCGGAGGCCCGTGTGAAGGGGCCGGACGGTCGGCTGGCATCGAAGCGGTGGGTCCAGAGCTCCCCGAACCAGCACACCGCGAGCGCCAGCATCAGGGTGATGACCGTGGCGCGGACCCGCGGCTCGCCGGGTCGGAAGACCCGCTTCGAGAAGCCGTAGCAGGCGGCCGAGCCGGCGTTGACGCTGGCCGCGGCAAGAGCCCAGACGACATTGGCGAGCGCCAGAGAGTAGCTCTCTAGGGCACTCGAGAGCACCACGCCGCCGAAGCCCAGCGGCCCGATCAGCAGGAGCGCGCCGGCCGCCAGCAGCTCGGCGACCTGGCGAGTGCGGGTCCACAGCCGCAGGAGTCTGATCCCGACCCACAGGCTCGCGGCACAGAACAGCCCGAAGCCGACCCACGGAAGCGTCTCCAGCACGCCCGACCCATCGGTCGTTTTGCATGCCGGATTGAGGACGGGATGGCCGCGTGTCGAGGCCCTTGCGGCGTCAGCGGCCCTTGAAGACGGGCTCGCGTTTCTCGAGGAAGGCGCGCGGTCCCTCGGCGGCGTCCTCGGAGGACATCACCTGCATGCCGTACTTCTGCTCGATCCCGAAGGCGTCCTCCTCGGAGAGGGTCTCCGTTTCGCGCAGGGTGGCCAGGATCGCCTTCACCGCCAGGGGGCCGTTGACCGCGATGCGCTGCGCGATCTCGCGGGCCTTCGCGAGGGCCTGGCCGTCGGGCACGACGTGGTTCACCAGACCCAGCTCGTGGGCGCGGCGCGCGGGCAGATCCTCTCCGGCCAACAGCATCTCCGCGGCGACGGCGTAGGGGATCTGGCGGCGCAGGCGCACGGCGGAGCCGGCCATCGGGAAGAGCCCGCGCTGGACCTCGGTGACGCCGAACATCGCGCTCTCGCCGGCCACGCGGATGTCGGTGCCTTGCAGGATCTCGGTGCCGCCCGCTCGCGCGAAGCCCTCGGCCGCCAGGATCACGGGCTTCTTCGGACGGTAGGTCTTCAGCCAGGCACCGAAGATCACGGCCGGCTCCTTCATCGCCCGTTCCATGTACTCATTGTCGGGCTTGCCTGTGCGCATCTTGCCGATCTCGCCCAGATCCATGCCGGCACAGAAGGTGTCGCCGTTGCCCGTCAGGATCGCGACGCGAAGATCCTCGTCTTCGTCGAGGTCGACCCAGGCATCGTAGAGGCGGCACATCACCTCGCAGTTGACCGCGTTCTTCTTCTCGGGGCGATTGAGGGTGACGGTGAGGACATGGTCCTGCTTGTCGATGAGGACGACGCTCATGGGGGCTCCTTTGCCTAGCTCCGAGGCAGCTCTTCGAAGGCGCGCTGACGGTCGCTGCTCTCCTCGCGCGGCAGGCCGAGGACGCGCTCCGCGCACACGGTCTTCTGCACCTCGCTGGTGCCACCGGCGATGTGGAAGGCCGGCGCGAAGAGGTACTCGTTCTGCCAGTAACCCGGGCGAAGCAAGGCCTTCGGCCCCAGCGCCCTCATCGCCAGGGCGTTCGCCTTCGTCATGACCCGGGCCAATGCGAGCTTCATCACCGAGGACTCGGCCGTCGGCATGACGCCGCGGCCCAGCTTCGACACGACACGGGCGTTCAAGAGCTCGAGACAGCGCAGCTGGCTGTAGACCTTCGCGAGCTCGTCGCGCTGGGTCGCATCCGGATGCCCCCCCGCCTCCTCGACCACGAGTGCCTTGAGTTCGTCGAAGTGCAGCAGGTTCGAGAGCCCACCCATGGCCATGCGCTCGTTCATCAGGGTCGTCTGCGCCACGGCCCAACCGGCGTTCAGCTCGCCCAGGCGGGCGCTGTCCGGAACCCGTACGTCGTTCAGGAACACCTCGTTGAAGTGGGACTCGCCGGTCATCTCGATCAGCGGTCGCACCTCGATTCCAGGCGCCTTCATGTCCAGCAGGAAGAAGGTGATGCCCTTGTGCTTGGGCAGGGATGGATCGGTGCGCGCGATCAGGATGCCGAAGTCGTTGTGCTGGGCGCCCGAGCACCAGGTCTTCTGACCGTTCACGACCCAATCGTCGCCGTCGCGCACAGCCCGGGTGGCGAGCCCGGCCAGGTCGGAGCCCGCGCCGGGCTCGCTGAAAAGCTGGCACCAGGTCTCGTCGGCCCGGAGAAGCGGCCCGAGGTACCGCTCCTGCTGCTCGGGGGTGCCGTGGGCGACGAGGGTCGGGCCGACCATGCCGATCCCCACGGTCAGCATGGAGTGGCCGACCCCTCGCTTGCTCAGCTCCTCGTTCCAGATGATCTGCTCGATCGGGCCCTTGCCCCGGCCGCCGTAGCTCTCGGGCCAGGTGAGGGCGCCCCAGCCGTGCTGGGCCAGGGTCTTCTGCCAGGCGAGGTGCTGCTCGTACACCTTCTCCTGGTCGTCCCCGGAGGTGTAGCTCCCGAACTCCTCCGGGACGTGGGCTTCCAGGAAGGCCACAGCCTCGGCCCGGAAGGCCGCCTCGGAGGGGGAGTCGGTGAAGTCCACGAGAGCACCTCGACGCGAGGGAGCCAAAATTAGAACACGTTTCAATATTTCTCAACAAGCGCCTCAGCCGCACTTCACGCCAGATCCGGTAGGTTGCCGGCGCGATGGACGTCTTCCAGAAGTGCGCGGAGAACGACCGAGCCGCCCAGGTCCGCGCAGCCGGTCTCTACGCCTACTATCGCGAGCTGGACACGCCCCAGGATCCGGTGGTGCACCGCCGCGGTGGGCCGCCGCTGATCATGCTGGGCTCGAACAACTACCTCGGGCTGGCGAGCCACCCGGAGGTCAAGAAGGCCTCCGGCGAGGCGTTGGAGCGCTATGGAACTGGGTGCGCCGGCTCCCGGCTCCTGAACGGGACCCTCGCGATCCACGAGGAGCTGGAAGAGCGGCTCGTGGCCTTCACGGGACGGGAGGCCGTGCTCACCTTCGCGACCGGCTTCCAGGTCAACCTCGGCGTGCTGTCGGCCCTCCTGGACCGTCACAGCACGGTGTTCCTCGACGCCCTCGACCACGCCAGCCTGATCGACGGCGCAAGGCTCGGCTTCGGCTCCCTTCGGAAGTACCGCCACAACGACCTCGCGGATCTCGCGCGCAAGCTCGGGCGCACCGAGGAGCACCACGGCAAGCTGATCGCCGTCGACGCCGTCTTCTCGATGGAGGGCGACCTCGTCGACCTTCCGGGGATCGTCGAGATGGCCAGGGCCCACGAGGCGCGCATCCTCCTCGACGAGGCGCACGGTGTCGGCGTGTTCGGCGCCCGGGGCCGCGGCGTCGCCGAGCACTTCGATCTCGAGGAGGAGGTCGATCTCGTGATGGGCACCTTCTCGAAGTCGCTCGCGGCGGTGGGCGGCTATGTCGCCGGTCCCGAGCCGGTGATCGACTACCTCCGCCATCATTCGCGCCCGGCGATCTTCTCGGCGGCTCCGCCTCCGGCCTCGGCGGGGGCTGTGATTGCCGCGCTCCACCTCATCGAGCGCGAGCCCGAGCGGCGAGCCCGGCTCTGGGACAACACGAGCTTCATGAAGCGGGAGCTCCAGGGCCTGGGTTTCGATACGGGGGAGTCGAAGTCGCCCGTGATTCCCCTCATGGTCGGCTCGGACGAGACCTGCTTCGCGATGGTGCGCCGCCTCGAGGAGGAAGGGGTCTTCGCCAATCCCGTGGTGAGCCCCGCGGTGCCCGCTGGAAACGCGATGATCCGCACCTCCTACATGGCGACCCACACCCGCGAGCACCTCGAGCGCGCCCTCGAGGCCCTTTCCACCGTCGGCCGCGAGCTGGCGGTTCTCTGAGTAGCCCGCTCAGTCCTCGCCCAGGATCGACCGGAAGGTCTCGCTCAGGTCCCGACGCGTGAAGGGCTTGCGCACGAAGGCACGGGCTACCCCCGGATGGGCCCGAACGTAACGGGCCGCTCCCCGGTCGGTCCTCGCGTTGCGTTCAGAGCTCGGAGGAGCTGGCGACGATCCGCCCCACGATCCCGTACTCGAGGGCTTCCTCGGGCGACATCCAGTAGTTGCGGTCCGTGTCCTGCTCGACCTTCTCGAGCGGCTGGCCCGTGGCTTCCGAGATGGTGCGGTTGAGCCGCTCACGGGCCTTCACGATCTCCTCGGCCTCGATGCGGATGTCGCTGGCCCGACCGCCCACGCCGCCCAGGGGCTGGTGGATCATGAAGCGCGTGTTGGGGAGGCAGAGCCGGTCTTCCTTCGGCGCCGCCAGATAGATGTGGGTGCCCGCGCTCGCGACCCAGCCGGTGCCCACCATCCGCACCTGTGGCTTCACGAAGCGGATCATGTCGTGGATGCTGTCGCCAGCCTCCACGTGGCCGCCTTCGCTGTGGATGAACACGGTGATCGGGTCGTCGCCGTCGGCCTCGAGGGCCAGCAGCTGGGCCGTCACCTGCTGGGCGAGAAGGGAGGTGACCTCGCCGTGGATCAGCAGGGTGCGCGCCTCGAAGAGGCGGTCGGCCATTCGGAAGAAGGGATTGGTGAGAGGGGACGATTCGTCCTGCTTGGCATTCATGGGAGCCTGAGCCTACCACTCGGCCGGGTTCAGGGCAGGCCCGGCGGATCGAAGCGGCCGTTCCGGTCTGCATCGACGTAGATCGCGTTCGTGAACGCAAGGGGCAGGAAGCGGGGCGCCACCACGGAGTAGATCTCGCCCGGCGAGCCCTCGGCCTCGACCGTGACGAAGGAGTCGGAGGGGAACTGGAGCGGGAAGTGCAGGGTTCCCGGCCCGTCGATCGCGCGTTTCTCGGCCAGCACGCCGTTCACGAAGACCCGGACCTCCTCGACCGGAACCCAGGGAGCCGCGTCCACGCGAACCCGAAGCTCGGCCTCGCTACCCGAATGGGTCTGGCCGGGCTCCGCCTTGCCCAGGGCAACCTCGAGGAGCGGTCCCGTGGTTCCGAAGGAGGCACCGCCGCGGATCGCCTCGAAGAAGGCGCTCGGCTCCAGCTCGGAGAGAGGTCCCTCTGCGCCTTGGACCCGCACGTAGTTGCGCGGCAGGGCGACCGGATTGCGCAGGTGGTGGGAGTCGCTGTTCGCGGTTGCCGTGATTCGCTCTCCCTGCTGCAGGAACGCAAACCAGTCCGTCCGGGCGCGGGTGTAGGCCTCGTGGTGGTGCCCGTTCAGGAGCTCCATGGCGTCGAAGTCGATGTCGCGCAGGCCGTGAGGGCCGGCTTCGAGCAGCGCGCGGTTCGGGTCCGCGTCGAGTGGCCGAGTCGGATCGAAGGGGCGACCCACGACGGCGAGGTGGCTCAGGAAGGACTGCCCGTCGTCGGGGTCCGCGGACTGGCGGGGATGGTTGAGCTGGAGGATGGGATCGCCTCGCTGGCGCAGCTCCGCCCACACGTCGCGCAGCCGAACGCCCTCGGCCCGCGGCGCCCCACCGCGGTTCTGCTCCGGCCGCGCGATCACCGGGAAGGCGTTGGCATGGCCGTTCGTGTAGGGCGCCTCGCCGCCCTTGAACTCCGAGGTGACCTCGACCCCGGTCACGCCCAGGATCTGATCGGACAAGCCGAGCGATGCGATCGCCGGGCCGGGGTCGACGATGCGATCGTGCTCGGTCGCGACCAGCACCTCCGCCGCCGCCGCGTGGAAGGCTGCGACCTGATCGACCGGAGGCAGGGCAGAATCGAAGCCGGCCCCCGTGTGGACGTGGAGGTCGGCGCTCACCCAGCCCCGCGTCTCTGCGACGCGCGGGGGCGGCACGATGTCGAGCGTGGCCTCCTGCGCCGCTTCCACGGTCAGATCGGAAGTCGTGACGTCGTATTCGGGCCCGCGCGCGGCGTAGACCCGGTAGCGCCCCGGCGGAACGATCACGGTCCGCACATCGTAGGGAGTTCCGCTCAGCACGACGTCGTTCGCCGTCAGGCTCCCGGGGATGGGATGGCCGTCGATCCGCAGCCCGAAACCGTCGTCACCGAAGTGGGGGTTCGGCGTCTCGCCCAGGCCCCGGAAGGTCAAGCGCATGGCGTGGCCCCTGGGCAGGTGTACGCGCGCCGCGGCCGGTAGCTCCAGCGCGAGTGCCTGCCCCTGGCCCGGGTGCTCGACCTCGGTCACGACCTCCCGCCAGCCGGGTGCCAGAGCGCGGAGCCGGTAGCGGCCAGGAGGTAGACGCACCGCGAAGTCCCCCGCGTCGTCGACAGCAGCCGTCGTCAGCGGGGAGCCCTCCGGGGCCTCGACGTGGACGACCGCGTCGGGCTCGCCGACCGCTCCCCGCAGGATCGGTGCATCGCCCTGGAGGTGATCGGTGATCGAAGCGACGTCCGCGCGTCGACCCACCCAGAGCCTGCGTCGCAGGACCAGGGCGTCGCCCAGCTCGAGATTCATGAGGGGCGCCTGGGCCAGCTCGAGGAGACCCGGGTCGTCGTCGTCCCCGAACCAGAAGGGGCGCACCAGAGTGCCGGCCAGGGTGTAGCTGGGCCCCGTGATCGAGAAGGCCGGGGCCCTGCGCCGGGATCCGTCGGCATCGATCCGCTCGGCATCTCCGAGCTCGAGACCGTAGGCGATGCCAGGCCCCATCGCGGAGCTCCCGACCCATACGAGCAGATCGGCCGGCACGATCGCGGCCAGCATCGACGTGATCGCAGCGGGGTCGCCGCCGGGATGATCGAAACCCCTGGAGAGACCGGGGGCGCGGCGTTGCGCGGTGAAGGGGCGCAGCGACCCGTTGGGGTGGAGCACGACGGTGCCGTGAGCGAAGAAGCGGGGCCCCGGGCTCGTGCGGGTCATGCGGGTCGTGATGCCCAGGGCCTCGGGCGTGCGCGTTCCCAGCGCGTAGGTCGTCTCGATCTCGACGCCACCGAGCACACCGCGGGTCACGATGCGCGCCTCGTGCGGCTCCTGCTCGGCGCGGATCTCCGAGACCGGAACCAGTGAGGACTGGGAGAGGTTGAGGATCGGCTGGAGGGTGGTCCACTGGTCGTCGGCGGCACCGCAGTGACCCAGGTCGATGAGCACCGCGCCGCGGTCGCTCAGATCCGATTCGTGGGCCGTGTCCGAGACGGCCGCGCACAGGGTTCCATTGCCGAGGGCCCAGTCGCCAATGCCCGCGGTGGCATCGGGACCGCCCACCTGCCGACGGGCTGCGTTGGCTGCCGTGATGCGTTCGGCGAAGAGGTCGCTCCCATACGCCGCGGTCGCCATGGGGAGGAGCAGGGAGAGGAGGGCCAGCGCTCGCATGGGAGCCCGGCAGGGTACCACTCGCCGGTCCCTTGCCTCCAGCCTATCGTCTGTCTCCGTTCCCTATCGACGGCCGCGCGATCGCGGTCTGGAGAGCATGAGCGAATCGAAGCGTCCCCAACCCTCGGCCACGGTGGTCCTGCTCCGCGACGCCTCTGCGGACCTGGAGCTGCTCCTGCTCCAGCGGGCTCCCTCGCGGAAGGAGCCGCACAAGCCGGGTCCCTGGGTCTTTCCGGGCGGACGCATCGAGCCCGCGGACATCGTCGGCGGGGATGCCCACTCCGAGGCCAGCGCTCGCCACGCGGCGATCCGCGAGACCGGCGAAGAGGCCGGTCTGTGCATCGAAGACACCCGCCTCGAGACGATCTCGCGCTGGATCACCCCCGAGGTCTCGCCCCGGCGTTTCGATACCTGGTTCTTCGTCGGCGTGCACCAGGGGGAGGAGCTCGTGCGCCCCGACGGCGATGAGATGGTCGACCACCGCTGGCTCTCGCCGCGGGAGACGCTCGCCGCCTACGAGTGCGGCGAGCTGGCCCTGGCACCGCCCACCTTCGTCACGGTCACCTGGCTCTCGGCCTACCTTCGCGCCGAGCACGCGGTTCGCGAGCTGGCGGGCCAGGAGCTGATCACCTTCCGGCCGCACATCTGCCGGGACCGGGCGGGCGAGCTCTTCATGCTGTACCCGGGCGATGCCGGCTACGAAGCGAAGGACCCGGACGCGGTGGGTGCGCGCCACCGCTGCCAGGTCGTGGGGCGGGGCTTCCGGTACCTGCGCGGGGCGAGCTGATCCGCCGGTGCGCCGGGCCCGCCTCTAGCCCCCGTCCGAGCCCTCGTCCCGACGACCGCGAAGCGCCAGATCCACGCCGCCGAGCCGCGGCGGGTCCTCGCCCCTGCGACGCGGCCGGCCGGTCTGGGTCATCACCAGGAAGTCGGCGAAGGAGGCCTCGAGGGCGGCGCTGTAGCCCTGGATGTCCTGGACCTTGTTGACGGCGAGCTTCGACATGCGCAGGGTGGTGCGCCCGTTGCGCGCGACCCGGTCGGCGAAGGCGAGGGTCTCGCGCTCCAGGTCCGCGCGGGGGAGCACGCGATTGGCGAGGCCCAGCTGCCGCGCCTCCTCGGCCGGAAGGAAGCGGCTCTCGAAGAGCAGCTCCTTGGCTACACGCGGGTGGAGGTCCCAGGGGACGGAGAAGTACTCGAGCAGGCCCGCCAGGAACTGGGCGTCCTCGGAGGCGAAGATCAGGTCCATGGCCGCGGCGATCATCCAGCCCCCGTAGATGCAGTAGCCGTGCACCATGGCGATGGTCGGCTTGGCGAGGTTCCTCCACTTGAGCGTGTAGTCCAGGTTGTACTTCCGGAAGTTCTCGTAGAACGCGAGCCCGCGCTCCGGGATCCCACGCGCTCGCTCGTCTTCGAGCTGCGGCGGCGAACCGAGATCGTGACCCGACGAGAAGTGCTCTCCGGCGCCGCGCAAGACGACGACGCGCACCTGGTCGTCGGCCACGGAGCGGTCGAGAGCGGCGTCGAGGGCGTCGAGCAGCTCCCAGCTCTGCGCATTGCGATAGCGCGGTCGGTTCAAGGTGAGGATCGCAACGCGCTCGCGAACTTCGTAGAGAACGGGGTCGGCCATCGGGCTCCTCCAGCTGGGCTGGAGGGTACCCCGGCGCGGCCCTAGCGCGTGACGTCGAGCATCACGCTCTCGTAGAGCGCCAGGTCCGGGTAGGTCGAGAAGCTCGCGCCCAGCAAGGTGTCTGCGTCGGGAAGCGCCGCCGCGCCGCTGCGCTCGAGGAGCTCGCGGAGGAGCACGCGGAAGGCCTCCATCGCTTCTTCCGTACCCGGCACCAGACTCCTGGGGTCGTAGCGGTCGCTCTGGAGGCGGACGACCTGCAGGCTCTCCGCATCGACGTCATGCCAGTTGAGCGCCAGATCGATGAGCAGGACGGGTCGCTCGACCAGTCCGTGCACCGTGCCGGCCGCGATCGCCTGGATGCGCGCGTAGGGAACGACGTGGGTTCGCTCACCCCGGGTCATTCGCAGGCCCTCGGGCGCGAGCTCGACCGGGACGACCTCGGCGACCTTGACGTCCCGCCAGCGCGGGCCGCTGGAGGGCAGGGGGGGAGGCATGGCGGCAGTTGCCGAGTTGGGATCGAAGACGGGTGGAGCCGGGGCTGGGGCGGGCCGGGCGCGCACACCCTCGGAAGGCGAGGGAAGCTCCGGCGCCTCGATCGGCTCACCGAGGTCGATGGCCCGGCTGCCCCGACCACGCCAGCCGTGGTGCCGGGGCGCGACCTCCTCGGCCTCGGCGTAGGCGCTCTGCTCCGCCAACAGGGAGACCTCGCGCTCCAGGTCCCTGCGCCGCTCGGCCGGCAGCTCGGGCCAGGTGAGGGCGCGCAGGCCGGCGTGGGTGGCGAGCTCGGGCGCGCGCTCCCGCGCGACCTCGAAGAAGCGCAGGGCCAGGCCCGGGTTCATGTCCTCCGCACCTCCGCCCAGGGCCTTGGTGAGGGCGATTCGGCACTCGAGGGGCCGGTCCAGCTCGTGGAGGTGGCGGGCGATGACGAGCAGGATGCGCGGATCGATCGGCGCGTCGGGCACCAGCCGGTCCAGGTCGTGCCAGTAGCTGCTGGCCGCCTCGAGCTCCTCGTCCGCCACCCAACGCGCGAGCTGCCCCGTGAGCTCGGTGGCCATCTCCGATGCGCGTCCCAGCTGGGTGGCGGCATCCCAGGTCGCGACGACGACGTCCGGATCCTCCCGGTGCCGCTGCATCTCGCGTCGCAGCCGCTCGTAGGCCTCTTCGGGCCGTCCCGTCGCTCGCAGCTGCTGGGCCTCCGCCACCACCGGGTTTCCCGAGACCAGGGTGAGCTTGTCCTCGATCCGAGCGGAGAGCCAGCGCTCCTCGATGCGGGCCGTGCGCATGACGCCGGCAAAGCCCATCCCATACAGGAAGCCGCCGACGTGGGCCCAGTAGGCGACCCCGCCGCCGCCGATCTCGTCGGAGATGCGGGCGCTCCACACCTCCCCCAGGAACCAGATCGGCAGCATCAGCCAGGCCGGCGCCTCGAAGGTGCCCACGCGTAGGAGAAGGAAGTAGAAATAGCGGAGCCGGCTGCGAAAGAGGCGGACCAGGTAGGCGCCCATCACCGCGGCGATCGCGCCCGAAGCCCCGACCAGGGGAAGATCCGCATCGGGCCGTGCGCTCGTGAAGAAGAGCGCGGCGAAGATCCCGCCCGTCAGGTAGAGGGCCAGGAAGAAGGGCCGGCCCCAGCGGTCTTCGATCGGCGGACCCAGCAGGAAGAGCAGCAGCATGTTGCCGAGCAGGTGCAGCCACCCGCCGTGCATGAACTGATGGGTGATCAGGCGGGAGCCGCGGATGGAGGACGGGTTCAGGCCCCATCTCTGGTAGGGATTCAGGGGCAGCTCCGGCTCGACCTCTTCGCCGGTCTCGGCTTCGATCGCAGCGACCCGCTCCATCTCCAGCTCGACCTCGGCCTGCCATTCCGGAAGCGACCCGTCGCAGCTGGTCGTGCCGGTGGCGAAGAGCACCAGCAGGCAGAGGCTCATCAGGGAGAAGGTCACCCAGGGAAGCCTGCGGACTTCCGTTTCGTCATGGCCGATCGGGATCAGCACGTCCCCATCCTCCGAGGCCTCACGAATCGGAGGATCGGCGGGGAGGCTTGACCCGTGGTCCCCGGCCTACGAGATCCGGCGGCGGAAGGCGTCCAGGAGCTCCCGCTCCTTGGCGCGGGCGTCGTGGAGGTGCCGCTCCTTCACCCCTCCGAAGCCGCGGATCAGCTCGGGGATCGCGGCGATCTCGAGGGCGATCCCGTGGTTCTCGGCGTTGAGTCCCGCGACGAGCTCCGCCACGGTGGCCTCGTAGTCCCGCGGGAGCTTCCGCTCGAGGCGGCGCTCGGCCGTCCAGCCAAAGGGATCGAGGGGCGTGCCGCGCAGGAAGCGAAGGAAGCGGATCGTCTTCCACACCGGGAACAGGAAGCCCTTCGGGAAGCGCCACTTCGGCGTGCGCCCACCCTCCGGATCGCGGGGGACCAGCCAGGAAGGCAGGAAGGGCATCGCGACGTGGAAGCGGAGACTTCGAGCGCTCTCGAACTCGCGCTCGATCTGCTCCAGGAAGACCCCGTCCGTATAGAGCCTCGCCACCTCGTACTCATCCTTGTAGGCGAGCAGCTTGAAGTAGTAGCGGGCCACCGTGCGCGCGAGCTCCTCGCTACCCAGCCGCTCCTTCTCGCACTCTGCCACCCGGTCGACGAGGCCTTCGAAGCGCCGGGCGTAGCGGGCATTCCGGTACGCAGTGAGGAAGGGGATGCGCAGTGCCAGCAGGTCGGAGAGGCTCTCTTCCCCCGGGCCCGGCTCGAAGCCGCGTCGCAGCGGCGTCACCAGCTCCTCCACGCGGCTCGGATCGTGAGCGGCGAGGCGGCCCCACGCGAGCGCCCTGCGATTCAGCTCGACGCTCCTTCCGTTCAGCTCGATGGCGCGTTCCAGCGCCTCGAGGGAGACCGGGATGTGGCCCAGCTGCCACGCGTAGCCGAGCAGGAAGAGGTTCGTCCCGATGGCATCGCCGAGCAGCGCGGTCGCCCACGCGGTGGCCTCCGGGAAGTGGGCCCGGCCGTCTCCGGTCGTGCTGCGGACGGCCTGCTGCATCGGCTCGAAGGAGAGGTCGAGGTCGGCATCGCGCGCGAAGTCCGAAGTGGGCGCGACGTATCGGTTGATGATGGCGATCGTCCTGGGACCGATCGCCGGCAGGTGCTCCGGATTGGTGGCGACCACGGGATCACAACCGAGCACGAGGCTCGCGCCGCCCGCGGCGATGCGCGTGGCGAAGATCCGATCCGACGCGTCGGCGATGCGCACGTGGCTCGCGACGGCCCCGTTCTTCTGGGCCAGCCCCGTGACATCCAGCTCCGAGCTGCCCTTGCCCTCGAGGTGGGCCGCCATGGCGAGGATGGAGCCCAGGGTCACGACGCCGGTACCGCCGATTCCGGCGATCAGGATGTCGTAGGGCTCGGAGGTCGCGGGCAGGGTCGGCTCCGGGAGGCCCGCGAAGACCCCCGCGTCGAAGTCGGCCGCTGGCGTCTCGGCCCTTCGCAGCACGCCACCCTCGACGGACACGAAGCTCGGGCAGTCGCCCTGCACGCAGGAGAGATCCCTGTTGCAGGAGCTCTGGTCGATGCGGCGCTTGCGCCCGAAAGGAGTCTCGACCGGCTCGATGGAGATGCAGTTCGACTGCAAGCTGCAATCCCCGCAGCCCTCGCAGACCCGCTCGTTGATCACGATGCGGGTCTCCGGCTCGGGAAGCTCACCCCGCCCGCGAAGGCGACGCGCCTCGGCGGCGCAGGTCTGGTCGTAGATCAGCGCGCTCACACCCGCGATCTGGCGCAGCTCCTTCTGGACCTCGTTGAGCCTGTTGCGATCGTGGATCGTGACGCCTTCGGGGAAGAGGCCGCGCGGGTACTTCGCGATGTCGTCCGAGAGCACGGCGATCCGTTCGACGCCCTCGGCCCGAAGCTGCCGGGCGATCTCGGGGCAGGTGATCTCGCCGGCCATCGACTCGCCCTCGATGGGCTGGCCGCCGGTCATGGCGACGGCGCCATTCACGAGCAGCTTGAAGGTGATGCTCACCCCGGCCGCTACGCAGGCTCGGATCGCAAGCAGGCCCGAGTGGAAATAGGTTCCATCCCCCATGTTCTGGAAGACGTGCGGCATCTCGACGAAGGGCGCCTGGCCGATCCAGTTGCTGCCCTCGCCACCCATCTGGGTGGCACCGAAGGTTCGACGCTCGGGAAAGAACGCGGCCATGCCGTGGCAGCCGATACCGCCCATGGCCACCGAGCCCTCGGGGAGACGGGTGGAGGTGTTGTGGGGGCAGCCGGCGCAGAAGCTCGGCAGCCGGGTCAAGGGGGCCGAGACCGCCGCGACCGGAGGTGCGGGGGCCGGCACGAGCAGGCGCGCCTGCTCGGGCATGCGCCGCGCGAGCCAACGGCGGATGGCCTCGCGCACCGCCGCGGGCCCCAGCTCGCCCACCTGGGAGAGGAGGGGTGCACCCGTCTCGTCGTGCTTGCCGAGCAGTCTGGGACGTTCGCCCTCGTTGATCAGGAGGTGCGCGAGCTGCTCCTCGAGGACCGGTCTCTTCTCCTCGACGACCAGCACCTCCTCGAGGCCCCGGCAGAAGGCCCGGGCCGCCGCCGGCTCGAGCGGCCAGGGCATCGCGACCTTGTAGATCGCGAGCCCCAGGTCGGCGGCGCGAGTTTCGTCGATCCCGAGATCGTGGAGGGCCTGACGCAGGTCCAGGTAGGCCTTGCCGGTGGTGACGATGCCGAGCTGGCGCCGGGGCGAGTCCATCGCGATACGGTCGAGGCCGTTCGCGCGCACGAAGGCCTGGGCCGCTGGGAGCTTGACCTCGAAGAGCTGCTTCTCGATCGCCGCCAGGGTGTTCGTCATCGCGACGTGGTGGTCCTGGGCCGGGAAGGCGAAGCCCGGATCGGCCAGCCGAACGCGCCCGGGGTCGACCTCCACCGATGCGCCGCTGTCGACCGTGTCGGTCGAGCACTTGAAGCCGACCCAGCAGCCCGAGTAGCGCGAGAGCGCGAAGCCGAAGAGCCCGAGGTCGAGGTAGTCCTGCAGGTTCGCCGGGTTCAGGATCGGAATGCCCGCGTGGATCAGGGCCTGCTCGCTCTGATGGGCGATCGAGGAAGATCGGGCGCCCGGGTCGTCGCCGCAGAGGGCCAGCACGCCGCCCCGGGCGGCGCTCCCCATGTAGTTGCCGTGCTTGATCGCGTCGAGGGAGCGGTCGAGCCCCGGTCCCTTGCCGTACCACATGGCAAACACACCCTCGTGTCGGGCGGTGGCCTGGATCGAGGCCTGCTGGGTGCCCCAGACCGCGGTGGCGGCCAGGTCCTCGTTGACCCCCGGCTCGAAACGGATGCCCCTGGCAGCGAGCAGCTGGCGGGCCTGCCAGAGCGCCATGTCGAGGGTGCCGAGCGGGGAGCCCCGATAGCCCGAGACGAAGCCCGCCGTATCGAAGCCCGCCGCTTCGTCCCGCGCCTTCTGGAGCAGCGGCAGCCGCACCAGCGCCTGCACGCCGGTCAGGTAGACACGCCCGGAGTCGCGGGTGTAGCGGTGATCGAGCTCGTAGCTCTGGTCGACGGGGGCCATGGGTCTCCCGGGCGCATCTCTGCGAGCCGAGGCGGAAACCTAGGTCAGGTTCCGCGGGGATGGGCACTCCCGTCTCCCGGGCCCGTTGGTGTAGGATCGGTGCGGGAAGGGGCTTCTCGAGGGCTCCCCTTGCGCAGCTCGTCGCTTCCCCTCCTGGTGTTCCTGCTCTCCGCACCCGCAAGCGCCGGCCCCCTGGTGTCCGCGCAGCTCACCCTGACGATGCAGGGCTACGGACAGCTCACCGTGACGGCTCCGATGGGTGCCGCCGCTGGGAGCTTCACCGGCTTCGTGAACGCCACGCCAGGGGGGACGGTGTTCGGCCCCTTTTCCTTCTCGGCCGGCAGTGTCTTTGCCGGCTCCTATTCGCTCCCGGTGACGCAGCCCTCCGCGGTTCCGACGCTCGCCGGGCTTCCCTACCTGGTGCCCAGGATCGTCCTCGGCTCGGCGACCCGGATGGACGGAGACGCCGTGGGCGGCGGATTGCTCGAGCAGGGCGGGGGATTCGCCGGCAGCTTCGGCTGGTCCGCGCTTCCGCCCTTCTCGCCTGGCCCGAGCGGCGCGGTGGCTCTGCCCCTGGGCCACGACGGCATCCGCACCGCGAGTGTCTTCACGGCCGGGATCCTGCGCGCTGCCGGTGGAGCCTGGGCGGAGGTTGCGGTGCAGGTGAGCGGGGTCTCGATCACGACACCGATGCCCTTTCTGGGCGGATCCGGAGCTTCGGGCGGCCTGGTGTCCATCAACCGGGTGGCCGCCGTCAAGATCACCTCGGATCTTCCCATCTCGGGCCCCGACACCCGCTTCCTCTTCGGGCGGCTCGAGCTCGTCTACCAGCTCGTCCCCGAGCCAAGTGTGGGCCTCCTCTTCCTCTCGGCCGCGCTCGCCGTGGGCGTGTTCGGGCGGTCTCGGGGGATGGCCTCTGGGCTCCGCGGGCAGGGCGATGGCGTGGATACGAGACGGTGCGTATCATAATCCCTCCCTGCCAGACGGAGCCGCCGGGTGGATCTTCGCTACTCCGAAGCCGACGAGACCTTCCGCAAGGAGCTGCGCGAGTGGTTGGCGCAGGAGGTTCCGAGGCACGGAGCGTCGCCCGCCAGGGACGATTGGGCTGCCCGGCGCGTCTACGACACGGGCTGGCAGCGCAAGCTCTCCGACGCCGGCTATGCCGGCATCAACTGGCCCAGGGAGTACGGCGGCCGCGGCGCGACCCTGACCGAAGAGCTGGTCTACTACGAGGAGATCGCGCGGGCGAAGGCTCCGTACATCGGCATGAACTTCGTCGGGATCCGCCACGGCGGGCCGACGATCGTCGCCGAGGGCAGCGAGGAGCAGAAGGCAGTCCACCTGCCGAAGATCCTGCGCGGCGACGAGGTCTGGTGCCAGGGCTTCTCGGAGCCGAACTCCGGCTCGGACCTCGCCTCGCTCAGCACCAGCGCCGTGCGCGACGGTGACCACTACGTGGTGAACGGCCACAAGATCTGGACCTCCTTCGCCCACTCGGCCGAGTTCTGCGAGCTGTTGGTGCGCACCGACCCGGACGTCAAGAAGCACGCCGGCATCAGCTGGCTGATCATGCCCATGGATCTGCCCGGCATCGAGATCCGTCCCCTGCCCACCCTGCTCGGCGAGATCGATTTCAGTGAGGTCTTCCTGGAGGACGTGCGAATCCCCGTCGAGAATCTCGTCGGCAAGGAGAACGACGGCTGGCGGATCACCAACGTCACCCTGCGTTTCGAGCGCGGCAGCGCCTGGGCCGCCGACATCATCGAGCTGAACAGCTTTCTCGGGGAGCTGGCGGCGCTGGCCAGGCGCACGACCCGCGACGACGCGCTTGCCTGGGAGGACAAAGCGCTGCGCCGCGAAATCGGTCACCTCTCCGCAGAAGTCGAATCGCTGTGGGCGTGGATCAAGGCCTCGATCTCCGAGACGGCGAAGACCGGAGTGCCCGGCCTCGACGGCTCGGCGATCAAGCTGGGATTCAGCGAGCTGAATCAGCGCATCTACGAGCTCGGCACGAATCTCCTGGGCCGCGCCGGCCTGGTCCGAGAGGACCTCGGGGACCTGCCCAGCGGCCGGATCGTGGACAAGTTCCTGAACACGCTCTCGCTGACGATCGCCGCTGGAAGCTCCCAGATCCAGCGCAACATCATCTCCGAGCGCATCCTCAGGCAGCCCAGGGAGCCGCGCTAGACGCGGCCCGAGGAGACCCCCGTGGACTTCCAGCTGAGCGAGGATCAGCAGGCCCTTCAAGCGGGCCTGCGCGCCTTCGTCGAGGGCAACTACTCCTTCGAGCGCTTTCCCGAGCTCGAGAAGGCCCCGCTCCGGCGGGAGACCTGGGCCGAGCTCGCCGAGATGGGCATCTTCAGCCTGCGTCAGGGTGAGGCCGAGGGCGGGCTGGAGCTCGGCATGGTCGAGGCGGTCGTGGCCTTCCAGGAGCTCGGCCGACGCCTCGTCCCGGGCCCCCTCGTCTGGAGCCATCTCGCCGCCGGTCTCGTCGAGGGAGCCGCGCTCGGTGAGACCCTCGTCGGGGGGCTCGACGCGTCTCGCGGGAGCTCGGACCCGATCCTCGTGGAGTACGGCGACCAGCTCGATGCGCTGCTCGTGCTCCGCCGCGACGGCGTGTACCAGGTCGACGCGGCCGGGCTCGGCATGGAGCTCGTGGCGACGCCTCTCGATCCGCTCACACCGATCGCTCACGCCCCGGCCCTGCCCCGGGGCGACAAGCTGGCCGACGCCGAAACGGCCCAGAGGTTGCGCGACGAGGGCGCGGCCCTCACGGCCGGCCTGCTCCTGGGCATCGCCGAGCTCACCCTCGACTACGCCAACGAGTACGCGAAGACGCGGGAGCAGTTCGACCGCCCGATCGGCTCCTTCCAGGCGATCAAGCACATGCTCGCCGACATGTACGTGAAGGCCCAGCAGGCACGGCACCTGGCCTACGCCGCCGCCGTCACGTTGGACGATCCGGACACGGGCGATGCGATCCGTACCGTCTCCTCCGCCAAGGTCGTGGCTGGCGAGAGCGCCATGCACAATGCCCGGAAGTGCATCCAGATCTACGGCGGCATGGGATACACGTGGGAGCTGCCGCCCCACTACTACCTGAAGCGCAGCTTCGTGCTCGAGAACGCCTTCGGCACGATCGCTCAGCATGCCGAGCGCGTTGCCGACCGCCTGGCCGCCTAGCGAAGCGGTTGCGGCGGCCCCTCCGCCTTCGTTCACCCCCACCGGAGAAGCACCGTGCCGGACAAGGTCCGCTACGAGAAGAGCGCGCGGGTCGCGACGATCACGCTCGACAACCCGGGGGCGCGCAACGCCTTCGACCACGACATGGCCAGACGGCTGAAGCGGCTATGGGACGAGATCAAGACCGATCCCGAGGTCGTCTGCATCATCGTCACGGGAGCTGGTGAAGAGGCCTTCTGCACGGGTTGGGACATCCGCTCCACCGCAGCGGGTGAGAGCCAGGCCCTGGCCAAGAAGAAGCGCCAGGAAGCACCCTATGGCCGGATCACGGCCCTGCAGAATCGCTGCTGGAAGCCCGTGGTCACCGCGGTCAACGGGGTGTGCAACGGCGGCGGCTTCCACTTCCTGGCCGACAGCGACCTGGTGATCGCCTCCGACACCGCCACCTTCCTCGATACCCACGTGAAGGTGGGCACCGTCGCCGGCCTCGAGCCCGCCGGGCTCGCGCGCCGCATCCCGCTGGAGAGCGTGCTTCGCCTCGCGCTCCTGGGCGGCGCCGAACGCATGAGTGCCGCGGAGGCGCTGCGCATCGGCCTGGTCGGAGAGGGGCTACCCCAGTCCGAGCTCCTCCCGCGCGCCCGTGAGCTGGCGGCGAAGATCGCCGAGCACTCGCCGACGGCGCTCGCTCGCACCAAGCAGGCGATCTGGCAGAGCCTGGACCATGGCCTCGAGAAGGGGCTCGACGCCGCCTACGCGCACATCGAGGCCCACGCGGAGCACCCCGACCAGCTCGAAGGTCCCAGAGCCTTCTTCGAGAAGCGCCCGGCCCAATGGGCGCCCTACTCCGAATGACGAAGAGCGGAACGACGAGGAGCTCGATGCGCGTCCATTCGATCCTGATCCTGGGTCTTCTCTTCGCGGCCTGCAGCGCCACTCCCGAGCTCGACTACCGGGGCCCCGTTGCCAGCTGGCCCGAGTGGGCCGGTGACAAGGGCGGCCTGCACTACTCCCCCCTGACCCAGATCCACGCCGGGAACGTCGAGGCGCTCGAGCTCGCCTGGGTGCACGAGAGTGGAGACTTCAATCCCCCCTCGGCCGACCAGATGCCGACCGCCCTGCAGGTCACGCCCATCGTCACGAACGGGACCCTCTACTACTGCACGCCCTACATGCGCGTCTTTGCCCTCGATCCCGAGACGGGTGAGGAGCGCTGGTCCTTCGATCCGGAGCTGCGCGCCCGGGGTGTCGGCGGGCCCTACCCCCTCACCTGCCGCGGCGTCGCCTACTGGGAGGCCGCCGAACCCCTCGCGGGCCAGGCCTGCCAGAAGCGGATCCTCTACGGCACCAAGGACTCGGAGCTCTGGGCTCTCGATGCCGACACGGGCAAGCCCTGCGCCGACTTCGGCGACGGCGGCAAGGTCGCCCTGCGGGAGGGGATCGAGCCGGGTCTT
Organism: Deltaproteobacteria bacterium; assembly: GCA_002687015.1. GTDB lineage: Bacteria > Myxococcota_A > UBA9160 > UBA9160 > UBA6930. The sequence continues at coordinate 32,430 of NYZB01000236.1, forward strand.
CCGCCCTGGGAGTACTACGTCACCTCGCCTCCCCTGATCATGGGGGATCGCGCCATCCTCGGCGCACTGGTCGCCGACCAGCTGCGCACCGATGCGCCCTCGGGCGTGGTGCGCGCCTTCGACGTGAGGACGGGTTCGCAGCTCTGGGCCTGGGACCCCGTGCCCCCGGGCTACCGCAGAGGCGTGCCGCCCGGCGAGCGCTTCCACCGCGGCACTCCGAACGTCTGGTCGCTTCTCTCCGGAGACGAAGAGCGTGGCCTCGTCTTCGTGCCCACCGGCAATCCCTCGCCGGATAGCTACGCCGGCGAGCGTGACGGGCTCGACCACTACGGATCGTCCACGGTGGCGTTGGATGCCGCGACCGGAGAGGTCGCCTGGCATTTCCAGACGGTCCACCACGACGTCTGGGACTACGACGTCGGCACCCAGCCCGAGCTCTTCCAGATCGAAGGCGTGGGGGGAGGCCGGCCCGGCGTCCTGCAGGCCACGAAGATGGGGCACATCTTCCTGCTCGATCGCGAGACCGGCGAGCCGCTCTATCCCGTCGAAGAGCGTCCGGTGCCGACCGACGGCGTGCCCGGCGAGACCCTCTCGCCGACCCAGCCCTTTCCGACCCATCCCCCGCCCCTTCACCCGACCGAGCTGACGCCCGAGAACGTCGGCTTCAGCTTCCTCGATCGCGGCTCCTGTCTGGAGGTGCTCGAGAGATCGCGCTTCGACGGCATCTTCACACCGCCTTCTCTCGAGGGCTCGATCCAGTATCCGCACACCGCGGGCGGCATGAACTGGGGCGGTGTCGCGATCGACCCCGTGGACGCCACCCTGTTCACGAACCAGACCCACATCGCGATGATCGTGGAGTTGGTGCCGCGCGAAGAGTACGAGAAGATCCCGCCGGGCACGGTGGCCTACCCCGACGAGCTCTATCCCATGAAGGGGACGCCCTACGGCGTGAAGCGCAGCGGGTATCTGTCGAGCGCGGGCGCGCCCTGCAACCCTGCTCCCTACGGCTCGCTCCAGGCCGTTGATCTCCGCACGGGGAAGGTGAAGTGGAAGGTCACCCTGGGTACCACCAAGCACAACGCGCCGTGGCCCCTCTACCTGATTCCGGGCCTGGGCGACGTGGGATCTCCGAACTTCGGCGGCGGCGTGGTGACCGCCGGCGGCCTCTACTTCATCGGCGCTTCGATGGATCGGGCCTTCCGGGCCTTCGACGTCGAGAGCGGGGAGATTCTCTGGGAGACGGAGCTTCCCTACCAGGCCAATGCCTCTCCGCTCAGCTACCGCCTGCGCCCCGACGCGCGTCAGTACGTGGTGGTGGCCGCCGGAGGCAATGCGATCTCCACGCAGGGCGATGCCATCATGGCCTTTGCCCTGCCCGAGTGAGCCGATCCCCATGAGCTACGAGAGCATCCTCCTCGAGGTCGGCGACGGGATCGCCACCGTCACCTTGAATCGACCGGACAAGCTCAACGCGTACACCGTGGAGATGGGCGAAGAGCTGGTCGACGCGTTCCGCAGGGTGCGCGACGACGAAGCCGTGCGAACGGTCCTGCTGACCGGTGCGGGGCGCAGCTTCTGCGCCGGCGTCGATCTCGACCACCTGAAGGCGCGCCAGGCCGGTGGCCATGTCTCCTCGGGCCCGCAGCTCGGCGAGGAGGACTTCCTCAAGGTCTTTCCCCTCGAGATGGTCCAGTACCCGAAGCCGATCATCGCCGCGGTCAGGGGGCACGCCGTCGGGGTGGGTGTGACGATGCTCCTGCCCTGCGACATCCGGATCGCGGCGGACGACGCGAAGCTCGGCCTGACCTTCGTGAAGCTCGGTATCCTGCCCGGGTTGGGGAGCACCCACCTGCTGCCGCGCATCGTCGGCCGGGCACGGGCCCTCGAGCTCGTCACGACCGGCCGGGTCGTGAAGGCGGCCGAGGCCCTGGAGATGGGCCTCGTGAACCGCGTCGTCGCCGGCGACGCACTGCTGGAGACGGCTCGCGAGCTCGCAGGCTCCTTCGCCGAAGCCCGTCCCGAGGTGCTCGCGGCGGCCAAGCGCTCCATCCACTACGGCCAGGAGCACACGATGGAAGAGGCGATGCGCAACGAGGAGCGCAGCAGCGCCGGGCTGCGCAAGCCGCGCTAGGGGCCGGGAGACTCCCCGGCCGGCTCCTGCAGCCGGCACACGTAGAGGACGTGCGGGTAGGGCAGCCAGTCGCGCATGCTGTGCTTCTTCACGTCGAAGCCGAGGCCTTCGAGCAGGGCGATCATCTCGGCGGGGGGCCAGTAGTGGATCGGCTCTCTCCAGCCGACCATCAGGCGGTCGAGGAGCAGCGTGAACCACATCTTCCAGCGGGGCCGGTCCTCCACCTCCTTGACGATCAAGGTGCCGCCCGGCCGAAGTCGCGCGCGCAGGCGGCCCAGGAAGGGCGCCACTTCCCGCTCGGGAAGATGGTGGAGCAGGTCCAGGATGTAGGCCGCGTCGAAGGTCTCCTCGCTGTCCCATTCCGCGGCATCGCGGACCTCGTAGTGGGCGTTCTCGAGGCCCATGCGCAGGGCCGCCGTGTTGGCGTCGGCGATCCGCCGGGCGTTCAGGTCGATGCCGAACATCTCACGTCCCGGCTCGCGGGCGGCGAAGTAGAGGGAGAAGAAGCCGAAGCCGCAGCCGAGGTCCAGGACGCGCCCCGTCCTGGGCAGGTACTGGCCGATCTCCTCCAGGAAGACCTCGCGCAGGATCGTGAAGCGTCCGCGGGAGTAGAGGCGGATGATCCGGCTGTCGAAGCTCGCGATCACCTTCTCGACCGGGTCGCCGATGTAGCGGACCGGGTCGGGGCCAGCCCCCGCCGGTCCTTCGAGACCCTCCGGGGATCTTCGGCTCGCGCTGTGATGCACAGGGGGCTCCACGGAGGGAGGGTAACGGCCTTTGTGGGTGGCGTCTGAAGCGCCGCGGTGGCGGGCCATCGGGCTGGCCGCTCCCCCTGGAAACCGCGAAGGTTCAGAAATCCATTTTGGTTCCAAGCAGTTGGAGAGGCCCTTGCCGATCGACGAGCGCGCCGCCCATACCGGCAGCCGGAACCGGATTCTCGACCCCCGGGTTCTGGCATGTGCGCTCGCCTGGATGGCCGTGATCCTCGCCGTCCATCGGGAGAGCCCCTTCACCCTTGTCTCGGCGCACGGCCTGCTCCACGCCGCGATCGCCGAGCGCCTGCTCCTGGCCCCCGCGGTGCTCCCCCCCGAGAATCCCTTCTTCGCCGGCGAACCCCTCGCCTACTACTGGTCGTTCCACCTGCTGGTCGCGTCGGTCTCGCGCCTCTTCGGTATCGACGTGCTGCACGCTCTCGAGCTGTGGATCCTCGTCGCCGCGGCCGGCCTGGTGCTCCTCGCCGCAGGGCTGGGCCGCGGGCTCTACGGTCGCATCGGGCCCGGGCTCCTGATCTCCTTCCTGGTGCTCGCTGGCGCGCAGCCCCAGGCGCCGTTGGTGCTGCTCTTTCGGAGCCTCCGCCACGGCGGCCTGCCCGCCGACGACGGCAGCTATCTCTGGGGTCTCGTCCATCCGGCTTCCGCGTGGATGCGTCTCGGCGATCCCTTTGGCCAGCTCGGGCCGCTGGTGAACTACTACCTGAACACGACCTCTCGTCCGCTGGCGTTGACCACCCTGGTGGGCGTGGTGTGGGCGCTCGCCGTCACCCTGCGCTCTCCCCATCGCGGCGCCCCGTGGCTGGCCGGTGCGACGGCCCTGCTCGCCTTGTGGAGCCCGATCCTCGCGATCGCGGGTGGGCTCTCCCTGGCCGGCGCCGTCCTTGCGGTCGAGGTGAGCCGCAGCAGGGGCTGGCTGCAGCTGGGAGGAGCCAGCGCCCTGCCCTGGGTTCCGGCGGCGGGTGCGCTGGTGGCCGGCATCCTCGTGGCCCTTCCGACCTACGCCCACCTGCTGGGTGGCGCGGCCGGCGAGGGCAACGGGCTCCTCGGCCAGGGGCTCGGGACTGCGGTGGCCCATACCGGGTGGGCTCTCGCTTCGGGCTGGGCGCTGGCGGCGCTCGCCTGTCTCGGGATCCTCCGTGCGCCGCTCGAACGCCGGCTGCCGCTCCTCGTCTGCGGGGTCGCCGCGCTCCCGCTTCTCGTGGCCACGGCGACCGTGATCCTGCCTGCCGGCAACTTCGTCAACTTCTTCCACGCGGCCCTGGTGCTCCTCGCGGTGCCCGCGGCCGGTGCCGCGCGTGGCTCGGACGGCGAGCCCTCCCGGGGTCGCGCGCTCGCCATCGTGGCCCTCTTCCTTCCATCGCTGCTCCTGGTGCTCTGGACCTACACGGGTCGCCCGCCCACCGAGGTCGTGATCCAGGACGGCCAGCTCGCCCAACGGTCCGGACCCCGCGCCACGATCTACCGCTGGCTGCGGGTTTCGTCTCCGCTCGATGCCGTCGTCGTGATCGACCCCGGCCCGCCGACCCGCGCCTCCCAGGGCAACACGGCCGAGCTTCCCGCGCTCACGGGGCGGACCCTCTTCACCGAGCGGGCCCATCACTACATCGTGTCGCCTTACCCGCGAGCCGGGCAGCGGGTGGCCATCGCGCAGGCGCTCGCGCGGGGAGAGGCCCTCTCTGCCGAGGGGCAGCAGCTTCTCGCCGCGCTGGCGCGACCGGTCTACGTGTTGGTGAGGGGCGAGGCTCGGGCGGCGGCCCGCGCGCGGTGGGGCGAGCCCGTCGTCGCAACCGAGCCCCTGGCGCTGCATCGCTGGCAGCCTCGCTGAGCGACGACTCGGCCGATCCACGGGTCCCCGGCGGCGGGCTCGAGGGGTCCCGGGGCCGAGGGCCGACGGAGACCGCGAGAGGTCGCAAGGTCTCCCGGCTCCCAGGTGGCGGATGGCCCAGACCGCCGCGGTTCCGGGTCTCGCGGTCCCACACCCGATCTCCCCGAGGCGGTGCCGGGCCACCGTCTGGCATGGCGTTTGCTTTACACCATGGGGCCGGCGAGCCCGGTGCCCGGGCTCCCGTTGAGGCACCCATGGTCGCCATCCCCCCGACGCGACGGCCTTCGGCCCCCGCTCTCGACCATCGCGAGCTGTACGTCCTTCTGGGCCGCATCGAAGAGGCGCTCGAGGTCCTGCTCCGCACGGAACCTCTGGAGCCCACGGCCGCCCAGTCCGCCCTGGAGCTCCTCGAGGTCGCGGGTCGCGAGCTGCCCGTCCACTTCGCGGATGAGGAGGCGCCAGACGGCTTCTTCGCCTCCGCTCTGGCTCGGGCGCCCCACCTTCACCATGCGTTGGAGACGCTCCAGAAGGAGCACCTCCACCTGGCCGAGCTGTTGGGGGAGCTGCTCCAGGAGGTCCGGTGGGCGGGGACCTCCTCATCGGCGTGGACCCACGTCGAGGCCAGCTACCTGTTGCTCGCGGAGACCCTCCGCCGTCACGAGCGGGCAGAAGACGGGATCGTGGCCGAGGCCTTCTCGACCGACGAGGGGGGGCTGGGCTGATTCCATCGCCGGTCTGAATATCCCGCTGCCGCTTCGCGTCTCAACCGCGGGGGCGAGGAGGCGCGATGGAGTTCCGCAGGTGGCTGCTGCGGGGTGCCCTGCTGGGTGTGATGGCGGCGTCGGGGCTCTCCGCGCAGCCGATCGTCTTCTCCGAGCCCGCTCCCGGGGGCGCCGGGTCGGAGGCCACCTCGCGGCCCGCTGGTGATCCCTCCCCGCGCTCTGCTCGCTACCGGGCCCGGCGGGAGGAGGCCTATCGGGATTCTGCGACCGCCAGTGAGACCCGCCGTCCGGGGGGCCCCGGCCTGGCCGCGCTCCTCGAGGAGCCGCAGGTCACGGCATCCCCCGCACCGAGCCCCCAGGTAGCAGCCGGCCCCCCTGAGCCGCTTCGGCCCGAGCTCTCCCCGAACCCCTCGCGACCGGAAGAGCCGCGGCAAGGGAAGCGAGAGAAGCTCGCCGAGCAGAAGTCGCCGGCCGGAAAGGTGCAGAAGCTGGCGGAGCAGAAGGCCCGGGCGGCGAAGCAGAAGAAGCTCACCGAGCAGAAGGCGCGTGCCGCGAAGCAGAAGAAGCTGGCGGAGCAGAAGGCGCGTGCCGCGAAGCAGAAGAAGCTGGCGGAG
>NYZB01000237.1 GCA_002687015.1 Deltaproteobacteria bacterium
CCCGCACACCCTCCTTGGCGCCGAAGACGTCGCGGTTGGAGGCGATGCCGTCGCGGACGCTCGAGCCGCTGCCCAGGGAGTCGACGGCGGTGCCGATGTTCGTCCCGGTGGCGACCGCGCGCGGGCCGGCCACGACGCCGACAGGGGCCACATGCTGGATCGGACCGGCCAGGGCAGGCCCCTGGTAGTTGGGAACCACGGCCGCCGTCGTGGCCGAAGCCACCGAGCCCACCCGGCCGACCTGATCGACCTGCACGGTGTTCATGCGGACCTGGGTCGGCGCCACGATCGGCGCCACGACTGCCGTATCAATCTGCTGCTGAAAGATCGGCTGGGCCTGGTTCTGGATGACGGTCGGGTTCACGATCTGCGGTGTGAGCTCCATCTGCTGCGGTGCGAACTCGGCCAGGCTCTCCGCAATCGCGGTCGGCGCAGGCGCGGGCTCCTCTTCGCTGGCCACCTCTTCGAGCAAATCCACCTCGAAGATCGTCTCCTCCTCCTCGACGACCAGGCTCGCGAAGTAGATCAGGAGCGCGACGAGCGCCGCGTGGGCGACGGCGGAGACGCCGCCGGTGATCCAGCGCCGGCCGCCGCTCTCGGGCTCGGGCATCTCCGAGCCGGGGAACTCGATCGTCCCGCCGCCCGGCAGTGCGGCCGGCAGAGCCGCTCCGAGGCGGTACCTGCGCATCGGGTGCGTCTTCTTGTTGCGGCGGCCGACGACGAACCTGTCAGTCATCGCGACATCCTCCCCGCGCGGAGCCGTGCCCCCCGCTGCCAGAGAACCCGGTCGCTCGGCAGGGGTTCGTATCCGCAGGGAGGGAGAAGACGAGCCGCGAGAGCTCGCACGAGGCGTTCATAGTGTGGCAGGACACACGCAACTTACCGGCACCGTTGTCTTTTTCCCGCCCCTTGGACGATCCTAAGAGAGCCACCCAGGGGTGTCAACGTGGCACTCACGCAGGTAAGGTAGGTCCACTTTGGAGCCGGGTAGGTGTCAGGCGGGTCACCACACCGGCCAGGGGGAAACTTCGCCGTGAACATGGAACTGAACGAGCTCCTGGAGCTCCTCCACCAGGGCCGCCTGACCGTCTACCCGCTGGGCGTGCTCTCGGTGATCGTCTTCGCGATCGGCCTCGAGCGCCTCTGGCGCTACCGCGGCCTCGACCACGCCACCCGCGAGCTGACCCGCAAGCTGGTCGACACCCTGGTGCGTCACGACCTCTCGGCCGCGCGCACGCTTTGCGAGGCCTCGAGCACCCCCATGTCGGAGGTCTTCGGCGAGGGCCTGCGCTGGCGCAACATCGCCCTCGAAGACCTGAACGAGGTTCTTGCCACGGCCCGCAACGAGATGCTCTCGGAGCTTCGCCGGGGGCTCTGGTTCATCGGCACGATCGGGTCGCTCGCGCCCTACATCGGCTTGTTGGGTACGGTGGTCGGCATCATGGTGGCCTTCGGCGCGATCGCCGAGAGCGGCGACGCCGGCTTCGAGGTGGTCTCCGCCGGCATCTCCGAGGCACTGATCGCCACCGCGGTGGGCCTGCTCGTCGCGATCCTGGCCTTGGCGCTCTACAACTACCTGCAGGTGCGCGTGAATGCGATCGCCGCCACCTGCTCGCGGGCGACCGAGCGCTTCGTCCAGGCGCTGCTCTTCGTCGAAGCCGGCACCGACGACACACAGGAGGGGCCCACCCATGGCGAGCTCAGTCCCGCACGAGGGTGAGGGCGAAGGCGCCATCGTCGCCGAGATCAACATCACCCCGCTGACCGACGTCTTCCTGGTGCTCCTGATCATCTTCATGGTCACTTCGTCGGTCATCGCCAGCACCGGCAAGAACGTGAACCTGCCCGAGGCGGTGGAGTCCTCCCAGACGCCCAAGCAGGCCGTCAACGTGACCCTCGACGAGAAGGGTGAGGTGCAGGTCAACGGAAGGGACATCCCCTACGACGATCTCAAGGCCCACCTGAAGGCCGCCCTGGACGCCGCCGAGCAGAAGACGGTGATCCTGCGCGGCGACCGCATGGTGGTGCTCGAGAGGGCGGTCTACGTCCTCGACCTGGCCCAGCAGGTCGGCGCCGAGGGCTTTGCCCTGGCGACCAAGAAGCCCGGCCGCAAGTAGGGGGCCTCTGCGCTCGGCCTAGGCGCGGCTCCTCGCCCAGAGGAGCGCGCCGGCCAGGAGCAGGATCTCGGGTAGGAGCAGCCCCAGGCTTTGGTACATCGTGAGGGTGTTCTGCAGCGCGAGGGGGAACTGCAGTCGGCCCGCCACGCCTTCCTTGGGTCGCAGGGTGATGAGCGGATGCTGCTCCCCGGCCCAGTGGACGGCGTTCATCACGAGGTCGATGTTGTAGAGGGCGCGCAGGTACTGGTTCGACGCCAGCTCGGAGTCCCCGAACGCGACGATGCGCACCTCGCCGGCTTCGCGCTCGTACTGGCCGGCGACGACCAGCGGCCAGTAGTCGTGGCGCACCTCCGGTGGCTCCACGGGAGCCGTCGTGTGGCGCAGCACGGCCTCGTCCTCGGCGATCCATGCCCGCGGGCTCGCGAACACCACCGTGTGGAGGCGATCGTCGACTTGCGGCTTGCGCAGGGCGAAGCTGCGCACGCCCCGGAAGAAGGTCATGCGATTGGTGTCGAGGCCGCGGGAGACCGGGTGGCTCTTGGCGTAGGTGTAGGCCAGCGGAGCCAGACCGCGGGCCACGGATTCGAAGCTGCCCGAGGCCGGGTCGACGACGGCGCCGCCCAGGGGCTGGATCCCCCATTCCGCGAGGATCTCCTCGAGCCCCGTGTCCGAGCCGGGCTCGAGCAGGGCGACGAGGCGCCCGCCGCGCTCCAGGTAGCGGCGCAGGGCGCCGAGGGCCTCGTCCGAGAGGCGTCGCTCGGGGTTCACCCAGACCAGCAGGTTGGCGTCGTCGGGGATCTCCGGCGCGGCGGCACTCACGAACTCGCCGACCTCGTAGCCCTCGGTCTGCAGGGCCGCCGCGAGGCCGGAGAAGCCCGTCGGCCCGAGGCCCGAGAAGTCTCCCTCCCCCGCGCCCCGGGCCACGTAGACGCGTCCACTTCGCAATTGGCGCAGCCGGAAGAGCGCTTCGAAGAGAGCGCCCTGGGTGGGGCGTTCGACACTCTCCCAGGTTTCGCCGCGCTCGTCGCGCAGCACGAAGACGACCGTGTTCGAGGTGCCGAGGCCGAAGCGGTCCTCGTCCTCGGGGTAGTCCTCGATGCGTCGCTCCTCGAAGCCCAGGCAGTTGCCATGGGCCAGGGTCTCCATCAGGACCCGGGTGCTGCGTCGCCGCGCGTCGCCTTCGTCGTAGTAGAGGCGTCCCTCGAGCTCCCCCTTCTCGCAGAGGTCGGCCAGCGCCGCGAGCGTCGCCTCGGCGGGCTGGAACTTGCCCTCGAAGCTCCAGTCGAACTGCACACCCAGCGAGGCCGCACCCCGCTCGGCGCCCACGGCCAGCAGGAGCGCCAGGGCGAGACGTCCCGCAGCGCGCAGCAGCGGTGCGCGGAAGGCCGGGGCGCTCGCTCCGCGCGCCCGCACCACCCCGACTCCGGCGGAGCCGAGCAGGCAGGCCCCGCCTGCCACGAGGTTCAGCCAACTGAACCAGGTCGCCTCTCCACTGCCGGCGAGCGATGCGCCGCCGAAGGCGAGGGCGATCAGACCGATCAGGGCGACGGCCCGGTTCACGGGGCCACCTGCCGTGCCGGAGCGCCGCGGCCCATCAGCCGGCCACCCGGCGCCAGTCGAGAGCGAAGCGGGCCAGCGCGTAGGAAACCAGGCAGACCCCGAGGAAGTAGATCAGGTCCTCGAGCCGAACCACACCCTCGGCGAAGACCGAGTAGCGCGGGTGGATCGAGATCGCGTCGACGAAGCGGGCCAGGCTCTCGGCATCCCTCAAGAAGGGCGTGAGCCAGCTCCAATCCCAGAGCACGAAGCACAAGGCCCAGGAGGCGACGACGGCCATGAACTGGCTGCTGGTGAAGGCCGAGCAGACCAGGCCGATCGAGGCCAACGAGATCGCCAGGAGCGACAGGCCGAAGAACACCGAGGACAGGTGCTGAACGCCGATCCCGCCCTGCAGGATCGCCATCGCCGGGTAGACGAAGCTCGCGAGCATGGCCAGCACGACGAAGCCGTAGGTGACGAGGAACTTGCCCGCGACGATCTGGCCCGGCGAGAGCCGCGTCGTCAACAGGATCTCGTCGGTGCCGCGGGATCGCTCCTCGGCGAACACGCGCATCGTGATCATCGGGATCAGGCCGATCAGGATGAAGCCCAGGTTCTCCATCACCGGGAAGAAGACCGTCTCGCGCAGGTTCACGTGGTCGGGGATCGTGCCGCTCTCGAAGCCGCCCATGGTCGAGGTCTGGAACAGGAACAGGATCTGGTTGTAGGCGCGCAGGTGGTCGAAGAAGAGCAGGCCCGCGACCAGCACGACAAGCGCCAGCACGATGTACGCGAGGGGCGAGGCAAAGAGCACCAGGAGCTCCTTGCGCACCAGGGCCAGGAAGCGGATCATTCGGCCTCTCCCCGGAACAGGGCCAGCGAGTCGGCGCCGCCCAGCACCTCGGAGGTCGGGCCGTGGGCCACCAGGCGGCCGCGGTGCAGGACCGCGGCCCGCTCGGTCAGGTCACGGGCTTCGGAGAGGTCGTGGGTGCAGAGGATGAGCGTGCGCTCACCGCGCAGCTCGCGGAGGACGGCGCGCACCTCCTCCTGCTGCAGGGGGTCGAGGCCGCTGGTGGGCTCGTCGACGATCATCAGCGGGGGATCGTGGAGGAAGCCCTGGGCCAGGGACACCCGCTGCTGGTAGCCCTTGGAGAGCTGGCCGACCCAGCGCTTGGCGACCTCCTCGAGATGGAAGCGCTCGATCGTGGCGTCGACGGCGCGTTCCAGCTCGGCGCCGGCCAGGTCGCGCGCGCCTCCCGCAAAGCGAAGGAAGGAGCGCACCCGCAGGTCCGGGTAGATGCGCGAGGTCTCGGCCACGAAGCCCAGGCGTTTGCACACCTCGGCCGGCGCGCGGACGGGGGAGTGGCCGTCCACCAGGACGTCTCCGCCCGAGGGCAGGAGGACACCCGTCACGAGCCGGATGAAGGTCGTCTTGCCGGCCCCGTTGGCGCCGAGCAGGCCCAAGGCCTCGCCCGGGGCGATGGTCAGGCTCAGGTCGTCGACCGCCACCAGCGGCCCGAAACGCCGGGTGAGACCCCGTGCCTCGACCCGCGCTCCGCCCCCCTGCACGGGTGCAGGGCTGCCTGCCTCCTGGCCCTTCGGCTCCGTCACGTCCTCGCCCCGTATCCTGTGGCCCGATGATCGGGCTTCGCCCGGAGTCTACGCCGGGACCGGTCGATTGGTTTCGCCGGGCCAGCCCGCCTCCCGCGGCCCTCCCGGCCGCTGCCAGGCAGGACACCGCCGGGCGTCGACCCGATCCGCGCGTGCCGAGGCGTCACAGCGCGTCCAGGGCCTCGAAGTAGTCGGGCCAGGTCTTGGCCACGCAGCCCGGGTCGCGGATCTCGACGCCCGGCACCCGCAGGCCGGCCAGGGCGAAGGACATCGCCATCCGATGGTCGTCGTAGGTTTCGATCGCGGCGCCATGCAGGGGCGCGGGGTCGATGCGGATCCAGTCGGCCCCGGTCTCGGCGCCCGCGCCCAGCCGGCGCAGCTCCGTGCGAAGGGCCGCGAGTCGGTCGGTCTCCTTCAGGGGCAGGTGGCCGAGCCCGCGCGCGGTGGTCGGGCCCTCGGCGAAGAGGGCGACCACGGCCAGGGCGAGCACGGCGTCCGGGAAGGCATTGCCGTCGAACTCGACGCCGCGCAGGGTCCGGTCCGGCGCGCGGCGCACGGCGATGTGATCGGTCTCGCGCTCGACCGCGCAGCCCATGGCCTCGAGGACCTCGAGCAGGCGGAGGTCCGTCTGGCGGGAGTGCCCCGGGATGCCCTCGACCCGCACCTCGCCTCCCGCGATGGCGGCGGCGCAGAACGGGTAGACCGCGGCCTGGGCGTCCGGCTCGATCGGGTACTCCCGGGCCTGGTACCGGCTGCCCTCGGGGATGCGGAGCTCGTCCCGGCCGTTCCAGGCCACCGGCACCCCGAAGGCCCCCATGACCTCGACGGTGAGCTCCAGGAAGGGCCGCGATACCAGGCGTCCCCCGGCCAGGTGCAGGGTGACCGGGCCAGCGGCACCGGGCGCGGCGAGGAGCAGCCCCGAGACGAACTGGCTGGATCGGCTGGCGTCGATCTCGATCTCGCCGCCGCGCAGGCCGCCCCCGGCGATGCGCAGCGGCGGGCAACCCCGCTCGCCGAGGATCTCGATGGCCGCGCCCAGATCGCGCAGGGCGGTCACCAGCTCCTCGATCGGGCGCTCGCGCATGCGCGCGACCCCATCCAGGAGCGACTCGCCCTCGGCGAGGGTGGCGACCGCGGTGAGGAAGCGGGCCGTGGTTCCGGAGGCGCGAACGTCGAGCCGACCCGCGGCCCGAAGGCGGCCGCCCTGGCCAGCGACCCGCCAGGCACCGGGCCCGCGGCTGATCGGAACTCCCAGGGCGGCCAGTCCGTCCGCCATGGCCAGGGTGTCGTCGCTCTCCGTGGCACCCGGCAGGCGGCTCTCGCCCTCGGCGAGCGCGGCTGCGATCAGCGCCCGGTTGGTGAGGCTGCGCGAGCCGGGCGGGCGCAGGGAGCCATCCAGCGGGCCGCGGGGCTGGATCGGAAGCGGATCGGGGAGCCCACTCGCGGCCATCGCCGGGCCACGGTAGACGAGCGCGGCCCGCTTGCCACCCCCCGATCTCCTGGCCGCGTTGACACCCCCGGGGCGGTCGGCCACTCTTCGTCGGCTTCGGGGGTTCCGGTGATCGACCCGGGGGCCCGGTGCCCGGGCCTGGGCGCGCCCCGGCTCGGTCTCCGCCGAGCCTGGACCCCTCGCACACCGGAGCGAGCTTGGGCGTCTGGGCCGTCTTGGCCCCTGCCCGCAGGAGAGAGTTTGGTGGCCCGCGTTCTCGTGACCGATTCCCTGGCGCCCCAAGGGCTCCGGGTCCTGGAGCAGGCCCCGGGCCTCGAGGTCGTGGACGCTCCCGGCCTCTCGCCGGGCGATCTCCTCGAAGCGATCCGGGACGTCGACGGCCTGGTGATCCGCAGCGGCACCAAGGTCACGGGCGACGTGATCGAAGCGGGCACCCGGCTCAAGGTGATCGGCCGGGCCGGCATCGGCGTGGACAACGTGGACGTCCCGGCTGCGACCCAGCGCGGCATCGTCGTGGTCAACACCCCCGAGGGCAACAACGTCACCACGGCCGAGCACGCCATCGCCTTGCTGATCGCCCTGGCGCGCCACGTGCCCCAGGCCACCGCCTCCATGAAGGCCGGCAAGTGGGAGAAGAAGAAGTTCCAGGGGATGGAGCTCTTCAACCGGGTGCTCGGTGTGGTCGGCCTCGGGAACATCGGCCGCATCGTCGCCGACCGCGCCCGCGGGCTCGGCATGCGCGTGATCGCGGCCGATCCGCACATCCCCTCGGACGTCGCCCAGAAGATGGACGTGGAGCTCGTCTCGGTGGACGAGCTGCTGGAGCGCGCCGACGCGATCACGGTCCACGTGCCGCGGACGAAGGAGACCACCGGGCTCCTGGGCCGCGAGGCCTTTGCCAAGGCGAAGCCCGGGGTCCTGGTGATCAATGCGGCCCGGGGCGGAATCGTGGACGAGGACGCCCTGTTGGAGGCGCTCGACGAGGGCCGGGTCGGCGGCGCGGCCCTCGACGTGTTCATCGAGGAGCCGCCGCCCGCCGAGCACCCGCTGCTCGTGCACGACAAGGTGATCTGTACGCCCCACCTCGGCGCCTCGACGGAGCAGGCCCAGCGCAACGTCTCCGTGGCGGTGGCCGAGCAGGTCCGCGACTTCCTCCTCGACGGCACGGTGCGCAATGCGGTCAACGTGCCCTCGGTCTCCCCCGAGCTGCTGGAGCAGGTCCGGCCCTACCTGCGCCTCGGCGAGAAGCTTGGCCGCTTCCAGGGCCAGCTCTGCCCCGGGGCGATCGAGGAGATCGAGATCGAGTACGCCGGCGAGGTGGCCGAGCTGCGCGTCGCGCCGATCACGATCAGCGTCCTGAAGGGGCTGCTCGAGTCGGTGAGCGACCGGGTGAACATGGTGAACGCGCCGGTCATCGCCCAGGAGCGGGGCATCCGCGTGGTCGAGACCAAGTCGACCCGGCCCATGGACTTTGCCAGCGCGATCACGACCCGCGTGCGGGGCTGCATGGACCGTCTGATCTCGGGGGCGCTCTTCCACGGCAACCAGCCGCGCATCGTGCGCATCGACGACTTCATGCTCGAGGCGATTCCCGAGGGCCCGACCGTCTTGATCCACAACCACGACCAGCCCGGTGTGGTGGGCGCCATCGGCGCCTGCATGGGAGACGCCGGCCTCAACATCTCGCGCATGCAGCTGGCGCTGGTCCCCGAGCGGCAGGAGGCCGCGATGCTCGTGAACATCGACCCCGCACCCCCCGAAGAGGTGATGGAGCAGCTCCGGGCGCTGCCCCACGTGATCACGGCCCAGCTCGTGGATCTGGGCCGATGAGTGCGCTCGTCGCCGTCGGAGCCCAGTGGGGTGACGAGGGGAAGGGCAAGGTCGTCGACAGCCTGGCGCTCTCGGCCGATCTGGTGGTTCGCTTCCAGGGCGGCAACAACGCCGGCCACACCCTGATCGTCGACGGCGAGACGACCGTCCTGCACCTGGTGCCCTCCGGCATCCTGCAGCCCGGCACCGTCAACCTGATCGGACCCGGTGTGGTCGTCGACCCGCGGGTGTTCGTGAAGGAGCTCGACGAGATCATCGCCAAGGGTGTGCTCGAGGATCCCGGCCGGCTGCGCCTCTCGGGGCGCGCCCACGTGATCCTCGACTGGCACGTCTCGCTCGACAAGGCTCGGGACGAGGCCCGCGCAGAGAGCGCGATCGGGACCACCGGCCGTGGAATCGGACCCTCCTACGAGGACAAGGTGGCACGCCGCGGCGTCCGGGTCGCCGACCTGCTCGAGCCCGGGACCCTGCGCGTCGCCGTCGAGCGGCTCGCCAAGGAGAAGAACTTCGAGCTCACCGAGGTCCACGGCTGGAAGCCCATCGAGGTGGAGTCGCTCTTCGACGAGCTCGTGGAGCTGGGTCGCCGGCTCGAGCCCTACGTGGACCA
>NYZB01000238.1 GCA_002687015.1 Deltaproteobacteria bacterium
GCGGAAGAGCTCGTGGTCGCGGGTCTGGCGTGGCGGGCCAGCCTCGACGAGGAGGGAAACCTGTCGCTCGGGAGCCTGGACACCCTCATCGGCGGCGACGATGACGCACCGGGTGCCGCACCCCTGCTTCCCGTGGAGCGGATCCGCCTGGAGGGTGCCGAAGGGGTGCTCCTGTCACAGTCGGGTGTCACCTCCCTACGTTTGGATGGAGAGGTGGAGCAGGAGCCCGATGGGGAACTGCACGCCGAGCTGAGGCTGCGCGCAGAGCATCCCCAGCTCCGGGGAAGTGCCGACCTCGAGGCTTGGGGCAGGCCCGAGGCCTGGCGGAGCCAGGGTGTCGTGAAGCCGGAGTCGCTCCCGCCGTCGCGGCGTCCCCGCTCGACGAGGCTCGCGCCGCCGGCCGGCTGGGCGAGCAGCTCGACGGCTACGTGGGCTTCCCGAAGCCCCCGGACGATGCGACCGAGGAGCTGGCCACCAAGGTCAACGGCAACCGGCGCGCCCATTACAAGAAGATCGCGAAGCAGACCGGAGCACCGCTGAAGGCCGTGGCGGCCCAGGCGGGCAAGAAGCTCGTCGCCAAGGTCCCCAAGGGCCAGTTCTATCGCAACGCGGACGACGAATGGGTGGAGAAGCGCTGAGCGGGTGCGCGGGCGGAGCCTCGAGCCCAGCTCGCGCCGTCGCCGTCAGATGCCGGAGCCGTCGGATTCCTCGTCGACGTGCAGACCACACTCCTTGGTGTCCGCGTTCTCCCACCACCACCGGCCTGCGCGGGGGTCGTCGCCGGGCTGGATCGCCCGGGTGCAGGGGCCGCAGCCGACCGAGGTGAAGCCCTCGCCGTGAAGACGGTTCACGGGGACGGAGTGCCTTCGCACGTAGGTCCAGACATCGTCACTGCTCCAGTCGACCAGCGGGTTGATCTTGACCAGGCCCTCGGGCTCGAGCTCGACCCTCGGGGCCTCGGCACGGGTGACGTTCTGGTCCCGGCGGAGGCCCGTAACGTGCGCGTCGAGCCCGGCCAGGAAGCGACGATTCGGCTCGACCTTGCGAAGGCGACAGCACAGGCGGCGCTTCTCGAGCGACTCGTAGAACGAGTTCATGCCGTGCTCGCGCACCATGTCCTGGACGGCCTCGGGCTCCGGGAAGACGACCTCGACCTCGGTGTCGTAGCGATCGCGGACCCGATCGATCAGGTCGTAGGTCGCCTGATGGAGGCGGCCGGTATCGAGGACGTAGACCCGTGAGGTCGGCTCGATCCTCTTCATCATGTCCAGCAGGACCAGACCCTCTGGATTCCCGAAGGAGCACGACAGAGCCAGCTTGGGATGAAAATTCCCGATTCCCCAAGTCAAGAGTTCTTCCGCGCTCAGCGAATCCAGTCGGCCACTCGCGAGATCATCCGAAATAGCTGAATGCAAACGCATTTTCTTGCTATCGGTGATGTTGACGATAGAGGCAGTCATGGGCCGAGGATCCTCGAAGGGCGCTTGGCAGTGAATCCTTAGCATATGACCGAGGAATTGGCTGGCAAGTCGAACCGGGGATGCATGTGGCACTTGACTACATGGACAACATCATATTATAAAGCGTCATATTCGAGCTGTGAGCATGCATGTCCCTCCGCCACGCCATTCTCGGAATCGTCGAGTACCAGCCTGCCCACGGGTACCAGATCCGGCGGGTCCTCCAGGAGGGCATCTCCACGTTCTGGCCAGTCAACCTGGCGGCCATCTACCCGAGTCTGCGGCGCCTCGAAGAGGAGGGGCTGGTCGCCCACCGGATGGAGGCGAGCGAAGAGGGTCGGCCCGACCGGAAGGTCTACGAGATCACCGAGGCCGGGCGGGAGGAGATGGCGACGTGGCGGCGGCTCCCCCCGGAAGGCGCGGCCAGCAACAAGGTCCCTCTCTTCCTGAAGTTGCTCTTCGCGCGCACGGAGAACCTCCGAGACACGCTCGACTGGATCGACAAGGAGATCGAAGGGCTGCGCAGCGGCTCCCATCAGCTGCGCAGCGAGCTCCACGACCCGAAGGCCTTCGACACCTTCTTCGTGCGCTTCATGCGCGAGACCGGGCTCGCCCATGTAGAGCTCCAGATCGAGCTGCTCCAGGATCTCCGCACCCGGATCGCCGGATTCGTCGAATCCGCTTCGACGGAGGAACGGCGAAGCACCGACTAGGCCGCCTTGTTTTCCCGGGGGCGAGACCAACCGACCCGCCACCAATCGCCCCCACACGGCCCTGGGCAGAGTGCCCGGGGCCGTGCCTGTTTCTGGCGCCTCTTCCGGAGGCCGCGTTCTGCCGATGCCTGATCCGATGGGCACCGACACGGCTCTCCCGCGGGCACGGATTGCGCAGCTCGCCGCCTTGCGGCGGCTGGGTCAGGGGACGGCCCACGCGATGAACAACGCGTTGACCGCCGCGCTCGGTGAGACCGGCTTCCTGCTCGAGGACTACAAGGACGATCCGGAGGTCTCCGAGGCCTGCCAGGCCATCCAGCGCGCACTCCAGCGCTGCGCAAGCCTCAGCCACGCCCTGCTCACCCACAGCCAGCCCCCCGGCCCTGCGGAAGCCGAGGTGGATCTGGTGCGGCTGGTCCGGGACCTCGAGCCTTGGCTGGACGAGTCGATCGGCAGCCGCCGCGCGCTCTCGGTCGAAGCTCCCGACGATCTGGTCATGGTCACGGGCGCCCCGGCCGACCTCAGACTCGTCCTGATGGTCCTCGTGAGCTTCGCAGCCGAGCGCGGCGAGGACGCCGAAGTGGCAATCCGCGTCGAGGGCGGAGAGCCGGCCGTCCTGGCTGTCGACATCACGGCCCGTGCGCGAGCCGAGGAAGCCGTCGGGTGGCTCGGCGACCCGGTCTCCGCTCCCGATCCCCTCGATGCCTGCTCCCTCGGTGCGGCGCGTGACATCATCGCCGCGATGGGCGGCCGTTGGCAGGTCGAGAGCGATGGGCCGGAACGCTGGCAGGTGCGCGCCGAGATGCCAACGTCGAGCTAGATGAGGGGCGCACCGAGATGCCGGCGTCGAGCTAGACCCGAGGCGGGAAGAGGCGCTCGTCGCAGCCTGCACGGCGGACACGGCTCCCACGCGATCTCCGGGGCGCCGGGCCGCGCGTCGTGTAGCCTGACCGGGGAGCCGCCTCGAGAGACCGCGTGAACGACCTCGCCTCGACCTTCCTCCGCCAGGCGGACATCTGCCGCCAGATGCACTCACCCGTCTACGCATCCCTGCTGACGCACTCGGCCGAAGACCTGGCCGAGGGCGGCGCCGTCGCCACCCTCGTCGCGGGCTGGCAGGGACACCCCGTCCTCGACAACCTGCCCCTGCGTTGGATGGGCGCCCTGCACGAGCTCGCCCTGGCCGGACGCGCGCCCGATCTGGCCCGGCAGTTCCCTTCGACGGGCGGACGCTTCGACCCGGAAGAGGCCTGGCCCGCAGCGCTCCGGATCGCCAAGGAGCGCGCCGACGAGGTGAGGCCGCTGCTCGCCGACGGCATCCAGACCAACGAAGTGATGCGCTGCTGCGCGCTCGCACCGGGCGCGCTCCGTTTCGCGGCGGAGCATGGGCTCCCCCTGCGTCTCCTCGAGATCGGGGCAAGTGCCGGTCTCAACCTGTGCATGGACCGCTACCGCTACCAGCTCGGAGAACGGAGCCTGGGACCGCCCGAAGCCGAGCTCCTGCTGAGCACCGAGTGGCGGGGTGCCGCCGCGCCCACGGGTGAGCTCGAGGTCGCCGAGCGCAAGGGCTGTGACCTCGAGCCCATCGACGTGCGAGACCCCGCGAGGCGCCGACGCCTGCTCTCCTTCGTCTGGCCCGACCAGTCCGAGCGGCGTGCTCGCCTGGAGCAGGCGCTCGCCATCGTCGCGCCCGACCCGCCGGCGCTTGCGCGCCGCTCCGCGGGCGACTGGCTCGCCGAGGTCCTGGTCGAGCCGAGACCGGGCCTGGCGAGCCTCCTCTTCCAGAGCGTCATGTGGTGGTACGTGCCCGAGGCCGAGCGGACGCGCATCGTGGGGTTGGTCGAGTCCGCGGGCGGGCAGGCCAGCGCGCAGGCCCCCCTCGGCTGGCTGCGCATGGAGCCTCCCGGGACCGAGCACTGCGAGCTCCGCTTGCGCAGCTGGCCCGGCGGGCACGACCGGTTGCTCGCCCGCGTCCACTTCCACGGCCGCTGGGTCGAGTGGCTCGACGAGGAGAGGCCATGAACTTCGAAGGAGGCCCGGGGCTGCGCGAGCTGGCAGCAGCACTGGTCCTGGTCGCAGCCCTTGCGAGCGAGGCCCGAGCCCACGACGTCCCGCATCACCACCACGACGAGGGCGGAGTCACGGAGCTGGAAGAGGAACGCCCGGAGCGGAGCACCCTGCACGAGGTGATCCTCTATGTACCGAACCGGGTGCTCGACTTGCTGGACGTGGTCCGCGCCCGGGTTCGCATCGGACCCGGCATCGCGGTCGGCGTGCGAGCCACCCAGGTCGTGGACCTCTTCATCGGCTCCTACAACTCGCTCTACGTGGGTCTCCCCGGCCCGCGCGGGCGCCGTCTGCCGCGCTCACCGATCGGCGTCGAGGACAACCACGGCGTCGAAGTGAGCATCATCGACGGCGCCACCGGCTTCGGCTTCGCGCCCGAGTACGGGCCCGCAGAAGTCGGCGCGGGCGCTCAGGTCGCGCTGGGGGGCATCGACCTGGGCGTGGAGCCCTGGGAGGCCATCGACCTGATCGCCGGCTTCTTCATGATCGACCTGCGAGACGACGATCTCTGAGGTCGGGCTGGGTGCTCAGCCTCTGGCGCGGACGGAGGCGAGCTTGCCGGCCATCGTCGCCTCCTTGTCGCGGCGGTCGTCGATCTTGAGAACGGTGCCGACCCTCGATGCGCCCTCGGCGAAGACGGCCTCCTGCATCTCCCGCACGAGCGCCATGATCTCGTCGAGGTCCCCCTCGAGGGTCGTGAACATGGGGCCGAGCTCCCAGCGCACCTGCTCCTGGCCCTCGAGAACGCGCAGCGCCGCGGCGACGTAGGAGCTCACGCTCGCGCCGGCCCCGGTCGGTGCGATGCTCACGGCGACGATGGCCATGCTGCTTCCTCCTTCTTCTGGGAGCTGTAGGGTCGCACGGCCTCCGGATCCCGCACGCGCTCGGCCAGGCTTGCGATCGACCGACCGCTGACCGGATGGAGGAGATCGGGGGCCAGCTCGGCCAGGGGCTCCAGCACGAAGCCGCGGTGCTCGAGACGCGGGTGGGGCACGACGAGCCCGGGCTCCGTGAGGATCCGGTCCCCGTGCAGGAGCAGGTCGAGATCGAGCACGCGGGGGCCGTGGCGCTCGGCGCGATCGCGACCGGCACGGGCTTCGATCCCCAGCAACGCGTCCAGCAGGGTTCGAGGAGCCAGCCCGGTCTGCAGCTCGACCACCGCGTTCAGGTAGGGCCCCTGGGGCGGCCCCCCCACTGGCGCCGTCTCGTGGAGCCCGGAGTGGGCCGCCACCCGGGTCGCCTCGAGTGCGGCCAGCGCCCGCAGGGCGGCCACCAGCTGCGCCTCCCGATCCCCGAGATTCGAGCCGAGGCCGACGAAGGCGCGCTCTGCGGGAGAACCCTGGCTGGAGGGCGCGCGTTGCACCGGGAGAACCGCTCCGATCGCTGTTTCGGGCCGCGATTCCTAGAGTAGGGGGCCATGCCGACTCCGCCTCCCGAGCTCCGGACCGAGATTCCGGGGCCGCGTTCTCGCGCCCTCGCCGCGCGGCTCGAACGGGTCGAGAGCCGCAACGTCACCTGCCTGGAGCCGCCCCCCATCTTCTGGGAGCGCGCCCAGGGAGCCAGCGTGTGGGACGTCGACGGCAACCGGTTCGTGGATCTCGGCGGCGGCTTCGGGGTCGCGAACGCCGGTCATGCGCATCCCGCCGTCGTGGATGCGGTGGCGAGCCAGGCCGGCCAGCTCATGCATGCCATGGGCGACGTCCACCCGCCGGCGCTGAAAGTGGAGCTGCTCGAGGCCCTGGCCGCGCGCTTCCCAGGCGGCGGCGAAGCCCGCGCCGTCCTCGGATCCTCGGGCTCGGACGCGGTGGAGATCGCCCTGAAGACGGCCCACCTCGCGACGGGAGCTGCGGGGGTCATCGCCTTCGACGGCGGCTACCACGGTCTCGCGCTCGGGAGCCTCGACGCCACGTGGCGCGAGGACTTCCGGACGCCCTTCACCGAGCGACTGCCGGGTCGCAGCTCCTTCGCCGGCTACGGCGACGTGGAGGACGTGGTGCGGGTGGCCAGCATGGCCCGGGCATCGATCGGAGCCGTGCTGGTGGAGCCCATCCAGGGACGGGGTGGGGAGCGCGTACCGCCGCCGGGCTTCCTCCGCGCCCTGCGCGAGCTCTGTGACCAGCAGAACTGGCTGCTCATCGTCGACGAGGTCTACACGGGCTTCGGACGCACGGGCCGCTGGTTCGCCTGTGAGCACGAGGCGGTCGTCCCCGACCTCTTGTGCGTGGCCAAGGGCCTGGCCTCGGGCATGCCGATCTCGGCGTGCGTCGGGCGCGCCTCCGTCATGGACGCCTGGCCGACCTCCCGTGGAGAAGCGCTGCACACCCAGACCTTCCTCGGCCACCCACCCGGCTGCGCAGCAGCGCTGGCCTCCTTGCGCGTGATCGAGGAGGAGAAGCTGGTGGAGCGATCGGCCGAGCTGGGTGAATGGGCGCTCGGATTCCTCCGCGATGCGGTCCGCGAGGGCTCGCGGATCCGCGAGAGCCGAGGACGCGGCCTGATGATCGGGGTCGAGTGCGACACCGGCGAGAGCGCGGCGCTGGCCGCGACACGGGCCCTGGAGCAGGGCTTCATCCTCCTGCCCTCGGGCGAGGGAGGGCGGGTGCTCTCGATCACGCCACCGCTCGTGATCGGGCGCGAGGCGCTGGAATCCGGGCTGCGGGCCGTGGTGGAGTGCCTGGCATGAGCGGCCTGCGGGCAGGGGTCGAGGCCGAGCTGCTCGCGTGGATGCGCGAAGAGCCGGAGCGAGAGGACGAAGATCGCTTCGAGCGGCTGGCGGCGGCGCTCTTCCGGCACCAGTTCGAGCACTGCGAGCCCTTCCGGCGCTTCTGCGAGGGCCGCGGCGCCGATCCCCGAAGCGTGTCCCACTCCTCGCAGATTCCCGCAGTGCCCACCGGCGCCTTCAAGGAGCTCGCGCTGCGGAGCTTCGCCCCCGAGCAGGAGCGACACGTCTTCCGCACCAGCGGCACGTCGGCGTCCGCCTGCGGAGAGCTGCACCTCGACACCCTCGAGGTCTACGAGGCATCCCTGCGACCGAGCTTCGAAGGGGCCGTCCTGGCCGGGCTCGATGCGCGGGCGCCGGTGCGTCTGCTCTTCCTTGCACCCTCCCCGGAGGAAGCGCCCGACTCCTCCCTGTCCCACATGTTCGGCGTCCTGCGCGCCACGCGCGGTGACGAAGGCAGTGACTTCCTGGTCCGGGCTGGCGGCCTGGAGGTGGGCGACACACTGGACGCCCTCGAGAAGGCCCGGGTGGCCCAAGCCGCACTGGCCCTGTGCGGTACGGCTTTCGCGTTCGTGCACCTGCTGGACGCTCTCGAGAAACGAGACCTGCGGCTCTCCCTGCCCGGCACGGCGCGAATCATGGAGACGGGTGGCTTCAAGGGCCGCTCCCGGACGATGGATCGGGGGACCCTCTACGACCGGATCGGCGAGCGCCTCGGCGTGCCCCGCGAGCGAATCGTCAACCAGTACGGCATGACCGAGCTGGGCAGCCAGTTCCACGACACGGTCCTGTGTCGCCCGGGCGAGCCGCGCCGCAAGCTGGCGCCACCCTGGACGCGGGTGCGCGTGATCGAGCCTGCCAGCGGGGAGGAGGTGGCGCCCGGCGAGAGCGGCATGATCCAGGTCGTGGACCTGGCGAACACGGGGAGCATCCTGGCCCTGCTGACCGCAGACCTCGGCTGCCGAAGCGATGACGGATTCGAGGTCCTGGGGAGGGCGCCGGGCGCCGAGGCGCGCGGCTGCTCGATCGCCGCCGACGAGATGCTCGGTGGCTGAAGCGGCAGAGGTCCGAGCCGCCCTCCTTCGCCTGCGCCACGCCCATCCGGGCCTGCGCGAACGGAGAGACGTCGTCGACGTCCTCGGCTCCCTGCTCGATGCACTGGCCGCGCCGGAATCGACCTCCCGCGACGCGCTGGCCGGGGCACTCGCAGGAGAAACGGGCTTCGAGCTCCGAACGGTGCAGGCCGGCCTCGAGCTCGCCCTCGAGGAGTGGACCGGCGACGCCCTCCGTGCCCTCCTGCGCGACGAGCTCGGACGCACTCCGACCCGGCGCGCGGCCGGCTTCCCGACCACGGCCGTCCTGCTGGCGGGCGCCATCCCCATGCCGAGCCTGCTCTCGCTCCTTCTTCCACTGGCCGTGGGCTCCCCCGTGCTGGCCCGGCCGGGCCGCCATGACCGCGTGACGGCCCCCTTCCTCGCGGGTGAGCTCGCGCGCCTCGACCCGGCGCTGGCCCCCTGCCTGGAAATCACCGGGTTCCCGACTCACGACGAGGACGCACTGGCCGCCTTCCTGGAGGCCGACTGCGTGGTCGTGACCGGATCCGATGAGACGGTGGGGCGCATCGAAGCACGGATCCCCCCGTCCCGCCGGCTGGTGCGCTACGGCCATCGGGTCTCCGTGGCGGTGATCCCGATCGCAGCGGGAGATCCGCGCTGGCCGGCCGTCGCCGACGGCCTTGCCCTGGACGTCGCCCTCTGGGACCAGCTCGGCTGTCTCTCCCCCGTGGCCGTGTACGTCGTCGGGCGGGGAGGGCTCGTCCCCGAAGAGATCGAGCAGGAGATGGTGCGAGCCTTCGAGGCCGTGGAGCCGAGGCTCCCGCGTGGCAAGCTGGGCGCCGAAGCCGCGACGGCGGAGGCGCACGAGCGCGCGGAGGCCGAGCTGCGTGCCGCATCCGACCCCGCGCTTCGCCTGCACTGCGGCGCGGCCTGGACCCTCGTGTGCGAGAGAGACCTGCGCTTCCGCAACGCGCCTCTCCACCGGTTCGTACGCGTCCACGCGGTGGCCGACGCGGCCGAGCTGCAGACGGCTCTCGCTCCCCTGAGCCGCCACCTGGCCGGCGTCGCCTTCGAGCCGGGGGAGTCGTCGCCCGAGCCATGGCTCAGCGCCCTGCAGCGGGTCGGCCCCTCGCGCATCTGCCGGCCCGGCCGGCTGCAGGCCCCGCCACTGGCCTGGTCCCACGACGGGCAGGGCCCCCTCCGGCCGCTGGTCCGCTTCACCGATATGGAAGGGGATTGGAAGGGTGGGGTCGGAGCGGTGGAGCCACGAGGGAACAGAGGCCGATGAACGGGGCTCCCGCGACCCGATCCCAACGCGTGGTGGCTGCGGCAGGGGCCGGAGCCTTCGGCTTCGGGTTGCCCGCGCTCGTCGACGTCGTCACGAGCCGCCTGATGCCGGCACCGGCCGAGGCGATCGCTGCGATCGCGCTCCTGGGTTGCCTCGGCGGCGCACTCGGCGCGCTGGCTGGCGCGCTCTGGCCCGGCGGTCTTCGCATGACGGGCTCGGCTCTCGTGGCAGGCGGGCTCGGTGTGGCCGCCGCCCTGCTCTCCCTGGGCGTGCTCTTCGTACTCGGCGCAGAGCTGCAGCTGGACTACCTCGCCACGATCACCCTGCTCTCGGTCGCCGCCCCGCCGATCGTCTTCGGACTCGTCGCGGCGACGGCACGGCAGCTCCTGCCTTCCGGGTGGAGTCCGACGCGTGCAGGCGCCGGGCTCTGGGCCTCGTGTCTGGTGATCCTGCTCGGCGGCGGCCTGGCTCCCCTCTTCGGAACTCACAGGGTCGCTTGTACCTTCGCCTTGCTGGCGGCCGCGGCCGCGGCCGCTTGGCTCACCCGGCGGTTGCCGGGACACGCCGCACTCGACGGCGCGCTGGCCCTCGTGCTGGCCTTGATGCTCTCCTGGCCCGGCCCCGAGCTCCCGACGGCCCCCGCCGAGCCGCGCGCCACGCCCGGCTCGATCGTGATGATCGTGCTCGACACCACCCGCGCCGACGCCCTCGGTGCCTACGGTGCAGCGCCCGGCAGTACGCCCGCGCTCGATCGGATCGCGAGCGAAGGTGCGGTCTTCGAGCAGTTGATCAGCCCGTCGCCGTGGACCGCCCCCTCCCACGCCTCCATGTTCACGGGCCTCTACCCGCGCAGCCACGGCGTGCGCCACGGCACGAAGCGGCGTCTCGACGAGAGCTTCGAGACCACGGCGGAGCGCCTCGCGGCCGCCGGCTACGAGACCGCGGCGATCTCGTCGAACACCTGGCTGCGGGTCACCAACTCGGTCCAGGGCTTCGAGCACTTCGAAGAGGTGAACCACCTGCCCCGCGACAAGCTGATCCTGGCGCGCCTGATGCGCTACTCGGGTGTCGGCTGGGAGCAGTGGATCGACCGCGGCGCCGCCGAGGCGGAGACCGCCATCGGGCGGTGGATGGAGGGGTTGGATCCGGAGCGCCCCTTCTTCCTGTTCCTCAACCTCTTCGAGGCGCACAACCCCTATCTCCCACCGCTTCGCGATCGGGAGCCGGGCAGCTGGCTGGGCGGTATCCGTGCGATGCGCGGCTACCACCCGATCCGCTGGCACAGCCATCCGCCGGCCGAAGGGTGGCGCACCGAGGCCACGCGGCGCCTCTACGACGCGGGCGTGCGTTACCAGGATCGGCGCGTCGGCCGCATCCTCGAGCTGATCGGCGAGCGGGCCGACCTCGACGACCTGCTGCTCGTCGTCACCTCCGACCATGGCGACAACCTGGGCGACGCGTCGCGATGGGGGCACAACTTCGCGTTGAACGATGCGCTGATCCGCGTGCCCCTGATCCTGCGGGCACCGGAGCGGATCCGGGCGGGCGAGCGGATCGGGGAGGCGCACGAGACCCTCGACCTCCACGCCACCCTGCTCGACTGGGCGGGGCTGGCTCCCGACGGATCGCCGGCCCGCAGTCTGCTCCCGGAGAAGCGCCGCGGGCGCGAGGCCACCTTCGCCGAGTACTACCCGGACCTCTGGATGCTCGGTCGCATCGATCCCGAGGGCCCGAGGGAGCCGCGGGACTACGACACCCCGATCTGGGCGATCCGCAAGAACGGCTTCAAGCTGGTCGTGCGGCGCGGAGAGAGCCGACTCTACAACCTGCGAGCCGACCCGGGCGAAGCACGGGACCTTTCGGCCGAGCAGCCCGAGCAGAGCGCGGCCCTGCGGCGCGAGCTCGACGCCTGGCTCGAGGCCCACCCGGGTCCGAAGCCCGGAAGCGCAGGAGCGGAGCGGAGCGCCCCGGAGACCCTGGATCCGGAAACGCGGCGGCAGCTCGAGGCGCTCGGGTACCTCTAGGCGCGGCAGGCGCTCCGCACGCTGGATGGGGAATGAGCTAGACTGGCGCCCCCCGAGATGGCGAAGCTCCAGAGCGCAGCGCTGTGGTCGATGGTCTGGCTGGTTCTGTTCTTCGGCGTGAAGCTCGCCGCCGGGGCCGAGCCCTTCGGGCTCCATCGCGACGCGGACAACTTCATCCACCTCCGCCTCGCCGCGCTCACGGACGAGCAAGGCGTCATCGACAAGATCCCCCAGGCCGAGGACATCGCCTGGAGCGAGTCCTTCGCCGACAAGGAGTTCCTGTTCCACCGGATCCTCGCAGTCGGGCATTCCCTTGCTGGCATCGAGGGAGCGGTTCAGGCGCACTACGTCCTCATCTCGCTCTTCTATCTGACGCTGCTGATGGCCTTCGCCCGGCTCGGAGGCTGGCCCGCCCTGGGTTTCGGACTCCTGGCGATCATCGCGGTGCCCTATCTCCACTCCCGGGCCTTCATGCTGCGGCCCCAGACCCTTGCCATGACGATGTTCCTGTGGACCTTGCTGGCGACCATGGCGGGGCGCCATGGCTGGACCTTCGTCTGCGGCGTCCTCTTCGCGCTGGCCTACCACGCGCTCTACATCCCCCTGGCCGTCGTCATCGCCGCATCCGGCGCGGCCTGGATCCTGGGCGAGGGAAGGTGGGCGATGCCGCTGCTGGCAGGGCTCTCGGGCCTGGCCGTGGGTGCGCTCTCGAACCCGTACTTCCCCGGCAATCTCGAGATGGGAGTCGTTGCCCTCCAGATCCTCCTCCACCTGACTCCCGCGATGGAGCTCGCCGGACCCGAGATGCAGGCGGCGGGGCTCCGAACACTCTGTTCGCATCGGACCCCGCAATAGAATCTGTTAAGCCTTTGTCACAAAAGAAC
>NYZB01000239.1 GCA_002687015.1 Deltaproteobacteria bacterium
GAGCGGCTCACGAGGGGGAGTCTTGCATTCCGGAACTGTCAAACTTTGAGCGCCTCCCCGGCAGAGCCGGGGGGACTCCCGACGGGCTAGACCCTTCGGGCAACGTCGGAGGCGCATGTGGGGCTTCCACCCTGTCTACCCGCCGACTACGAGCGTATCACACCGGAAAAGAAGGGATCCAGGTGCGCGCGCTGTTCCGGGGGCACGAAGCCGAAGTTGACGCCCCGGTCCGTGAACTCCCAGTACTGGTCGCGCTCCTCGAGGGCGAGCTCGCGGTGGATGCCGGCGAGCAGCTCCTCGCTCTCGCCCCTCATGTCCTTCTGGATGGTGGCGACGTGGGCGGTCTCACCGCGCGAGAGCATGAAGACACCGAGCTGCGCCTGGGCGCGCCGGACGCCGCGTAGCTTGCCGCGCCCGGAGCTTCCGGCGACCTCGTCCACGGAGAGGAGACGGTCGAGCAGGGAGCCGACCTGCTCGGGCTCCCGCTCGACGGCCAGTCGGATGAGCTGCACGAGGTCGTAGGCCACGACCTCGACCAGGAAGTGCTGCCCGCGCTCCTGGCCGAAGCGGCCGTACTCGATCAGGTGATCGGCGATCTCCGACACGCGATCGACCGAGCCCCGCTCCAGGGCCACCTCGGTCAGACTCCGGTACTGGTCGAGGACGAAGTAGGCCGAGCGGAGATCTCCGGCATTGATGGCCCCGCGCAGGAAGCTGTTGAAGGCGCGGATCGCGTTCTCCACGCCACCCCGATCCCCCGCGCCGAGCGCGCGCTGCCCGATCCGGAACACCTCGAGCGCGATCCGATCGCAGTTGTCCCTCGACGCGCCGAGCGCCCGGAGGTAGAGCCCGTGGAGCTGGCGCAGCACCTTGTACTCCAGCCAGCTCCGGTGCTCCTCGATCTCGACCGCGGACGAGGCGGCCAGCGAGACGAAGTCGGGGTCTCTGGCCACCGCTCCGTCGATCCGGAACCAGCCCTCGGGCAGCTGATCGCGGTGCTCCGCGTAGCGCCGCAAGAGCGAGCCCAGGGCATCGACGGCGGCCATGCCGATGCCCCGATCGCCGTGGGTCATCGCGCCGCGCGCCACGTCCTCGAGCTCGTCCACGGCTTCGATCACGTCCGCCCGCCGGGCGGTGGTGCGCCCGCGCGTCGCCTTGACCACCGCGGCGAGACCGGCGTCGGCGATGTGGGCGATCACGTTCAGCGGGGACAGGAAGTGGAAGACGAACGCGAAGTAGGGCAACAGCACGAGGAGGCACAGGGTGACCATGCCCATCGCGATCACGAGACCGGCATAGCTGAAACGGCCCGGGCCGGGCAGCTGGCCGCCGAAGGTGGAGCCCACCCACAGGCACTGGATCGTCGTGATCACGAAGAGGGTCATGACCCCGATGTTCACGGGCTCGCGCACGAAGAGCTGGGTGATGCGGTGCGTGTACCGGTTGGCGGCCAGCTCGACCACGATCGCAACCACGGTGATGGCGATGGCGAGCACACCCGCCACCACCTCGGCCGCGTTGGAGAGGGTTCCCTCGGCAACCTCGGGCCGGAGCCGGGCCAGCCATTCGCCGGGATGGAGGAAGAGGTCGCTGGCGCCCTCCAACCACAGGATCCCCAGGAAGAGCCCCAGCGAGGCGAGGGCCAGCGCGAGGAAGAAGCCCAGGACGGGCCGCAGGGAAGAGGCCTTGTCGTCGCCCATTCTCGCCCTACTGCATCTCGTCCGGCGTCTGTCGGGCGACGACGCCCCTCGCGACGAGCGCGACCCAGCTGCGGGGAAGCAGCCGGTGAGCCAGATTCGCCCGCAGCCAGTTGAAGCCGCCGGAGATGGCCGAGGGCTGGTGCCCGAGCGCGCGCAGCGCCACCTGCACCACCTCGTCGGCGGGCTGGCCGGCGTGGGGCAGCTCGCCCGCCACCTCGTGGAACTCGCTCACCGTCGAGCCGGGCTGCAGCCCGAGCACGTCGACACCGCTGCCCTGCAGCTCGCCCCACAGGCCTTCGGCCAGGAAGTTGTCGAAGCTCTTGGTGGCGCTGTAGAGCGCGTGCAGGGGCAAGGGCTGGGCCCCGGCCACCGATCCGGTGAAGATCACCGCGCCCCGGCCGCGCTCGATCATCTTCGGAAGCAGCTCAGCGGTCAGCGAAACCGGCGCCATGCAGTTGAGCTGCACCATCTGCTCCTGGCGCCCGCGCTCCTGCTTGTCGAAGCGGCCCGCATAGCCGATGCCGGCATTGTTCACGAGGACGGAGATCTCGAGATCCGCCACCTGCGAGAGCAGCAGCTCCACTCCCGTGGCGGTCGCCAGGTCGACGGGCACGCAGCGGACCTCGACGCCGTGGTCGCGCGCCAGCTCCTCGCCCAGCAGCTTCAGCTCGTCCTCGCGCCGGGCCGCGAGCACGCAGGAGAGACCCTCCCCGGCCAGGGCCCGGGCGAACGCCGCGCCGATCCCGGCCGATGCGCCGGTGATCAGGGCCCACTCGCCGTAGCGCTCGTTCAAGGGGGTCCACTTCGCCTGGAAGAGGTCCCTGGCATTCCAGAGAGCCAGGGTGGGGATCATGAAGGCCCCGCCCGCGATCACCCCGACCACGTAGGCGCCGAAGCCCTCGCCGTAGACCATCGGCCAGACCAGCATCGAGAAGGCCACCTGACCCGTGTAGACGGCCGCCCAGGGCCACATCCACGCGCGCATCTGCCACAGGCCGACGGTGCCCGCCGCGTACACGAACCAGTGCGGGATCTCGAGGACCTTCGCCCAGGTGCCGTGGAAGCGGACCCCGAACCAGACCTCCTCGTCGATGGCCGCGGGCTTCACGAAGAGATCCCAGGGCATGTAGACGAAGGCCATGAAGGCGGTGAAGAGGAGCAGCAGGTTCATCCAGCCGGGGCGACGACCGAGCTGGTGGCGGATCCACTCTCCCATGGCTGCCTCCTCACCCGGAAAGGTAGCCCGCCTGCGTGCCTCAGGGTTGCGTCGGCAGTTGCTCGAGAAGGCGGGCGCGTAGGGCCTCCACCTCAGTCAATGGCGGCCGTCGCACGCGGGTGACCTCCGCAGTGGTGTAGGGCGCGGCAGCGTGGGCGTGCTCCGCGGGCCCGAAGGTCTGCACCATCCAGTTGAGTACCGCGGCGAGCTCGGAGTCGGTGAGGTTCGAGCCAGACGCGCCGGGCACGCGAACCAGGTACTCGCGACCGCCGGGCACCGAGAGGAAGCGGGCGACCGAGCCGACCAGGTTGGGAACGCCCGACCGGGGAGCACCGCTGCCGTCTGCCTGATGACAGCCCTGGCATTGGAGCATCCAGTCGACGCGAGGCTCGTTGGACGGCCGAGCCCCGGCCTCGTCGGTGGCCCAGGCTGCCGAAGCCGCGAACAGCACCAGCAGGATCGGCGCCAGGGAGTTGCAGGAAGCGCTCATCCCTTCTTCGTCGACGTCCCCACGACGATCGCGACCGTCGAGTTGTAGATGACGCTCGAGGTCCCCATGCACCAATCGATGTCGTTGTTCTTGTGGGTGTAGTAGATCGGCTTGTCACCTTCGGTGCGTCGACAGAAGCAGCGGCCACAGACCTCCTTGCCACAGCAATCGTTGTACGAGATCACGTACTCGGTGCCGTCCACGGGGTTGCGGCAGGTGCCGAGCCAGGTGATCGGGGACATCTCGGTGCCGGGGGGGCAAGCGGTATGGGTGCCTCCGCAGCAGCTGGCCAGGAAGCCGTCGATGGCGCAGTAGCGCCAGTAGTCGCAGCCCTCCGGGTCGCCCTCGGGCTTGTCGGGATGGGGCTCGCCCGGCGCCCCCTGGGCCGAGGCGCGAGAGATCGGCAGGAGCGGCGTCGCACCACCGCCGACCAGGACCGCGCCGATCCCCGCCAGGAAGCCCCGCCGCGACGTGCGTCGCGCGACGGCACGAGTGAGATCGCTGACCCAGTCATCCATGTTCATGGGGTCTTTGCCTTCCCGTTGTGGCGAAGAGAGCGCACCTCGCTTCTGGAGTCGCTTGCCATCAGGCGACCTCGCGGCCGGGGTTGCTGGAGACGTATTCCTGGAGGGAGGCGACGCCGCGGTCGCGGGCCTCGAAGAGGCTCTCGAGGTGCTCGCGCTGGTTGACCAGGCCACGCGCCTTCACGACGCCGTCGGCACCAATGAGCACGGCGTAGGGCAACCGGCCGACCTGATAGGCCATGCCCAGCGGCGCCGACAAGACGTAGGTCTCGCTCTCCAGGTCGTGGGCCTCGACGAAGGGCTCGTGCTCCTCCCGTTCGCCGTCGCTGGCGACGACCAGACGGAGCTTCGGGCCCTCGGCATCGCGCACCGAGCGCACGGTCGGAAGCAGGGTCTTGCAGACCGGGCAGGTGGGAGACACGAAGAAGAGTAGGGTCTCCGCACCCTCGGGGTCGGGGCCGCCGATGCGCAGCGTCTCGCCGTGCCACGCGGTCGTCTCGAGGACCGGCGTCTCCTCACCGACCGCTGGCTTCTCGCCTCCCACGAGGGCCCCGGCGGGCGCGATGCGCTCGTGGAGGACGCCCACCTGGCGCAGCAGGGCCAGCACCACCCCGGCCAACAGGATGACGACGGCCCAGAGCACGAGGTTCGAGACGACCAGCGGCTCCATCACGCGCCTCCCCAGAGGAGGCGCTGCCGTGAGGCGTTGGCGAGGGCCACGTCGATGGCCGTGTAGAGGAGGGCTGCGGCCAGCGTCGCCACCGCGAGATGGAAGGAGTCGAGGGCCGTCCAGCCTCGCGCGACGACGGGAGCCGTGCTCAGGAGGAGGAGTGCGGCGAGCACGAGGTTGCGCACCACCAGCGAGAGGCCGAGGGGCCGGCTGCCCCCCGGTCCCCCACAGCCGCAGTCGATCCCGGCGCGGCCGCGCAGGAGGTTGATCGCGATGGCCGCGGCGTAGGTGGCGAGAAGCGCTGCGCCCGCCCACGCGGCCGACGCCGAGTAGAGCAGCGCCGAGGCCAGCCCGAGCTCGAGCCACGGCATCGTCCGCGCGGCGGGGCGGGCCCAGCTCGCCGGAAGCAGACGATAGCCCGCCAGTGCGGATTGGAAGGATGCCCGACCGCGCAGCTTGTGCGCGGCCGCGGCGGCAAAGAGAAGGGCGCCCCCCACGCGCAGGAGGTGGTGGATCAGCGGATCGACACTCACGGCGCCTGGCCGCCGAAGGGCGCGATCAGGCCCACGTTCGTCATGTTGCCGCTGTAGATGCGCCGCAGGAAGTCGCCCGTGAGCGCGTCGTAGAGCGCGATTCCACCGCCGAAGTTCGAGGTGACCGCCAGGAGGGGGGTCTCATCCTGGGTGGCGCGGATCTCGTCACCTCCCATGGCCGAGCCGATGGCGTTGACGATCCCCGAGGCGATCGAGCTGAGCGGCCAGATCCAATCCTCGGGCACCTCGATGGGGAAGCCCATGATCGTGAGGCCCGGGCTCTCCAGCTCGATGCGCTGCAGGAGCTTGCGGCCGGCGAGGTCGTAGACCCAGACCTCGCTTCCCGACTCCTTGTGGGTGTCGACGCCGCCCTGGTGCATCAGCGCGAAGAGCCGGCCGCTCTTGCGGTGAAGGGCCAGGTGCTGCGCGCCGCCGATCCTCCACTCGTCGCTTCGCTGGCCGTCGTCGAAGAGCGACCAGGGCTCGGCGAAGGCCGGAACCTCGCCGGAGAGGTCGACCTCGTGCAGGTATCCTTCGAACGAGGCAAAGAGCCAGCGATCGCCGATCCGGACGCCCTTCTCGGTGATCGGATCGACCTGGGGGTCGAAGAAGGGCGCGCTGCGCTTCCGCGAGGCCTCGCCACCCCCTTCGTCGAGTGCGATCACGAGCAGGGCGCCGTCCAGACAGAGCATGGCGATGCGGCGGCCGCTGACGGCATAGACCAGGCTGCAGCCGGGCGTGGCGATCTCGCCGGCCAGACGCCGCTCGGCGAGATCGACCACGCTGATCGAGGCGGCGGGCGTCAGGTTGAAGACGACGGCGAAGCGCTCGTCGTCGGTGAGCGTCGCGTGGTTCGAGGGCACCGCGCTGATGGCCCGCTTCGGCGGCAGCACGACCTCCGCCGTCGGCGCGAGTGTGCGCATGTCGTAGAGGGTGAGCACGTCCGTTCGCTCGCCCCGGCTCCCGCGCGAGTAGTGGGTCTCCGCGACCATCACCTCGCCACGGCCGGCCGCGAGCATCGGCATGATCGGCCCGAAGCCTGCGGAGACCATGCCCAGCGTCTTGCCGCGATCGAGATCCACGAGGGTCGAGCGGCGCAGGAGCGGATCGGCCACCCAGGCCCAATGGGGCGCCGGCGCGGGCAGGGTCACGACCTGGCCAGTGCTCTCGACGGGCAGCTCGGCTCGGGCCGGCACGGGGCCCAAGAGGCCGAGGAGGAGGAGCGAGGCCACCAGGATCGAGCCGAAGGGGCGATCTTGCACCGCTGTACTCAATCACGGTGGCCTCGGCGGCGCAAGCACTTCGGGGCGACCGGCCGCGGGCTGCCGGCTGCCTACGGAGATCGCAGTGCCGCGACGACCTCGGCGAAGAGCTCGTCGTCAGCGGCATCCTTCGGCATGCGCAGGCTGATGGCCGTGGCGGCGCCCGCATACCGACTGCGAAGCAGGTCTGCGATGCCCGCGTAGGTCGCCTGGGGCACGAGCACATCGAGCATGTCGTCCGTCACGAGGCTCTTCATGCCCGCCCAGTCGCCGCTGCGCGTCTTCTCGAGCAAGGCGGGGCCCACATCGCCCCAGCCGTGGTGCTCGAGGGTCGCCCAGTAGGCGGGCGTCGAGTAGGTGAAGGTGAGCACCTCCCGGGCGGCCTCGCGCTCGGCCTGCGCGGCCGCCTCGCCGGGACCCGTGGCCGTCATGGGATTGGCAATGACCTCGATGGCCCTCGGATCCCGGCCAGCCCGCCTGGCCCCCTCCTCGAGCTTCGGTGCCATGGCATCGCGCAGATAGGAGGGGCTGGAGTTCGTCGGGTGGGCCACGACCTTGTCGGCCACCTCGCCTGCGACCGCGGTCATCCTGGGGCCGATCGCTCCGAGCACGATCGGGATCTCCGGGTGCTCGATGGGCGCGGGGCTGAAGAAGGGCTGCATGCGCGTCAGCGAATAGCTCTCGCTCTCGTAGCGGAGAGGCGTTCCATTCTGCCAGCAGTCGAAGATCGCGCGCAGCGCGCCCACGTAGTCGCGCATCCGGGCAGCTGGGGCCGACCAGGGCATGCCGAAGCGCTTCTCGACGTTGCCCTTCACCTGGGGCCCGACGCCGAGGCCGAAACGCCCGCCGGACATGCCGGCCAGGCCCCAGGCGTCCTGGGCAAGCAGCATCGGGCTGCGCGCGAAGGCCACGACGACGCCGGTCAGCACCTGCAGGCGCTCGGTGTGCTCCAGCGCCAGCAGGGAGCCGAGGATCCCATCGTTGACGGCCTCCGGCACGATCAGCCCATCGAAGCCGAGCCTCTCTGCCCGCTGCGCGTGCGCCGGGTAGGCGCCGAGCGGCAGATGGATGTCGTCGACCGAGGCGTAGACGCGCAAGGCGCTAGGCCATGGGCAGGGCGAAGCCATCCTCGACGGGCTTCTTCTCTTCGAAGAAGGCGCCCAACACCTTGTCGAGCTCGTCGACCGTCCACTCGCTCTCGTTCTCGTGGTCGAGAGCGGGCTGCGGACGCTCGTAGACGCGGATGTGCTTGCCCCAGAGCTGGAGCACCTGGCCCGACACGTGGGCGGCCTGGGGCGACGCGATCCACGCCACCAGGGGCCCGATGTGCTCGGGCGCAAAGGTGTCGAAGCCCTCGTCGGGCTTCTCGAAGATGCCGGCCCAGGGGCCGCTCATCGTCATGCGCGTACGAGCGCGGGGCAGCACCACGTTCGCGGTGGCGCCGAAGCGCTGGCACTCGCGGGCTGCCGACATGGTGAGGTAGGTGATGCCCGCCTTGGCCGCCGCGTAGTTCGGCTGGCCGACGTTGCCCATCAAGAACGAATCGGAGGCCGTGCTGATCAGCCGGCCGTAGAGCGGCTCGCCGCCCTGGGCCTTCGACCTCGCGCGCCAATGATCCATGGTGTGCTTGATCATGTTGAAGTGGCCCTTCATGTGGACGCGGATCACCGAGTCCCACATGTCCTCGCTCATCTTCACGATCATGCCGTCGCGGGAGAAGCCCGCGTTGTTCACCATGATGTTGAGATCGCCGAAGGTGTCGACGGCCGTCTGGACGATCCGCTGGGCGTCGTCCCAGTTGGCGACGTCGCCGAAGGCGGCGATGGCCTTGGCGCCGAGCGCTTCGATCTCTCCCACCACGCCCTGGGCGGGCTCTTCGCTCGAGCCCGTGCCGTCGGCCTGGGTGCCCAGGTCGTTGACGACCACGCTGGCACCGTGGCGCGCCAGCTCGAGGGCTTCGATGCGGCCCAGGCCCTGCCCGGCACCGGTGACGACCGCGACCTTTCCGTCGAGGATTCCCATCTACTTCTCTCCTACGGAGCGCGGCTAGAGGCGCTCGATGATGGTGGCCGTGCCCACGGCCGACCCGCAGCACATGGTGATGAAGGCCGTGCTCAGATCTCGTCGTTCGAGCTCGTGGAGGGCCGTGACGAGCAGGCGAGAGCCGGTGCAGCCGACCGGGTGACCCAGCGCGATGGCGCCGCCGTTCACGTTGACCTTGTCGATGTCGACCTGCGGGAAGCTCTTCAGCCAGGCCAGCACGACGGCGGCGAAGGCCTCGTTGCACTCGAAGAGGTCGATGTCCGAGAGCGCCATGCCCGAGCGCTTCAGGATCCTGTGGGTCGCGTCGATCGGCCCCTCGAGGATCGTGCTCGGGTCGCAGCCCGTCACCACGTCGTGCAGGATGCGTGCGCGCGGACGCAGCCCGGCCTCCTTGGCGCGCTCGGCACTCATGTAGAGGAGCCCGGCCGACCCGTCGGAGACCTGGCTCGAGGTGCCGGCCGTGTGGATGCCGCCCTCCTGCACCGGTTTCAGGGCCTGGAGGCCCTCGAGGGTGGTATCGCGCAGGCCCTGGTCGCGGCTCACCGTCCGGGTCTCGCCGGAGGGTGCGCCGTCGTCGCCGAGCACCGGCGCGTCGATGGGCAGGATCTCCCGGTCGAAGCGCCCTTCGTCCCAGGCCTGCTTGGCCAGGGTCTGGGAGCGCAGCCCCAGCGCATCGGTCTCGTCGCGGGTGATCCCGTACTTCTCCGCGATGCGCTCGACGCCGATGAACTGGGACATCGGCGCGTCCCAGGGGAAGCCGTCCGGTATGAAGTAGCCCGGGCCGTTCATCACGTTCATGCCGAGGCCCACGTGGCTCATCAGCTCGACGCCGCAAGCCAGGCCGACGTCGATCGAGCCGCCCTTGACGAGTGCGTTGACCAGGTTGTTGGCCTGCTGCCCGCTGCCGCACTGCACGTCGATGGTGGTGCCGGCCGTCGAGTAGTCGTCGGGCGTCACCGAGAGCCAGGCGTGGCGGGTGATGTTGTTCGACTGCTCGCCCGCCTGGGTGACGCAGCCGCCGAAGATCTGGTCGACCTCCTTGGGCTCGATGCCGGCCTTCTCGACCAGCCCCTTCTGCAGCTTCCCGAGCAGATGGGCGGCATGCAGACCCGAGAGGTCTCCCTTCCCCATCTTGCCCCGGGCGATCGGCGTCCGCAGCGCCTCGACGATGACGGCTTCCCGCATGGTGCTTCCTGTCTCCTCTAGTCGGCCTGGCCGAGGATCATGGCGCTCGTGGGAACGCCGACGCCGGAGGTGACGAGCACGTGGTCGTTCTTCTCCGGCTGGTTGGTGGAGGTGCCCCGGATCAGGCGCGTGCCCTCGAGGATGCCGTTGACGCCGTGGATGTAGGCCTCGGAGAGCTGACCACCGTGGGTGTTGGTGGGCAGCTGCCCGCCCTTGGCGCTGAGCGCTCCGTCCTTCACGAAGTCCTTGGCCTCGCCGGGCCCGCAGAAGCCGAAGCTCTCGAGCTGCATCAGCACGATCGAGGTGAAGGCGTCGTAGATGATCGCCGCGTCCATGTCGGAAGCGCTGAGCCCGGACTGCTCCCAGATCTGCTTGCCCACCAGCTCCATCTCCGGAATGTTGGAGATCTGCGGCCGGTAGAAGCTGGTCATCTGCTCCTGGTCGTCGCCCGAGGCCTGGGCGATGCCGCGAATCACGGCGGCCTTCTGGGGCAGGTCCCTGGCGCGTTCGGGCGTGGTGACGACCACCGCGCAGCCACCGTCGGTCTCCTGGCAGCAATCGTAGAGGCGCAGCGGCTCGCAGATGAAGCGCGCGTTCATGTACTCGTCCATCGAGAGCGGGCGCTTGTGGAAGAAGGCCTTCGGGTTGTTCACGGCGTGGTCGCGCGTCGCGATTGCCACCTCGGCCAGATCCTCGGGCTTGGCGCCGAAGTCGTGCATGTAGCGCTGGGTGAACATCGCCACCCAGCTGGCCGGCGTGAGCAGGCCCCAGGGCATGTACCAGCTCCAGTGGATCAGGTCGGAGGTGATGATGTCGCCCGACACGCCATCGCTGTAGCGCTGACCCGAGCGACCGTTGAGCGCCCGAAAGGCCACCACGTACTTCGAAGTGCCCGTCGCCACGGCCATGGCCGCCTGGTGGACGATGCTCGTCGCCGCGCCGCCGCCGTAGCCGATCTTGCTGAAGAAGGTGAGATCGCCGCAACCGACGCTGCGCGCCACCTCGATCTCGTCGTTGGAGTCGAGCTGGAAGCCCGTGATGCCGTCGACGTCGCTGGGCTCGATGCCCGCGTCGTCGATCGCCTTGCGCACGCACTCGGAGGCCAGAGCGAGCTCCGACACGCCGGAGTTCTTCGTGAAGTCCGTCTGGCCGATTCCGACGATCGCGGCTTCGTTGTTCAATGTGGTGCCCATGTCCTCAACCTCCCACCGGAAGCGCCACGGTGACCGTGCCTTCCACGTGGTTGCCCCACGAGTTCTTTCCCACGACCTCGACCACCACCGTGCCGTCGGCGCCGGCCTCGGTGACCTTGCCGCGCATCTTCATGGTGTCGCCGGGCAGGTTCGGGGTGCCGAGCTTGATCGCCAGACCCTTGATCTGCGCATCCGTGCCCGCCCAGTCCGTCACATAGCGACCCACGTAGCCGTTGGTGGTGAGGATGTTCATGAACACGTCGCCCATGCCCGCGGCGTTGGCCGCTGCGCGGTCGTGATGGACCGGCGTGTAGTCCCGAGAGGCCAGGGCGCCGCCGACGATGATCGAGGCGGTGAGCGGCACGTCGAGCGGCGGAAGCTCGTCGCCGACACTCACGTCGGAGAAGGAGAGGGAAGTCGTCACGATCGATCCTCCATGGGCCCGTGCTGGGCCAGGTCGCGGCCGAGCCAGGCGAGCTGCGGCGCGGCCGAGCCCAGGTTGTGCTCCAGCGCGCGCGCCCACAGGAAGTAGCGCTGGATGGGGTAGTCGACGTCGGAGCCGATGCCGCCGTGCAGGTGCACGGTGCCGTTGGCGATGCGGGCGCCCGCTTCCGAGGCCCAGTACTTGGCCACCGCTGCGTCCCGGGCGGCCGGCTGGCCCTCTGCGAGCTTCCAGGCCGCCCGCCAGGTGCACCAGCGAAGCGCCTCCAGGTCGATGAAGCCGTCGGCAGCGCGGTGCTGCACCGCCTGGAAGCTGCCAATCGGCACGCCGAACTGCTCGCGCTCGGTCACGTAGCCCGCGGTGATCGCGAGGGCCTCGTCCGAAACGCCCATCTGCAAGGCGGCGATCCCGACGAGAGCGCGCTCGACCAGCCAGGAGAGCATCTGGTCGCCGCCCGCGTCGGCGCCGCCGAGCCGATCCTCCTCACTCACGAGGACGCCGGCGAGGCGGAGATCGGAGAGCTTCCCGCCCGACGACGTGCGGCTGGTCTCGAGGTTGACGCCGGTCGCACGGGGATCGACCAGGTAGACGGCGCAGCCGGCTCCCGTATCGGCCGGCACCAGGATGCGCTCGGCCCGGTCGGCCACGGGAACGAGACGCTTCAGGCCTTCGAGCACGAAGCCGTCGCCCTCGGGCTTCGCGAGCGTGGCCGGCGCCAGGGCATCGGCCGAGCCCGCGTCCACGAGAGCGGCGGTCAGCAGGGCCTGGCCGGAGGCCACCTTCGGAAGCCAGGTGGCCTGCTGCGCGGGCGTGCCGAACTCCGCGATCGGCAGCGCGCCGAGCACCAGAGTCTCCAGCACCGGGATCGGTGCGACCCTGCGGCCCACTTCCTCGAGCAGGCAGCACAGCTCGAGGAAGCCCATGCCCATCCCGCCCTGCGCCTCGGGGATCGCCAGCCCCACGAGGTTGGCCTCGGCCAGATGGGCCCAGAGCTCCTCGTCCAGACCGCTCGGGCTGGCTGCGGCCTCCTTCACGCGTTCGGTCGTGGCCTCGTTCTGCAGGATGTCCCGCGCGAGCTCGCGCACCGTCTCCTGCTCTTCGGTGAACTCGAAGTTCATGCCCTGCCCTTCAGCCCGCGCGGCGGAAGACGGGCAGCTTCATGCCGTCTTCGCCCTCTTCGACGCTCCCCTGCACCGCCATACCGACGTGCAGGTCCTCGGGCTTGCAGTCGACCATGTTGGACATCAGGCGCGTGCCTTCCTCCAGGTCGACGAGCACGGCGAGGATCGGGAAGTCGTAGCCCGGGAACTGCGGGTGGTGGATCACCGTGAAGGTGTGGATCGTCCCCTTGCCCGAAGACGTCACGTAGCCCATGTCCATGGCGCCGCACTTGCCGCACATCGGCCGCGGCGGGTGGAAGAGCTCGCCGCACTGGTTGCAGGTCTGGATCGGGATCTTGCCGGCGTCCACCTCCGCCCACCAGGCGCTGTTGTCGTGGCCGCGCGGGGCCGCGATGCGCGCCGGTGCGGACGAAGCCGGCGTGTCGGATGCGTCGGCCTGCTGCGGCTGCTGTTGGGGGATGAACTTCAGCACGCGGAAGGTCAGCCAACCGACCTCTTCGCCGTCCTGGTCGGTGAACTTCGTGCGGGTGTTGATGAAGTACCCGATGCCCAGGGCCGTGGCCTTCTCCTCGGAGATCTCGTCGATGAAGGTCTCCGCGGTGACGGTGTCTCCGGGCTTCAGGTAGCGCGTGTAGCCCTGCTCGGTGTTGGTCGCGACCACCGAGGTGTAGCCGTGCTCGGTGAGCAGCTTGTGGAGCCGGTGCTCGTTGTTGCGCGGCTCGTCGTAGCCCTCGTGCATCGAGAAGCCTTCCATGGTCCAGGCCTGGAGCATGGTCGGGGGCGCCACGAGGTCGCCGTGCACCGAGCTCTTCGCGGCGTCCGGGTCCAGGTAGGCGGGGTTGGTATCGCCCATCGCATCGCACCACTGCCGGATCATCGGCTCGTTCACGACGTCGCGGCCGGGCGTGGGCTCGCTGATCGGCTTGCCCACGTACTCCTGCATCTGGGCTTCGAGCTCTTTCTTCTGGTCGGGGGTCAAGGGCATGGGGGCTCCTAGCGGCGGGCGCGCGGCAATCGCATGCCGGCGCCCGCAATGATGTCGCGCTGCACTTCGTTGACCCCGCCTCCGAAGGTGTTCACCATCGCAAGGCGGTAGGCGCTCTCGAGGAGGCCCCCGAAGAGCGCGCCGGGCTCGCCGCCGCGCACCAGGCCGGCCTGGCCGGTCATCTCCTGGAGCAGGCGGTAGCAATCGATCACGATCTCGGTGCCGAAGACCTTCACGGCCGAGGCCTCGGCCATGCCGGGCGTGCCCTGGTCGATCTGCCAGGCCGAGCGCCAGTTCAGCACCTTGAGCGCCTCGAGCCGCGCGTAGACCTTGGCCAGGTTGGCCTGGACCCAGGGCTCGTCGACCAGCCGGCCGCCACCGGGCCGCTCGACCTTCTCCGCCCAGGCCCATACCTCGCCGAAGAGCCGGTCGAGGCTGGCCGGCATGGCCAGGGTGATGCGCTCGAGGTTGAGCTGGCCGGTGATCAACCCCCAGCCACCGTTCACGGGCCCGATCGTGTTCGAGACCGGCACCCGGATGTTCTCGTAGAAGGTGGTGTACGTGATCTCGCCACCGATGGTGGTGATCGGCATCGCCGAGTAGCCGGGATCCGAGGTCGGCACCAGGATGATCGAGATGCCCGCGTGCTTCTTGGCATCCGGATCGGTGCGACAGGCCAGCCACACGTAGTCCGCGTCACCCGCGTGGGTGGTGTAGACCTTCTGGCCGTTGATCACCCAGTCGTCGCCATCGCGCACCGCGCGGGTCTGCAGCGAGGCGAGGTCGGTGCCCGCGCCCGGCTCGGTGTAGCCGATCGAGACGACCAGCTCGCCGTCCCGGATCCTGGGCAGCAGCAGCTCCTTCTGCTCGTCGGTGCCGTGCTGCATGACCATCGGCCCGACCGTGTTCACCGTGATGAGCGGCAGGGGGGCGCGCGCGCGGTAGGTCTCGTCCCAGAAGATGAACTGCTCGATGTGGCCGCGGCCCCGGCCGCCGTACTCCTCGGGCCAGCCGATGACCAGCCAGCCGTCCTTGCCCATGCGCCCCATCGCCTCGCGGAAGGCCGGCCCACCCATCAGGTCCCATTCTTCATCGAGCCTGCGGCGCAGGTCTCCCTGGAACAGCCCCTGGTAGTAGCCCCGCAGCTCCTGGCGCAGAGCCTTCTGCTCCGGAGTGAAATCGACGTGCATGAAAGGCCTCGCGCAGAAGGCCCCACCCACGCCCGCCGGTCACGCAATCAACAGGGAGCGGGGGGAGCCGCGACGGGCCCGAATTGAAACATGTTCTAGTTTTGCGGTCAAGGGGCTCCCCGCGGGGCATTCTCAGCCAGCCCACTTGCCGTCAACCCAGGGATCTGGCCCCTGTGTCAGCCCCGGGTCTCCCGGATCCGGAAGACGTCGTGGCCCGTCGGGCCTCCGCGGGGCTCGTGCTCGATCTCGATCGTGGTTCCGAAGCGCGTGGCCAGGCCGTGGAAGAGGCCTGCGACCATGGGGGCCAGGCCGAGGCGCTCCGAGCTGTAGTGGACCTCGTAGAGGCCCTCTCTCTCGACCTTGCAGACGAAGCTCGGCGGGCGCAGCTCGGGGAAGATGCCGCCCAGGCGGGTGTGCAGCGCATCGAGCTGCTGGAGGAACTCGGCGAGGGTGGCACCGGTGAGCTCGAGCAGGTCGCCGTAGCCCTCGCGGGTGGCGAAATCGACCCACGACTCGCCGAGCTGGAAGAGCAGCTCGTCGGCCGGGACGCCTGTCTGGTTGGACGCAGTGCCGATCAGGTCGAAGCTGAGCTGGTCGGGATAGGGCTCCATCGTCACGAAGTCCTGCAGGTCGGGATCGACCTCGTCGCGCACGCGGCGCCAGAGGGGCTCGCCGAAGCGGTCGACGAGCAGCCGCT
Organism: Deltaproteobacteria bacterium; assembly: GCA_002687015.1. Lineage (GTDB taxonomy): Bacteria > Myxococcota_A > UBA9160 > UBA9160 > UBA6930. Next base: position 15,252 of record NYZB01000239.1, read on the forward strand.
CGATCGCGCGGTTCACGAGCCCGTACATTCGACCTCCGCGCTGGCGCGGCCGATCGCGCCGAGCAGCGCCTCGCTGCCGAAGGGCTTGTGGAGGAAGAGCGCACGCGGGTCGCCCTGCAGGAGCTCGGCCACGCGCTCCCCCGTGTAGCCGCTCATCAGGACGATGGGCAGGAAGGGGAGCTTCTCGCGCAGGGCGCGGTAGACGTGGTCGCCGGTCATGCCGGGCATCGAGAGATCGAGCAGGACGCAGGTGAGCTCGTGGCCGATCTCGCGGCACAGCGCCAGGGCACCCTTGCCGTCGGCGACCGCGACCACCTCGAAGCCCTTGCGCTCGAGCATGCGCCCCGTGGTGGCGCGCACGCGGGGGTCGTCGTCGACGAGGAGCACGCGGCCGCGGACCGCCGGCAGGGCTGCACGCGGTGCCACAGGCTCTCGTGCCTCGGCCTCCTGGGGCGCCAGCGGGAAGAGCACCCGGATCTTCGTGCCCCGGCCGGGCTCGCTGGTGACGCACACCACCCCCTCGTGCCGGCGCACGATGCCGAAGACCACCGCCATGCCCAGGCCGCGGCCCAGCAGCTTGGTCGAGAAGAAGGGATCGAAGACCCGCTCGAGGACCTCGGCCTCCATGCCCGGTCCGTTGTCCTCGACCTCCAGGTAGGCGTAGGAGGCCGTTGCATCGAGCTCACCGATCACGAGCGCCTCGGCCCTGGTCTCACCCGGCCGCTGCTCCCCCGTGCGCAGCACCACGCGGCCGCCCTCGGCCCCGCAGGCCTCGCTGGCGTTGAGCACCAGGTTCAGGAGCACCTGCCGTACCTGCGTGGGGTCGGCCCGCAGCCCCCCGGGCGTGGGCCCCAGCTCGAAGCGCACGGCCATGCCCTGGGTGCTGGCCCGCACGAGCTCGCGCATGTCATCGATCAGCGAGTCGAGGGCCAGCGCCTCGAGCCGCACCGGCGTGCGCCCCGCGTAGGAGAGCATCTGCTGGCACAGGTCGGTGGCGATGCCCGCGGCCTGGAGGATGTCGTCGGCGGTGCGCTGCGTGTCCTCGTCGGGGCAATCCTCGCGCAGGAGCTCCGCACCCGCGACGATGGGCACCAGCAGGTTGTTGAAGTCGTGCGCCACGCCGCCGGCCAGGACGCCCAGGCTCTCGAGCCGCTCGGCCTCCTTGACCCGCTGCTCGAGGTGGGCGCGCTCGTCCCGCCCGCGGCGCACCTCTTCCATTTCGGTTGTGTTCCGAAGATTGTGGCCCGTGGGCGAGAAGGGATGAGCCCGCGGTAGGTTGCAGCGGTTTCACCCGACGAAGCGCCGTTGCGGCGGCTGGGCGCAGCGGCGCGCGCGGGTCGGGACCTTCCCTTCGTAGTAGGGGCGCCATCGCGCGGGGAGGGCGACGCGGGTCGGAAAGCGCCGCTTCGCCAGGATCTCCGGGGTCGTCAGCCGGTGGTCCGTGAGGCCCAGGACCTGGGCCGGGGTCTCGTCGCGCCGCTTCTCGCTGCGTGACTTCTGGTAGTTCACCCACACCGCGAAGATCGCCACCCGCTCCATCGCGCTCTGGCGGCGCTTCGAGAACGCGATCGTCTCGCGCTTGTGGTTCGCTCCCCCGTGGCGAAGGAGAAGATCCATCCGGTTGACCGGGAAGAGTGGGTTGGCGGTGGTCCGGGCTCGCTTCGAGGAGGTCACGCGGTGGCGCACCCGCACGCCGTCGACCCGGGAGAAGCCTCGCGGATAGGCCGGATGCTCATCCGTCCGCAGCTCCACGTAGGCCCCGGGAGCCGCTACGAGGCCGAGGAGGGCGGCCATCTCCCGCTCGAGGGCCTTGGGGTCGGGCCGGCCATGGCGACGCTCGAGCTCTGCGCGTCGCTCCTTCTGGCCTCGGGTCATGCGGCCCTTGCGCCGCAGCTCGGCATCGGTGAAGGCGTAGAGGAAGTGGCTCTCGGCACCCACGGCCAGGTTGGCGTGGAAGGGGTAGTACTGGGAGTGCTCGAAGGTCTCGAAGCCGTCGAGGGCCAGGGGCTCAGAGGGGGGCCCCGGGGGCCGATGGTCCTGCAGGAAGAGCAGAGCCTGGCGTCCCAGCCGGGTCGTGTGGGTCTGGACGGTCGAGGGCGAGACGCCCTGGGCGCGGGCGATCTGCCGGAAGCCCGAGCAGGCGACCAGGCCCTCGTAGACGGCCGAGAGCAGCGCGGGCCGACGCAGCCAGTAGGTGACCGAGAAGGTCTGTGAACTGAAGGTGCGACGGCAATGGGAACAGCGGTACCGCTGGATCCGGCGGGGGACCGCGTGTCGCCGGTAGAAGCCGTGGCGCAGGGCGCGCCAACCCCGCGGATCCCCATGGAAAGGGCAGCTCGGGTTGGGACAGTGGGGAGGTTCGAAGCCAGCGCGGCGGCCCGTCATGCCCTCCCAGCACCGCAAGCCCCGTGCCATCCACATTCGTCGGGACACAACCTTCCATTTCTTCTTGCAGCCGCTCGTTGACCACGCGCAGCTCGCGCTTCTGGTCCGCCAGCTGCTTGGAGAAGCGCCGCGCCTCGGCCAGCGAGGTGCTCTGGCCCTGCATCGCGAACAGGTGGTCGGGCACGGATTCGTAGGGCGGAAAGTCCGCCAGCCCGAGCCCCATGCGCCGCAGCTCGTCCAGGCTGTGGACGAGGATCGTGGTGAGCAGGAAGACGACCCCGCGCGAGGGGACCGCCTGGGCCCGCAGCCGCACCGGCCGGGCGCGGCACTCGATCAAGAGCGGCCGGTTCTCGAGCCCGGCCGGGTCGAAGCGCGAGAGCAGGGGCCGCAGGAACCGGAAGTGGTCGTCGAAGGCCGCGCCGACGCGCAGCTCCGGGTCCAGCCGCTCCCAGGCCCGCCCGAGCTGGAGGATCTCCCCATCGGGCGAGACCCCCACATGAAAGGGAATCACCGCGCACAGCACTTCCGGGTCGAGCGTGAAACCGCTCTCCCCTGCGTTCCGCTCGAACTCTGCGGACACGATCCCCCCGAACACCTGGCGCGACCGACCGGAAAGTAACCAGCGTTTGGGGGATCTGGGATCGGGGAAGACCTGATGCCGGGCATCGGGTCTTACCCTGACTTCTCAACGAGGTCCGAAGAGCGTCACGACCCGCGTCGGAGGGCGATGCCGTGCTTCTCGACCAGGCGGTAGATGGAGGCGCGGCTCCGGCCCATCCGGGCGGCCGTCTCGGCGACGTTGCCGCCGGTGGCATCGAGAAGCTCCAGCAGCTCGCGACGCTCGGCGAGCTGCTGCCTCTCCCGCAGGTCGGCCACCGAAGGCCGCAGCTCTTCGAGCACGGCCTCCACTTCCCTAAGACCGATCCGGGGAGCCGGCGTGAAGGCGATCAACCGCTCGACGACGCGACGAAGCTCGTGAAGATTGCCGGGCCAACGCTCGCGACCCAGGCGACGAAGGGCACCGTCGGTGAAGCTCGCTTCGGTTCGGCCGAGCTCGGCTCCGACCTCGCGGGCCAGATGGGAGACGAGCTCCGGCAGGTCTTCCATGCGCTCTCGCAAGGAAGGCAGGCGGACCTCGAAGCGGGTCAGGAGGCGCGCGAGGGTCGCATCGAAGGAGCCCGACGTGATCGCATCGAAGAGGGTGGGGCTTGCGGAGGCGAGGATCCGGGCCTCGCTGCGGGTGCCTTCGATCAGCGGCAGCCACCGGGCCTGGGCCTCGTCGGAGAGGCTCTCCAGGCCCATGAGGAAGAGGGTGCCGCGAAGCGGGATCGCCTCGAGAGCGCGCCCTTCCCGGGCATCCACCTGGACGAAGGGTGCTCCGGGGTGGAGGCCCTGCTCGTGGAGGAAGTGCGCGGCCCTCCATCGACCCGTCCCGGGCTCGCCCGCCAGAAGGACGGGAGCGCAGAGTGGCGCCAGACCCCAGAGCCACTCCCGAACCCGATGGATGACGGCGCTGCTCCCGACCAGGGGGGCGCCCGGCCCGGGTGCGTCGCGTCGAAGCGCCCCCTCAGCGACCGGTTCCACTCGAGCTGCGTGTGCGCTGCGGGAATCCAAGGGCTACGCCTCCATTCAGGGGTCGGGTCTACGGCGACAGACTACGGCGCAGCCCTGGGCCTCGAAGCCGGAGAAAGAGCGGGAAAGCGTCAAAGATCGCCAAGATCAGGTCGAGAGGCCGTGCTTCTTGAGCCGGTAGGCGACGGCACCGCGTGTCACCCCCATCCGACGACTCATCTCCGCCACGTTGCCACCGCACTCCGCCAGTAGCGCCACCAGCTCCTCGCGTTCGGCGTGGTACCGGGCGAGCCGGCGTTTCACGAGGCCGTCGTTTCGCTCGGCGACCATCAGGCCGATCGACTCCTCGACACGAGCGCGTGTCAGGAAGCCCCCTCCCGAGAGCGCCACCGCCTTTTCCATGACATCGGCGAGATCGGTCACGTTCCCGGGCCACGAATGGGACGCAAGGGCGTCCAGAGCATCGTCGGAGACCCGCACGGGGTGGCATCCGAGCTCTCGCGCGGCCTCCTGGGCCAGGCTCGCGGCCAGGGCGCCCAGATCCCCGAGGCGGTCGCGGAGAGCAGGGAGCGCCACGACGCAGCTCGTGAGCTCCTTCCAGAATCGCGGAGGAATGGAGCCCTGCGATCCACCGCAGGTCGCGAAGATGCGCTGGACCGGGGAGCTACCTCCACGGACTCGATGCAGCTCGGTGTGCCACATTCTCTGATCACGAGCCGAGAAGCGATCGAGCTCTCGCAGCACCACCTCGCAGCGGATCGTCGGAATCGATGCGTCGTCGCCGTCGGTCACCTGCAGAGGCAGCTCCGGCGCGCTCAGCTCGTGCAGGACGCGGGCCGCGCGGCAGCGCCCGCTTCCGCGCTCGCCTTCGATCACGACGGGGGAGCGCAGCCGTGCGAACATGCGAAGGCGCCGCTGCGCCTCCACCACCAGCTCGGAGCTTCCATCGAGCAGTGCATCCGCGGCGTCGGCGGTCGCGATCCCCCGCCGGCCGAGCAGCTCGAGGACCACGTCTGGGAGCCTCTCGAGATCGTCGGGAAAACGCAGGTAGTCGTCGGCCCCGCTGCGCATGGCCGAGACGGCGGCAGGGATCTCCGCGTGAGCCGTGAGCAGCACGACCGGGACGCTCGACACGCCTCGAATGCGTCGCAGGAGGTCGAATCCGTCGGTCGAAGGCATGCGGACGTCCGAAACGACGAGGTCGGGCTCCTCGTCCTGGAAGACGAGCCATGCTTCGGCGCCGTCGGTTGCGGTCAAGACCCTGCATTCGGGGCCGACCAGCTCGTCGGCAATGACGGAGAGCGCGTCCTCGCAATCGTCGACCACGAGGAGCGTCGCGACGGCCTCTTGCGCCTCAACCGCCATCGTTCGCTCGGGGTCGGGGGCGCGAGATCCACCCCAGCCCGCTGACCATCGCGGGGAGAAGGATTAGATCGGCCACCAACGCCCCGGCCACCGCGAGCGCACTGAGCAGACCGATGTTCGCGACGCTTTGAAAGGACGAAACCAGCATCGTCGAGAAGCCCAGCGAGAGCGCCAGCGAGGTCGTGACCAGGGCACGCCCCACGGACTCGACCGCCTTCCGGATGGCCGCCTCCCCCGGATCTCCGTCGCGCCGATGGCGCAGGTACCGGGACATGACGTGGATCGTGTCGTCCACGGCGATGCCCAGGGCGAGGGGAGCGACCATCGAGGTGCCAACGTCCAGTGCGATGCCCAGCGAACCCATGGCACCCAGCAGGATGGCGACGGGAAGCAGGTTCGGGACCAGCGCGAAGAGGCCCCATCCGATGGAGCGGAGGAACACGACGAGAAGCAGGAACACCAGGAGAGCCGCGATCGAGAAGGAGCGAAGCTGGGTGCGCCGAATCGACTCGACGGAGGCCTGGCTCAGCATCAGGGGACCGGTCAGAACCACCTCCCAGTCGGCGGGGATGTGGGTCGCGATCAGACCCTGGAGCGCGGAGAAGACCCGAATCCGATCCGCCTGCAGCAGGCGACCTGCCTCCAGGGAGATGCGAGCCTGCCGCCCATCGATCGAGAGCCAGGGGTCGAGCACCTCTCCACCTCCCACCGAGGCCAGCATGAGGAGCTCTCCAACTTCCTGGGGAGAGGTCGGTAGCTCACCGGGCCCCGTGTCTGCTCCCGTCGCCTCCCTGAGCACCAGCAGGTTGTCGACGACCGAGCGGGCCCTTCCCAACCCGGGCACCCGCTCGGCCCGTCGGGAGAAGTCGTGGATGGAACGCACTGTGGCCGGCTGGTAGATCGAGTCCTGCGAGGGAAGCCGCAGCTCGAGCTCCAGCGAATCGGGCTTCCGGAGCTTGCGCTCGAAGAAACGAAGGGCCTGGGGAACCGCTTCTCCCGGCTCCCAGTACGAGTAGATGTCGACCTCGGTCCTGATCTTTCCGAGACCCATAGAAGCCATGAGGCCGAGGGGCAGGGCGAGTGCAATCACGAGCTTCCACTTCCCGATCGCCAGGTCTCCGATTCCCCGTACGATCGGCCGCCACGATGACGAATGGGCAATCGAAGTCGAGCTCTCGACGGGGAGCAGAACCAGGACGGCAGGCAACAACGAGAAGCAGAAGAGGAACGCGAACCCCACACCCGCTGCGGCCAGCACCCCGAAGCGGGCCAGGCCGAGGACATCGCTGCTCCACAGGGAGACGAAGGCGCTCGCCGTCGTGAGGGTCGTCATCAGACAAGGCGCCGCCAGGCTTCGGGCGGCGCTGGCCAGGGCCCTGCGCGGATCGGAGTCGTCGATCCGGAAGTGGGCGTAGGCCGAGAGCAGGTGGATCGCATCGGCTGCGGCGACGACGAGAACCATGCTCGAGACGGCCGTGGTCACGGGGTCCAGCGGCCAGCCCGCCACGCCCATCAAACCGAACACCGCCGCGGTGGCGCACCCGACGTTCAGCATGACGGCCAGGACGGCCTGCCAGGATCGCGTGAGCCCGAGGATGACCACGAAGATCACCACCGATGCACAGAGGCCGACGAGTATCCCATCCGTCGCCGCCGTCTCCAGGATGGCCGTTTCGACCACGGGTTGACCCAGGAGGAAGAACTCGAAGCCCAGGGCCCGAAAGGAAGCGAGCTCCGCGTCGATCGCATCGACGGCCAGGAAGATCTCCTCGCTGTCGGCGGAGTTCATCTCGACGACCAGCGCACCGACGAGGCCATCGGCGGAGACCACGTTTCCCAGCCAGGTCGGGTCCTGGAGCGCCAGGAGGGCGAGCCCTTCCCGATCCGGAACGACGGAACCGTCTTCGACCAGGTGTCGGACGGCGAGCCCACCCCCGGGCTCCGCAACGAGCAGGGGGCTCGTCGCCGGGCTCGCCACAGCGCGTACGTAGGGGAGCCGATCGAGGCCGGAGGCCACCCGAGCGGCCATGAGCAGAGAGCCGTCGTCGAGTGCAGAATCACAGGCGCCGGACGGGCCGCATGCCCAGCCGATCAGGACGGGATACCCGCCCCCGAACTGGTCGATGAAGCGGTCGAAGTCCTTCACCGCGGGATGCTCACGTCCGAGCTGGGCGCGCGGACCGACCAGGGTCTTCTGATCGGTGAGGGTGCCCAGCGAGGCCGCCAGCAGGAACAGGACCAGGGCGACGATCGTCCGCGGATACCGCATCGACGCTTCGGCCATCCGGACGATCACCGGCAGGCCTCCCCCTCGCTCGTCAGGGCCGAGGCCGCGTAGGGGATCCGGATCCTGACCGTCGTGCCCAGGCCCACTTCCGACGACAGCTCCAGCACCCCGCCCAGGCGGGCGATGATGTCGCGCGAAATGGAGAGGCCCAGGCCCGACCCGCCCTCCCGGATCCGCACGAAGGGCTCCTGGATCCGCCGCAGCTCACCGTTCGCGATGCCGCAGCCCTCGTCCCGCACCGTGATCTCCACCCCACTCCCCATCTCGGTGATGGCAAGGTCGACGACGCTGCCGTCTTCGGAGGCGCGGAGCCCGTTGTCGATCACGTTCACGAGAACGCGACTCAGGCGCTGCACTTCCGGCGGGAAGCCGCGCGTCGCGGGGAAGGGGTGAACGACCACCCTCCCCGGGCCATGGATCTGATCGACCTCGGCCAGTGCGACCGCCACGACATCCGGAAGCTCGACGGTCGGCTGCTCGAGTGCACCGGAGAGGGGATCGAGGATGCCGCGGACGATCTTCCGCAGGTCGCTCGCCAACCGGGAGATCGTCCGGAGGGCGCCCGTCAGATCCCCGTCGTCCGGCCACCTGCGGGCGAGCCGCGCGGCCATCACCTCGAGGGTCCCGAGCGGCTTTCCGATCTCGTGGGCCAGCTCTGCATGGATCCTTCCTCTGGCGGCAAAGCGATCGGCCACGACCAGGGCCTCGGTCAGCACGGCGTTCTCGAAGGACACGGCGAGCTGCGAGGCAATCGACGTGAGAAAGGCCAGCTGTCCGACGGGGAAGAGCACACCGGGCCGGCGGGGGCTCACCAGGATCCAGCCGAAGACCCCCCTGCGGCCTCGAATCGGACAGCTCACCTGGACACCGAGGTCGTAGAGCCGTTGCCCCTCGAGGTCGAGATCGCACCGGTTGAGATCGACCGGAGCTTCGACGGAGAGCCGCTCGGCGATCGATACGGCATCGGGATCGGTGCAGGCTCGAGGGCCGGAGGCCGTGGCGAGGCGAAAGCCGCCTCCCTGAGGTACGAAGATCGCGTTCTCGGCGTCTCGCAGCCCCTTGGCCAGCACCGCCGACGCACGACGCGCGACCCAGTCGATGTCCCCGGGATCGCCGTTGGTGGGGAAGTCCGCGTCCAGGCGAAGGTGATCCCAGCGAGCCGGTCGGAAGGCCGCCGTCGTGAAGCTCTTGATCCAGGCGCGAAGGAGATCGAGTGGCGAGACGAGACAGAAGATGGTCGCGAAGAGCACGGGGGGTGCGCGAATGACGTCGGGGACCTGGATCGAATCCCGGAACAGGAGCACCGGGACGAAGACCAGCGCCGAAACCGACATCAGATACGCGAGGTGCGCGGCCACGGCCCGCACCCACACATCGAGATCGAAGAGCTGATAGCGCGCAATCGCGTATCCCAGGGGAAGCGGAGAGAGGGCAGCTCCGACCGTCACGGCGGGAATCCCGCCGCCCGGGGGATCGAGGGCGTGCGCGGCGATCGTCAGAGCGCCGAGACTGGAGACTCCGAGGAGGAAGGCCCGGCATTGCCGCCGCCGAAGCAGAGAGGGCGACTCCCGGGCAGCCAGGTAGCTGGCCAGGCAGAGCAGGACGAAGGCTCCCACGGCCGCGGCAAGGAGAACCTGCTGGACCACGATCATCGTCGAGTCCGAGGACCGGTAGGCGGAGTCGACTTCGACGAGCCACAGGACGAGAGCGATCCCGTAGAGGACGAAGCGGAGGGCCGGCACTCGCACGATCGACTCCCGCCGGGTGGGGAATACCAGGGCGAGATCGGCGAGGGCGGCAGGAAGCAGCGCCCTGGCCGCGGCGGTGATGGGGTAGCTCTCCACGGTGGATCCGCCGAGGATCGACTCGACCATCAACGCGCCAACCGCAGCGTAGAAGATGGCGAAGGGCACCGATGCAGCGACGTCGGCGCGAACTGCCGTGAGACAGGCGATGAGAAGCAGCATCGCGCCCAGGACCAGGGAAGAGATCAGGCGCGCCCATCCCTGTGCCCGACTCTCCTCGTGGAGTCGCACTTCGACCTCGGAGAAGGGAGGCCCAGCGAGGCCCACGCGAAGGCTTCGGGACTTCTCTTCCCCGATGAGGTGCAGGATCTCGGCGGCCGAGTTCACGAACTGCGCTCGTTCGCCGACCTCGAGCGTGACGATTCGCGATCCGTAGGAGAGCGGGCATCCGTCATCCGGGCTTGCCGAGAGGGCGACGACCGCGTTCGGATAGAGGGGACAGGGGAAGTGGTCCCGCGCCGAAACGACCAGGGCCTGAAGGGAAAGGAGGAGGACGGCCGCCAGGGGGATCGCAGAGACGGTGCCGAGCAGCACGGCCCTGCCGGCCCTTCTCTTGGAGCCCCGAGTGTCCACCGGTTGGCGCATGGCGCTCCCTAGTCACCATCGGGGGGAAGTGAAGGGACCTCGCGGGAGGTCTCCAGCGCAGCCATCGAGAAGAGCGAGTCGTCGAACTGCCGGTCGAGCTGGATCTCGGTCACGACGAGCTCGGTGGAGGTCCGACGTTGGGGTTCGCTCACCCTGATGAAGCTTGGGATCCTGCAGTGCCCGCTCTCCAGCATTCCGGAGCGAGGCATCTCCATGATCTTGTAGGGCTTCGACGCGGCTCGCTTGAAGTACCTCGTTCGGAGGATCGCGTGATCACGCTGGGCGATCAGGTAGTGAACGCGGGCGAAGGTGGTTGCGGCGGCCGGGCGCGCGAGGAGCTCCCACGAGGGCTCGCCGGCCATCACCGAACCGGCACTCCCCTCGACCTCAAAGTCCCCGACCTGCTGCCGTTCGAAGTCGTGGTAGCTGAGATCCGTGCCGAGGAAGGCGTCTCCGGATTGACCTCCACTGACTCGACGAATTCGGCGCAAGCTCGGGAGGAAGACAAAGCGTTCGGCATCGCCCCCGCTCTGCCGGGCCTCGATGCCGAGGAACGCCACCCCCCGGATGTACTGCGGCTCACGAAAGCGTACGTAGGTGTGGAGGCGGTCCCCGATGATCTTGCTCGCCACTTCGAGTCGGCGATGGAGGGCGCGAGCCGCGCCCCGCCGCGCCTCGATCTCGACCACGCCCGAGAGAGCGCAGTCGTAGCGCGCCGCGAAGGCCCGCATGAGGTGCTGGGCGGGCGGGGAAAGCACCTTGTCCTCTGCAGCGCCGCTCGGGCTCGCGACCAGCGAGCACAGGTGGAGGAAGGCGGGAAGGAGAACGAAGCGCCGGATGCGGGAGGTGGACGTGGTGGAAGGGCGCGGCATCGGGAGCTCCATCCGCAGCGCGGAAGGGGATGGGCTCCATTTCCTCACAGGACGAGTGCGCCAAAGGTCAGGAGATCTTCAATTCCCCATCGATCTCGACGTGACGGTCCCCCTGGGGTCAAACCGGCTTCGGCGGGCCGGACGCGAAGTCCCCTCTTCCCGGCCACGAGGCCGTCAGCCGGATGGCTCCACACTCCCCAGAACGAAGTAGCGCTCCGTCTCCACGAGCTCCGGCCGCCAGCCGAGCGCGGCGAGCTCGGCCGCCAGGGCTGCCGCCGTGTAGTAGACCTTCACGATCCGGAAGCGGCGGCCGTCGTTCAGGGTCCGTTCGACGGTCGGGTCCTCGGCCGTGGGGTTCTCGGGGTGGCGGATGGAGCTCGACCGGAGGTTGTCGACCAGGAAGACCCGGCCGCCGGGAGCCAGTGCGGCGCCCACGCGCTGCCAGAAGCGGGCCATGCGCGGGGCGGGCACGTGGGAGACCCAGAAGGCGAAGAAGACGAAGTCGTAGCGCTCCGCGGGCTGCCAGGAGAAGACGTCTCCGATCTCGTAGCGCACCCGCGGGTCGCCGACGCGCGTGCGGTTGCGCGCCAGCGCCTCGGGCGAGCTGTCGAGAGCCGTCAGGGTCTCGGCCCGGCTCGCCAGGATGCGCGTCCAGTAGCCGGTGCCGGCCGCGATCTCCAGGACGCGCCCGCCCGGGCGGCTTGCCAGCAGGGCCCCTTGCACCTGGTCGAGCTCGTCCGCCCAACGCCGGTTGCCCTCCGCGCCCAGGTCGTAGCGGCCGCGGCGGGCGTACCACTCGTCGTACTCGGGGGCGCGCTCGCGGTAGTAGCGGATCTGCTCCTCGAGCAGCCGCTCGTGGGGGTCGACCTTGGCCATGGCGAGTGCGGGGGCCGGGCCGCTTGCGGCCCGGCGCTCCTCAATCGCGCATGCGTCGGGCCAGCCGCTCGTTCATGTAGGCGGTGGCGGCCTGCCAGGTCTCGTCGCCGACCGCGCTGCCGACCTCCTGGTGCATGGTGCCGATGCTCTCCAGGCTCGCCACGTGGGCCGTGCGCAGCGGCTCCTCCAGGGCGAGGAGGGCGGCCGCGTCGCCGCCACTCGCGAGGCCCAGGACCATCTCCCGGTGCTGCTTCAGCAGGGTGGTCAGGGCCGCGGTCACATCGGCCTGGTGCTGCTCGATCACGGCTTCGGCGGCCGCGATCTGCTCGTCGGTGGCGTCCTGCTCCTCGAGCGCATCGACGAGCCAGTCGGTGCCGTGCTCGAAGATCCAGCCGGCGCCGTCTTCGGCGGTGTGCCGCCGCCCACAGGCCGAGAGGCCCATGGCCAGGACCAGCAAGAGAACCGTGGCGAATCGCATGACGATCTCCTCCGGGCGCTGGGCAGAGGGTAGCCCCTGGCCGGAGGGCGATCGAACGCCGTCGCTGCCGTGCGGGGCTTCACGTCCCCTCGTGGGCTCGCTGGAATCTCGGCTCTCAGGGCACGGCCGCACTGCAGGAGGGTTGGAGCGCCGGCGGGAGCCCCAGGGACGCCCGCTTCATGAAGGTGCCGTCCAGGCCGGTGCAGAGGCTGTCGCCGCTCACGTCGCACTTCTGCGGGGCCGCCAGATCGACGGGGCCGTTCGGGAAGGGCGCGAGGTTCAGGCTCGCCCGGGTCGCGAGGGTGCCGTCGAGACCCGTCACGAAGCCGTCGTCGTTGACGTCGCCGCACTGGCAGGCGTCCCCGATGCCGTCCGGAATCGACCCGGAACCGACGCCCCCCACATCGGCCTGGCCCGCGTTCGCGGTGTAGGGGCAGTTGTCGGATCCATCGGGGATCCCGTCCATGTCGGCGTCGCCCGGCAGCGGAGGCAGCGTGTTGGGCGGTGCGGTGGTGAAGGAGAGCACGTCTGCGGTGAGCTGACCCACGACGCGATCTCCCAGGTTGGAGCCGAACATGGTGAGGGCGAGCTGGCCGCCAGTCAGGAAGCCCAGCAGGGTGATGTTCGAGGGGTCGAAGAAATCGACCTCGGCGACGATGCCGTTGCCGAGGCCGTCGACGATCGGCACCACTCCGGGCAGCACGGCCGGCACCAGCGTGTGGTCGACCGCGACCAGCGCCGCCGTCGAGGGGGCGGGGGGAGCGAGGATCAGGCTCAGGAGCCCGAACTCGTCGTTGCCGATCGGGTTCTGGTTCTTGTCGAAGGCCTGGAGCAGTGGGAAGCCGCCGGGAACCAGGGCCCGGGTGACACCGCCGATCGTGACCTCCGCCGTGGCGCAGGTGAGGCAGGCCGGGGGGTTGCCGCCGGTATCCGTCACCACGGTGTCGACGTCGATCGTAAGCGTGTCGCTGGGGTCGGCCTGGGCGATGCAGAAGCGCCCGGGCAGCGTGTGGGTGCTCGGCAGCGCAGCGAGCTCCGCCGCCACGTGGTTGTAGCGGTCGATCAGCCACTGCCGCACCACGGCGATGGCCGCCGTCCGCGCCGGGTCGAACCACGGGTCGCCGGGGTCGTTGACCTGGGTCTCCATGCGGTCCAGCTCGGCGATCATCGCCGCGCTGCCCCCCGACGGGAAGAGCAGGGTGCGGAGCGCCTGGATCTTGGCCAGGTATTGCGCCTGGAAGGTGGGGATCTGGTAGAGGCGCTTCGAGATCTGGGAATTCAGGAGGATGACGGGAGCGACCGCGGCCGTGAGCCCGAACCCACCCCGCTCGCCGAAGGTGTCGTCGGCGCCCCACGGGATGAAGCGCAGCCCGGTGGCCGGGTCGTTGTAGAGGAAGAAGTTGTTGTTGCCGAGGTTGTAGCCGTCCCAGTGGCCGATCAGGCCCTCCATGGCCCAGAAGGTCATGAATGCGTCGATGTCCAGATGGTTGGCGAGATCGGCCGTGATCTCGGCGTCGCTTCCCTCGAGCAGATGCGCCAGGGCCAACAGGTCGAGGGTGTCGCCGCCGTTCTTGACCTCCATCCGGCCGAAGTAGCCGGCCCGCAGGTCGGCGATGGTGCCCTCGTAGAGGTTCCCTCCGGCGCTGCCGAAGTTCCGGATCAGGAAAGGGTTCTTGATGCTCTCGACGTTCGCGAAGATGCCCATCTGCACGCCGTTGACGGTGACCTTGGCGTAGTTGCAGCGCGGCGCGGGCACCCCGGCCTGGCGCATCGCGTAGTAGGACATGCAGGTGTTCAGGTCCGTCGCATCCTGCCGCATGTTGTTCAAGGTCAGGCGATCCACGCCCTTGTAGTTCTGCCCCGAAACGAACTCGGTGAAGTCGATCTTGAGCGAGGGCCGCAAGGAGCTCAGCGAGCCCTGGAAGCCCTTCTTGCGCACGCCGACGTTGGAGAGCACCTGCCCGTCGACGGTGACGGTCGCGGGGAAGTAGGTGAAGGGGCTCGGGGGATGCGACTCGGCGCAGCCCAGCGCCGTCCCCAGGTCGCGGGTCTGGACGCGGAGGGCGTCCCAGTCCGCGGCCGCCATTGCGATGTCGACGTCGAGCACGATCGCCGGGTCGAACACGGCGTCGGTGGGATCGCTGACGTCGCAGAGCGGGTCGGCGACGGCACCGGGCCCGGGCGGGCCACCCAGGTAGCCGTTCAGGACGCTGACGTCCGCCGCATCGATCGTCAGGTCGTCGTTGAGATCGAAGAGCTCGTCGAAGCCGGGGTCACCGGAGGAGAGCCCGAGCTTCGCGTTGAGTGCGTTGGCATCGGCGGTGGCCACGGTTCCGTCGTTGTCGAAGTCGGGATCGCAGGCGTTGCCCACACCGTCGCCGTCCGAGTTCGTCTGGGCGAGGTTGTAGACGTCCTTGCAGTTGTCCCGGCAGTCGGCGATGCCGTCGAAGTCGCTATCGAGAACCGGCGTTCCGCCCTGCAGCGCGGAGAAGTCCTGCACCTGGGTGCCCGCGTTGAACACATTCGGGGCGCCGAAGGTGCTCGACGTGCCGTCGTTGTAGCCGAGGTCGGCTTCGGTCACGAGGGCGCTCGGGTCGACCTCCAGCTTGAAGACCTCGTCGCTGCCGATGCCCCCGCCGATGATCACCTCACCGGTCGGGCCGAAGATGGCGCGGCCGCGATCGTCCAGGATCGTGACCTCGAAGTCCCTGTTCGAGATGTCGACGTCCGCCTGGGGCGTCAGGTAGGTCGCAGCCGTCGAGCCGTTGCCGTTGACCCGGAGGGCGAGGCGGAAGTCCGAGGCGTCGGTGTCCTCGGGGATGTCGTCGGCCTCGAAGAGCACGATGATCGTGCCGGCGGCCAGGTTCGCCCAGAGCGCGTCGCCCGTGAAGCTGACCGTCTGGGCGGCGTTGCCGTCGTCGATGAGCTGGAGGCTCCAGCCACGGATGTCGAGGCCGTCGGCCACCACGACGAGCTCGAGCCAGTCGTTCTGCTCGCCGACGGGCGCTCCGAGGGAGCCGTTGCCGTTGACCGGCGTGCCGGGGGGTGTGCCGAGAAAGGGGTCGCTGCCTCCATTCTTCAGGGGCTTGTCTTCACGAACTCCGTTGTATTCGTTGACGATCAGGGGCGCCGCGAAAGCGGGGCCCGAGAGGACGAAGAACAACACGACCAGCAGCAAGCGCACGGAGCACCTCCATCGACACACCTGGGAGTTGTGGTTCGGCCCCAGTCATTGTGTCAGCGTGGTCGCGCTTTGTCCCCAGGGGGCGCCGATGGCCGGGCCTCAGCCGAGAGGGATCTCTCGCACCTCGCGGGAGGCGGGGACCTTGTTTCCGGATTTCTGCCTGGGCGCCGCGCTCCGGCCCCAGTTCAGGGGCGAGTCCCTCCCCCCATGGCATCGCGGCCCCTCTCCCGGAGATCCTCCGCGTCCGGCGCACCCGGTTGCTCACTGGGAGGGCGCATGCGGTCCCGGGTGTCGCGTCCCTCGTTCGTGCGTGGATCCCTGGTGTCTGGCCCACCGTATCCGGGCTGGCGACGGGGTGAACCCGAAGCCCGCTGTGGCGTTCGTCTCGTAATGGTAGTCGATGTGCGACCAGCTCACGTCCCCCTCGTGGTCTCCGTACTGGTCGGCCTTGGCTTTCGCAGCAGCGCGCACGGCCGACCCGATCGTGCCGTAGGGGATGGTCGCGTTGAAGTCGAGCAGGGTCTGCGTATGACTGTCCGCATCGGCCAGGGAGGGGCCGGTGGGGGCTCGCAGGGTGACGAGGATCTTGGGACCCGCCGCGGCCAACGCAGCGCTCGGCATCGAGAGCATGATCAGGATGAGTGAAGAGAGTCCGGTCCGGCGCCATTGCTTTGACATCGTCAACCTCGGCAGTCGTAGGAGGGTCGCAGTCGTTCGCGGGTTGGGCTTCGCCGGAAGCCTACATCGAATGGCGACACCACCGACTCTCCAAGATGGTCACGGGTGGACCGGGAGCAGGAAGAGGCTGGACTCGGCGCGGCTTCCTTCAACCCAGAGGGATCTCTCTGACCTGCCCATCCCGCTGCGTGTATCGAAGGGGAGCGCCCGCCTCGGAGGTCCCCTCCGCCCGATCCCAGGGCCGCGACCCGTAGATCGCCTCGCCGTTCGCCGCCAGGTACTCGCCCAGCCAGTGCAGTCGCTCGAGCTGCGGCTCGGGGATCTGGGCGTCCACCCCGCGCGGCCCGACGTTGAGGAGCAGGTTGCCGTTCTTGCTCACGATGTCGGCGAACGAGTGCAGCAGGTCCTCTCGGGTGATGAAGTCCTCGGGCAGCGAGGTGTGGTTGTACCCGAAGCTCTTGTCCATGCCGCGCACGCACTCCCATTTCTTCTCCTGGATCTCCGGAAAGCTCGCGTACTCGGGGGTGCGGTAGTCGTACACGGGCGGAGCCGGGGGAGCGATCATGCCGCCGGCCTTGGCGAGCTGGCGCTTCAGCAGCGCCTCGACCAGCCAGTTGACGGGGCCCAGGCGGATCAAGGGGATCAGCCAGCTTCGCGCCAGCCAGCGGTCGTTGATCACGCCCTCGGGCACGGCGTTGTAGTAGTGGGCGACGAGCTCGTAGAGCTGGGCGTTCGGCTGGGGCCAGCTGATGTCGTTCCACAGCACGTCGGGCTCGTAGCGCTCGATCAGCTCGCGCACCTGGGCGGCAGCGTAGGCCGGGTAGGCGCCGCCGGGCATGCCAGCCAGCACGTCGACCAGGCCGCGCACGGGCCGGTCGTCGAAGGTCCAGTCGAGACCACCCGAGTAGTAGACCCCGAAGCGCAGGCCCTCCCCTCGCACGGCCGCGGCCAGCTCGCCCACGACGTCGCGGCCGGTGTTCCAGCCCTCGTACCTGGGGTTCGGATGGGGCACGGCGCTGGGCCACAGGCAGAAGCCGTCGTGGTGCTTGGTGACGAGCACGACGTAGCGCGCGCCCGCCTCCTTGAAGGCGCGCGCCCACGCCGCGGGCTGCCACTGGTCGAGGCCCTTTCGATAGGTGTCCGCGAAGGCCTCGTAGGGCTGGTCGCCGTACCTCTCCTGGTGGTGCCGCTGCACGGCGCTGCCCTCGAGCTTGAGGGAGTTCCAGTACCACTCGCTGTACGGCGAGTCGGTCTGCTCGCTCTCCCCGGCGAAGATGGCCTCGATCCCGGCCTCGCGTGGAGCAAAGGCGGGAACGGAGGAGACGCTCCAGTGGATGAAGATCCCGAGCTTGGCATCGTGATACCACTCGGGCACCGGGTGGCTGCGAAGGCTCTCGAGCGTGGGGGCATAGGACATGCCCGCATGCTCGCTCAGTTGCCCGGCGGAGGCGAGGCGGCACCTCGTCGATTCGTCGGGGCCGGCCAACGCTCAGAGCGACGCCGAGATGAACGACCGGGAGGACGAGCCGGGCCAGCCGTAGCCGGGGAGCGGGCTACCTCCTCCGCTTCTTCTTCTTTTTCTTCTTCTTTTTCTTTTTCTTCTTCTTCTTCTTCTTGCGCTTCTTCTTCTTTTTCTTCTTCTTCTTCTTGTCGACCTTGGGCGGCTTCGCGGCCTGCTTGACGGCTGCCACGGCGCTGAGGTCGGAGACCAGGGTCACTCCGTTCGTGTCGAGGCCGTCGGCCAGGACCCGGATCGATTGACCGGCAAGGGTGGCGGGGATCGTCCACGTGTACTTGTTGCTGGTCACGCCCTGGGCGATGGGCAGGAAGACCGAGTCGCCTTCCACACGATAAGAGAGATCCACGCTGCTGAGGCCGGTCTGATTCCACGAGATCGGGTAGGTCCCGCCCGGGTCGAGCAGCGAGTTCTGGTTCGGCCCCAGGACGTCTAGCGTGGCGGCTCGGGTATCGGGCACGACCGTGGGGCGATAGGCCGCCACCTGGGAGGCCACGGCGCGCAGGCTGTCCGCGGCATCGGCTCCGTTCGCGGCATTGCCCTTGCTGATGCCGCAGGGTGCGCCGCCCGCGCAGGTGAGACTGGGGGTCGAGAAGACGTGCACCTTGGGTGCGCGGGCGAAGGCCGAGCCGTAGGCCATCATCGTCACGAAGCTGCCGTTCACGCCATAGCCGAGGGACCAGGGGTAGGTGCCACCCTGGCCGTTCTGGCGACGCGAGTGGGTCAGGCCGAGATTGTGTCCGAGCTCGTGACCGAGGACGTAGTCCGAGCAGTCGACGGAGACGTGGCTGTAGCCGTAGCGGCGCGAGCCTGCGAGGTTTCCGCCGGAGTGGTAGCCGCCGACCCATGCGATGCCGCAGATCCCGTCTCCGACGTAGGGCCGGAGAAGGACGACCAGGTCGGCTCCGACCTGGTCGCGGAGCACCTCGGTGCCGGCGAAGACGCCACGGTTGAAGGTCAGATCGTTGAGTGCCGTCGGCGAGTCCGGGCCGTTGCCGTAGGCGACCTCCAGGCTGTGCACCGCACGCAGCCGCATGCCCGCTTCGGAGCGGCGGAAGGCATCGTTGCTGACAGCGACGATCTGGTCGATTCGCGGATCGACTCCGCTGCCGTAGCGTGCCGTCACCGCCGGGTTGTAGAGGAAGAGGACATCCAGGGTGACGGGTGTCGGCTCGACGGCTCGGGCAGGCTCCGGAGTCGCGAGACCCAGGGCCATGCCGAGCACAGCCACAAGGGTGCACACCTGCTTCATCCATCGGGTGAGAATCATCGGGCGCCTCCTACGCCGGCTCTTCGCCGGGCTCGGGGGGAAGGAGTTCGTCGCTCTGGTCGGGGTCGATCAGCTGGTCCAGATCGTCGGCGTAGATGGACGCGGCGCCGCCGGTGCCCTCGAGCAGGTAGTTGCCGTAGGGCGTGGTGATGCGGCCGAAGAGCGCGGTGTGCCCCTGGGTCAGGGTCACCGCGTAGGCGGAGTCGAAGCCGTCGAGGGAGCCGCTGAGGCCGAGGCTGCCGAGGGGCGTGGTCTCGACGTGCTCGATCGTCGCCACGAGGGTGCCGAGTCCGGGGATGGGCAACGAGATCTGGTCGCCCACGCCCAGTGTGCCCACCTGCCCGGGGTCGAGGCGGAGCGCGTGGCGTTCGGGCCGATAGTCGCCGATCGGGTGATCGAAGGCGTGCACCGAGTCCTCGGTGATCTCCCAGAGGCCAACGGGTGCGCGCTCGAGCGAAGCCCCCAGGAGCGAACCGGAAGCCGCGGCGGCCCCGCGAGAGGCGGGCTCGTCCTCGCGGCGGTCCCGCGAGTCCGAGGCCTGGAGCGGGCCGGCGTGCCCGCCCGGCGCCGGGGGAGCCCAGGCGGAGCCCTGCCAGGGAAGCGAGCCGGCCGGGACCAGGGTTGCCGCAGCCGCCAGGGCACCCAGGCCTGCGAGGGCGGGTAGCCAGCGTCTGGCGCGTGATCGATCTCTGGACGGACGGGTGGACCCCATTGGGTCCTTTTCGACACGCCTTGCGCTCCTGCTTCAACTTTCTGGCGGAAATCTCCACTTGCGAGCCGCCGCGAGCAGCGGACCTGCAGCCAGGCGGCAGGACACCCACCCCGGCCGGCAGCTCCGCCCGGGGGGCCGGTGGGGCGCGACCCCGCGCGGGGAGGCACGCCAGCCCGGTGCTGCGGCATGCTCGCGCAGGGACTCCCCCTACCGTGGCCGTTCGAGATTGCCCATGACCGTCGCCGTGGACGAAGGCGCCCTGCTCGCCGAGCTCGCGCCCCTCCTCGAGACCGAGGCCTGCCAGCTGGGGCTGCGCAACCTCTCGAGCGACCCCTTCTTCGTGGCCTTCTTCCTGGCGAGCGTGTCCCAGGGCGAGGGCCTGGGCGCGGCCGCCGTCGGCATGATCGGCCAGGATGAGCTGGCCGCCCGGATCCGGAACCTCGACGTGCAGGAGCGGGAGGAGCGCGAGCACGAGGAGCGCACGATCGATGCCGCGCGTTCGCTCTTTCCGGAGTGGTTCGACGACGCCGGCTATCGCTACCCCGAGGCCTTGCAGGGCAAGGCCTACTACGTCGAGGTGCTGGAGCGGAATCGCGAGCGACTCAAAGAAGGAGGACGCTACTCGCGGCTCAACCTCTACCTCACGACGACCTTCGCCTACGAGATCATGGTGCTGCTGCTCTACCGCGCCGTCGCAGACGCCGTGCGCTCCTCGCCGCTGCCGCCGGAGGTTCGCGAGCGCGTCGCTTGCATGATCGACGCGATCCTCGAGGAGGAGCAGGGCCACGTGGGCATCGTCCGGCAGCACCAGGCCCTCCTGGAGACACCCCGGGAGGGGCTATCGGACGAGGCCTTGGGCCTCCTCGACACGCTGGCGAAGATGAGCGCGGACGACTACCGGCAGCCGGCAGAGCTGGCCGTACGCCACGTCGTGTCGATGATGGAATGCTATGCGGATGCGGAGCGCTACCGCGAGAGGATCCAGAGCACCCCCGGAGCCAGGAGCTAGCCCATGCTCGACTTCAGCTTCACACCCAGCCAGGAGGAGTACCGGCAGGCCCTTCGGGAGCTCGCGCGGGAGGAGCTCCTGCCCCGCTACGCCGAGGGCGACGCGGGCACCTACCCGACCGAGCAGATCCTGCGCATCAACGCCTTCGCCGAGGAGTTCTGGCGCGGCCGGGAAGACGAATGGGACCTGATCGCCTGCGGCATCACGGCCGAGGAGATCGCGCGGGGCGATTTCAACTGCGTCCTGCCCTCACTCGGACGCCCCTACCAGAGCCAGCTCTTCTCGGACTTCAGCGAGGCCCAGCACGCACGCTGGACCGAGGAGCTGGCCAGCGGGCGCGAGATGATCGCGCTCGCCATCACCGAGCCCCAGGCAGGCTCCGACATGGCCCAGCTGGCCGCGCGCGCCGAGCGTAGCGGGGACGGCTGGGTGATCGACGGTGTGAAGAGCTCGGTGAGCTTTCTCGACGCCGGCGTCTTCTACGTGTTCGCACGAAGCGACCCCGCCTCTTCGGGCTGGCAGGGCATCTCGGGCTTCCTGGTCCCCCGAGACACGCCGGGGCTCTCCTCGGAGCCCTTCGAAGACCTCGGCTGCCGGGCCATCCGGCGCGGCGTACTGCGGCTGGAGGGTGTACGGGTACCGGAAGACGCGATGGTCGGTCCGCCGGGCACGGCCTTCCAGCGCATCAGCCGCTTCTTCGACGTGAACCGCGCCATCATCGGCCTCAAGTGCACCGGCGCCGCCCTGCAGAGCGTGGCCGAGACCATCGAGTACACCCGCAAGCGCGAGGCCTTCGGGCAGCCCCTCACGGCGAACCAGGGCATCACCTTCCCCCTGGCCGAGGGTGTGACCTACCTCGACCATGCGCGGCTCGGCTGCTACCGCGTGCTGTGGATGCGCCAGAACGGAATCCCCTGTCGGCACGAGGGCGCCATGGTCAAGTGGTGGGCGCCGAAGACCGCGGCCGACGTGATCCACAAGTGCCTCACGCTGCACGGCCACGTCGGCTATTCGAACCAGCTCCCCATCGAGCAGCGCCTGCGCGATGTGATCGGCTGGCAGATCGGCGATGGCGCGGAGGAGGTGATGAAGCTGCTCGTGGCCCGCGAGCTGATGACGGGGGTGGCGACGAGCTAGCCACGCCGCCTAGAAGCTCCAGTGCAGCCCGCCGCGCACCGCGTGGCTGCGCACCTGATCTCGCCCCTCCTGGTAGTCGTAGAGGAGCTCCAGGCGCAGCCGCTCGTCGAGAATGGCGACCACTCCCAGACCGACCGACCACTCGTCCCTGGCCCGGTGGTCTCCGAGCACGGTGAAGGAGGCGTCTCCCAGGCCCGCGAAGGAGGCGTCGATGTCGCGGTCCGGGGACAGGGTTTCGCGAGACCATTCGCCGTGCAGGTCGGGGACGATCTGGAGACGCTCCTCCCAGACGACGAAGGGATGCGCCAGGCGCAGCGCGACGAAGCTCTCCAGGCCGTCGCTCGAGCGATCCTCGATGGCCAGGTTCAGGTCGCCGGCGCCCTCTTCCTCGAAGTCTTCCTGATGCAGGCTCGCGTAGCGCACGCCCACGCGGGGCTCGAGCTCGAAGCCCTTCCAGGCAGCCCGCAGGCCCACGCTGCCCTGGGCGGCGAAGACCCGGCCCTCGTGGTCGGAGGTGGCGTGACGGGTGACGCCGGCGAAGTCGATCTGGCGCTCGGTGTCGTAGCGGTTCCAGAGCTGCTGGAGAGCGAGGTCGGCGAAGAGCAGACCACCGGACTCGTAGCTTCCGTAGACGGCGAGCCCGGTGTTGCGGATGCGCCCCTTGCTGCCGGGACGATCGAAGTCGACGTCCGTGTCCTGCCAGGTACCCGCGAGGCCCAGGCGGAAGCGCTCGAAGAGGGGGAGGTCGAAGCCGAGCATGGCGCCGGAGCCCTGGAAGCTGTAGCCGGTCACGTCGGTGTCGCTGCCCTTGTCGCCGAAGAGGCCCATGCCGTAGGCCCAGAGCTCGAGCTCCTCGCCCCCCACACCGCCGGGCGGGGCGGGAGCCGGGCTCGAGACCGCGGGCAGGACCTCGACGGAAGCGAGGGCGTCTTCGAGGCTGGGCTGGATCGGATCGAGGATCCGGACCCCGACGCTGGGCCGGCCAAAGGCCGCGTCGCGCATGCGGCGCGTGAGGAGGTCGAAGCGGGCCTCGGTCCAGTGCTCGGCCAGCTGCGGGTAGACGTCCAGGGGCTCCGGGTCGAGGGCGGTCATCGCGCGGGCGATCTCGTCGCTGGGCAGGAAGTCGAGCTTGCCGGCGACGGAGCTCGCCGCGCTGCCCCCATCCGCGACGACCCCGTCGAGGGCCGCGGCGACCGACGTCTGGTTTCGCGTCAGCGCCGGCAGCGAGACGTAGGGGAGCCGCTCGACGATCGCGCGAACCCGGTCGCGCAGGTAGCGCACCACGAGCTCGAGAACCGGAGAGCCGCTGTCGTCCACGCGATCGAAGCGGCCCCTTCGCCCCCCGTCCGCCACCAGCACGTCGTAGCTGGCACCGTCGCGGAACAGGCCGGAGCCTGGATGTGCCTGGAGGGTGCCACCCCCGATCCTCGCCGCACCCTGGACGTGGAGCCGATCGGCGCGTCGCGGATCGAGATCGATGGCGAGGCGGCTCCCGCGGCGGAAGCTCACGTCGCCCTGGAGGGTGAGAGTGCCGATCCCGCCCACGGTCCCCGGGGCGAGGGTTCCGCGCAGGTCCACGTCCGGAACGACCTGGCCGCGGCCGGCGACGGTGCCGCGCGCGCCCACCTGGAAAGTGGTGGAGCCCAGGCTTCCGTCCACCTGGAGAACGCCGCCCGAGATGAGGACCGGGCCGGCGATCGTCGACGTACCGCCGAGTGTCCAGGTTCCGTGGCCCCGCCGCTCCAGGGACTCGAAGAGCAGGACGTTTCCGCCATAGCGACCGCTCCCCTGCAGGAAGAGGTTGTCCTGGTGGATGCCACCGCGGATGTTGCCGCTGATCTGGGAGCCGGTCTGCAGGGTGAGGTGGTTGGTGCCGCGGTGAAGCGGATCGCGGTGCCGCCCGTTCCGACGATGCGTCCCGAGTTGATCAGGGTGTTGTGACCGCGGCTGAAGTCGATGCCAATGGTCCCACGCACGCCGCCCCGGTTGATGACGGTGTTGCGCCAGCGGCCGTAGATGCCCTGCTGGGTGCTCGACACGACGTCGCCCCTGTTGACGACGACGTTGTCGTCCCGCATTTCGAGGCCGCGCCAGGTCGAGCGAATGGTGCCCTCGTTGGTGAGGGTTCCGTCGTCGCGCAGGTAGATCCCGCGGCGGCCGGAGGTGACCCTCGCTGTGTTCCAGAGCGTGGCGCCGTCACGAGCGCGAATGCCGTCCCAACCGGAGCTGATGCTCCCGGAGGAGGTGAGCTGGCCCTGGTTTCGCAGGTAGATGCCGTAGCGGCCCGCGTTGATGGAGCCGCGGCTGTTCACGACGCCGCGATCCAGGACGCGGATGCCGTGGAAGCCGGCGCTGAGGCTCCCCGTGTTCGTCACGGCGGCATCCTGGTTCGCGAGGATGCCATGACGGGCGGCGTTGATCACGCCGCTGTTCCAGATGGTCGCGTCATTGCGCGCCCGGATCGCGTGGCGCGTGGTGGTGATCGAGCCGCTGTTGGTGACCGAGGAACGATTCCGCACATCCACGCCGAAGCGGGTCGTGATGGTGCCCCGGTTCAGGACGGTGGTGTCGTGGGTGGTGTCGAGCACGCCGTAGTTGCTGGCGTTCGAGATCGAGCCGTCGTTCGTCACCGTGTAGGTGCCAGCGCTGCGGACGCGACCGCTCACCGCGCCGGTCGGCGAGACGTACACGCAGGAGCCACCGCTCACGGTCACGCTGCCGCTCGCGCCCGTGATGTTCGGGTCCGACGGGCCGCCGGAGCAGGCCTGGCCTGCGGCCGGCCCGGGAGCGAGGAGCCATGTGAGCGGGACCAGGAAGAGAGCCGAGGCGACACGCATAGGTGATTGGCCTTATCGCGCTCTCGGGTGTTCACCTGATCACCAAATGGAGGAATCCCGAGCGTCTCGATCCAGCGATGACGTCGAGCCCGAAGATCCAAGAGGAACGATGTGTTTTCCACCCGCTCCTTGAGAACGCGAGTCGATCGGAATCCCTGGTTCCGGTTCGCCGCGGGAGCGCCGAAGAGCGGGAGCATGCCGTGGCGCCTACCGGCCCTTCCCACTGCCCTGCTTCTCTCGGTCGCCCTCGTCGCCGGGGCCTGCGGATCGGAGCCCGACACACCCGAGGCCCGCATCCGGCGGGCTCTCGGCGCGCTCGAGGCGGCCGCCGAGGCGGGAGACGTCGCAGCTTTCAAGCAGCAGGTGTCCGAGCGATACAGCGACGAGCACGGCCACGACAAGCAGACGCTCGGCACCTACGTCAGCTTCCACGTGCTGCGCAACTCGAACCGCCACGTGGTGCTGCGCGTGCGCGACGTGCTGATGGTGGATCCCGGACGAGCGGAGGTCGTCGTGATCGCCGGAATCGCCGGCAGCCGCCCGGTGGCTGGCGAGCTCGCCGCCTTTCGCGGCAACGTCTACCAGGTCGACGCCGACCTCGAAGAAGAGGACGGCCAGTGGCGGCTCGTCTGGGCCCAATGGAAGCCAACGCCAGCGAGCGACCTGTTGTGAGCTCGCCTGGTGTCAGGCCTGATCGGCCACGGCCCCCACGATGTCGAGGGAGCTCAACAGGCCCACCAGGGCGCCGTCTTCGATGACCAGCACGCGGTGGATGCGTCGGCTTCGCATGACCTCGGCCGCGTGGGTGATGGCGTCGTCCGGCGAGACCGAGATGACCTCTCGGGTCATGATGTCCTGGACCGCCAGCTCCCGGACGCGCTCGAGTGCGGCCCCGGTCGGATCGGGAGTCTTCGGGTCGAAGGCCTCCGGATCGGTCTCGACGTAGTAGCTGGCGATCGCCGCGGCCCTGCTCCGCTCCCGGGTCAGCGCCTTGTCCAAGTCGGAACGGGACACGATGCCGACCACCTTCCCCGCCCGATCCAGGACCGGGGCGCCACTGATCCGCTGGGCGGCCAGCTCCTGCTCGAGGTCCAGGACACCGAGCCTCGGCGACACATGGTGCACGCCCGTCGCCATGACCTCGGAGACCTTCACATCCCGCATTCGCTCCCCTCGCGCGATCGCGCACCCCCGGACCCGCCCTTCGCGGTCTCGCAATTCCCGTTCCGGGGCTGCGCCTGCCGTCGCGGACGGGGCGCGCCAGGCGCCTCCCTCGCTGGACCTCCGGGGAACGGAGGTCGAACGCGATGTAGCGTCCTGTCCCAGACCCATCGCCGCAACCCTGGGCGAGCGGACAGCGAGGGGCTCGAGGGACCCCCCAGCCGAGGGGCGCGCGTGTGCGCACGAGCTGCCATCTTGTGAGAAGATCCCCCACGCCGATCCATCGACCGGGTAGGCCATCGACCCGCCCCGGAGGCTCCATCGTGCACCGATCCCGATCGCTCCTCGGCTTCGTCATCGTCGTCTCCCTGGTCGCGCCTTCGTGGGCAGCCCCGCCGAAGAAGCCCTCGGCACCGTCGTCGGCCCTGCCGAGCCAGATCGAGGCGCCGACCGGCGACATGGCCAGCCCGGCGGAGGCCGAGAAGGCCACGCCCAAGCTCGCGCCCGGCACTCGGCCCGAGGACTTCGAGAAGCCGGCAGGGAAGCTGCCGCGGGATCTCGAAGCCCCGACACCCCGCCGGCCGACCGAGCCGGTGCGGCGCCCGAAGAGCCTGGATCCACCGATGCTCCCCAAAGGCGCGCGGGATGGCATGACGCCGGGTGGCGGGAGCAAGGTCGAGCCTGCCACGCCCATTCGCGAGCTCGTCGCCGCGGATGTGCGGATCGTCGAGATCGCACGGGCCGGCCGCAAGGTCGCCATCACGGGGCGCGCCGATCGGGCGATCCCGTCGGACCAGTGCTGTGACCTCGTGTTGCTGGAGGGTCCGTCGGGATCGAGGGCCTTGTGGCGCGGACACGCGACGGTCGTGAGGGTCGGCAGCGGGTACGGCTTCGTGGCCATGGCCACTCACTCGATCCCCGGCGGCAGCCGCCAGCAGCTGATCGCCGAGCTGCAGAACGAGGATCGACGACCGGAGAACAACCGCTTGATGAAATGGGTCGGCTCCGAGGGCGGTGCCGAGGTCAC
Source organism: Deltaproteobacteria bacterium (assembly GCA_002687015.1). Taxonomy (GTDB): domain Bacteria; phylum Myxococcota_A; class UBA9160; order UBA9160; family UBA6930. Next base: position 42,008 of record NYZB01000239.1, read on the forward strand.
GGAGAGCGATCGGGGAGGACGGGCTGTCGGGGGCTTCGTCTCGGAGCGGCGGCGCAATGAGATTCGAGAGGTCAGCATCGGGCGCAGCGGCCTGGATTGGGCCGAGGTGGACGTCTCGGTGTCGATGGACCAGCGCCAGCAATCCTGGCTTCGCGTGGATGCCGAGGGCATTCCGGCGGCCGGCTGCCAGAACGGACGTGGAGAGACCCAGTTCGTCGTCTCTGAGTACACTGATGGACCGGGATCCGGCTTCACCGAGACCTTCCGCGTGGTCTGTCGATCCCCGAGCCAGGATGCGAGCGGTCGCATCAAGGCCACTTTCCTCGACGCCAACGGAAGCACCCCGATGGCCGAACGCAGCGCGCCCTGGACCGTGCGCGCCAGCGAGGGCACGATCGACCGGCGCGCCGCCCGCGGCGACGCCCAGGCGCGCGAGATCGCCGGCACCGACGCGGCGCCGGCCGACTTGTCGGTAGGGATCAGCTTCTCTCCGCTCGACGGCAGGCCTCACTTCGCCCCGGTTACGGTGCGCAACAGAGGCGGTTCCCCGTCTCCACCCGTCCAGCTCCGGATTCGTTTCGTGCGCGGGACCCTCGCCATGACCTCCGCAGATCTCCTCCGAAACGTGCCCTCATTGGACCCGAACGAGTCGTGGAGCGAGCGCGTCGTGCTCGGCACGCCGTCGAACCTGCGCTGGGAGGAGATCGGCGCGGGGGAGGCCGCGAGCACCCTCGTGGCCACCGTGGACTCGAGCGGAATCCTCTACGAGTCCAACGAGGCCAACAACGAGGCCAGCACGGCGACGCAGTCGAGTGGAATGCGCTGGCGGCTGCGCTTCGTCCGACCTAGCCGTTGAGCTGTGTGCAGGCCTCCGTCAGGAACTCGAGGGTCGAGCGTTCGTCCTGGGCGATGCTGCGCAGCAGGCTCTGGGTCTCGGGATCGTCGTCGAGGGCGTCGGCCAGGTCGTAGATGGGCTTCAGCGCCTTCTCGGCATCGCCGAACTGCTTGACGAAGGCGAGCAGCTTCTCGGCGTCGGGCTTGGCCGCGTCGCCGGCATCCGCCATGGCCGCCTCGTGAGCGGCGTCGGGGATCTCGAAGCTGCACGATCCCCCGAGCTCCTTGATGCGCTCCGCCAACAGCCGGGCGTGCATCCCCTCGCGCTGCTGGATCACGCGCAGGCCACCGCGCACGCAATCGACGTCGGACACCGCGATCCAGGCGCCCAGCGAGGCCTCGCCGAGGGCCTCACCGGCGCGGAACTGGTCGAGGAATGCGATCACCTCCTCCGTACTCTTGACGGGCGTCGGGCTGGCTGCGGCCAGCGCGTCGACGCGCTCGCTCAGGGTGGCCACCTGGCTGCAGATCTTCTCGAGCCGCTTCTCGATGCGGGACAGGGCCTTGTCGGACATGGGGCCTCCTCGCTGGGATGGGGTCCGGGCAGGGTATGACGTCCGGGGGGCACGGCCACGGACCGGGACAGGGTACCATGGGCCGCCATGCCCTCGCCCCGACCTCCCGACCCGGACGGACGCCCCGACGGCACCCGCGGCGAGGCGGCGACGGGCGACGCCCGGGCCCAGCGCTGGATCCTGATCCGCGACCTGCTGATCTTCGTGTCCAAGGCCGGCCTGGAGGCCGTGCGCGACATCGCGCTGATCCCGGCCGCGCTCATCGCCGGCATCGCGGGGCTCCTCCTCTCGCCCTCGAAGCCGGATCGCTACTTCCTGCGCGTGCTCGAGGTGGGCGACGAGTTCGACGACTTCGTCGATCTCTTCGGCAAGGAGAAGCGCCTGGCGCGGGGCTCGCGTTTCGACCGACCCGAAGAGGAGGAAGAGCTGCTGCGCGCGGACGACATCTTCAATCGCATCGAGAAGGCGGTGGTCGACGAGTACAAGCGCGGCGGTGTCACGGCACAGGCCAAACAGGCCATCGACCGGGGGCTCGACGCGGTCCAGGACGCACTGGCCAGCCCGCCGGCCCTCCCTCCCCCCGACAAGCCGACACGAGGAGACCCCGATGCCCAGTGAGGCCTTGAAGACGATCATCGACATGATGCGCGCCCAGCCGATCATCCAGGGCGACGACATCGCCGCCATGCGGGAGGGCATGGAGCAGACCGGTGCCGTGCTGCCCGCCGTCGAAGGCGCCGTGTACACGGAGGTCGACGCCGCCGGCGTGCCCTGCGAGTGGATCGAGATCGAGGGGACCGTTCCGGAGCGCCACCTTCTCTATCTGCACGGCGGTGGCTACGTGCTCGGCTCGCCGAAGAGCCACCGCAACCTCACGGGTCGCCTGGCTGCGAGGACGCGAGCCAGGGTGTTGGCCGTCGACTACCGGCTGGCCCCCGAGCATCCGCACCCGGCCGCCGTCGAGGACGCGACGGCGGCCTACCGGTGGCTGCTCGGTGAAGGCGCCGAGGCGGCGCGCACCGCGATCGGTGGAGACTCGGCAGGGGGTGGCCTCACCGTCGCCACCCTGGTCGCGCTCCGCGACGCCGGGGCTCCCCTGCCCGCCGCGGCCCTGTGCCTCTCTCCCTGGATCGACCTCGAGGGGCGCGGCGAGTCGATGACCGCGCGTGCAGGCCAGGACCCGATCGTGCAGAAGGACAGCCTGCTGCAGATGGCCGAGGCCTACCTGGCCGGCCAGGACCCGCGAACCCCCCTGGCCGCGCCGCTCTACGCCGACCTGCACGGCCTCCCGCCCATTCTCATCCAGGTGGGCTCCGCCGAGACCCTGCTCGACGACGCCACCCGCCTGGGAGAGCGGGCGAGGGCCGCGGGGGTCGACGTCACGGTCGACGCCTGGGACGAGATGATCCACGTCTGGCAGATCTTCGGCGGCATTCTCCCCGAGGCCGATGAGGCCATCGACCACATGGCGGACTTCGTGGCCAAGTACACCGCCTAGGAAGTACCTTCGGCCGTGCCCACCGGAGAGCTCCACCGGCACGATCGAGATCGATCGAGGTAGCGAAGCGATGAGCCAGCTCCAGGGATCCCTCCACCCCGATTTTGCCGGCGTCGCCCGGACCTTGCGCAAGATCGTGCCCAAGAAGGGGCCCGGCGGCGCGGCCGTCTGCGTCTATCACCGCGGCGAGAAGGTCGTCGACATCTGGGGTGGCACGAAGGACGACCGGGGCACACCGTGGGCCGAGGACACGGTCAGCATCTCCTTCTCGACCACCAAGGGCGTGGCGTCGACGCTCCTGCACATCTACGCGGACCGCGGGCTCATCGATCTGGAGGCGCCGGTCTCGACCTATTGGCCGGAGTTCGCCGCCGCGGGAAAGGAGGAGGTGAAGGTCCGCCACCTGCTCTGCCACGAAGCGGGCATGTACTCGATCGAGGACGTCGTCGAGGACGCCCACGACATGCAGGACTGGGACAAGATGATCGAACGGCTGGGCGCCGCGCCGGCCCGGCACGCGCCCGGCGCGGCCCACGGCTACCACGCCATGACCTACGGCTGGCTGGTGGGCGAGATCGTTCGGCGGGTGGCCGGGGGCAAGTCCTTCGCCGACCTGGTCGCGGCCGAGATCGCCGGCCCCCTCGACCTGGACGGTCTCTACTGCGGCGTGCCCGAGGACCAACAGCACCGCTGTGCCCAGCTGATGGCCGCGGGCATGGATGCACCGCCGGAGGAGGCCCGGCGCCGCACCGAGCGGATGAGGGTCGGCGCGGAGCGCTGGCGGGATCGGCTCCGAAGGCTCGGCTTCCGCTACGACCCCACCGAGAGCCTCGCGGCTCTCCTGGCCCCCGGGATGGAGAGCCTCGACATGAACAGCGCGGCCTGGCGAAGCGCCTCCGTGCCCGCCGCAAACGGCATGTTCACGGCGCGCTCCCTCGCCCGCATGTACGCCTGTCTGGCGGCGGGCGGCGAGCTCGACGGCGTCCGCCTCCTCTCCGACCAGCACCTTCGAAAGGCCGCCCGGCAGCAGAACGACGGCGCGGGCAAGGTGATCCCGGTCTCGATGCGTTGGCGCCTGGGCTACCATCGCGTCTTCGCGGTGCCACACCGCATGCCCGGCGCCTTCGGTCACTTCGGCTTCGGCGGCTCGGGCGGCTGGGCCGACCCCGCCCGGGAGCTCGCCGTCGCACTCACGGTGAACAGCGGTGTCGGCACCCCCTTCGGCGACTCCCGCATCGTGCGAATCGGCAGCGCCGCCGTACGCTGCGCCAACGCCCGCCGCATCGCCCTCCCCGCCCAGGCAAGCTGACGAAGGGGTCGGACCCCTTGGGAGCTTCGCGAGCGCTCTCGTGGGCGCGGGGGCTAGCTGGGGCGGAAGACGACCTCGTAGCCGGCATCCACCAGGGCCGCGACGGCCGCTTCGGGGCTCACCACGCGGTGGAGGCCGCGCAGCCCGGGCGCCGCCAGCCATCCATCGCGAACCAGGGCCTGGGCGAGCCAGGCGGCCGGGAGCGCGGGGATGTCCAGACCGTGGCTCGCTGCGACCACCTCGATGCGACCCCGTTCCCGCCCTTCGCCGTCCTCGGCGACGATCGAGAGCACACCCCGCTCGGTTCCGAGGGGGCGCGCAAGGCCGGCCAAGGGGAAGAGCAGCGCGGCGAGCCACTTCGCGCCGCGAGTGCCGAGCCGTCCGCGCACGCGGCCAGCCCAGACCAGCCCCCGGTTGATCCAACCTCGATCGAAGCCCATGTGGAAGCGGACGGGTACCGAGCGGCTGCCGACCGGCAACCGCGAGCCGGAGAATGCGATCGGGTAGCTGCCGAAGACGAGCCGGCGCCCATCGTCGGTCTGGTGGCTGACGAGGCGCGAGAACCAACGGCCGCCAGGGCCCGTGCGCCCGATCGGATCCATCATGCCCGCAAAGAGGCCGCGGCTCACGGGGTTCCGGGAGCCCATCGAAAGGAAGACGGCGAGCTTCGCGACACCGGGATCGCTCTTCCAGCGCTGGGCCAGCGCCGCGACCAGGCCGGGCACGGTCGAACAACCGGGCACGAGCACCACTCCGGCCTTGGCTGCGGCACGCGCCTCGGCCAGGGCTGCCACCTGCTCGATGAAGTCGAGACGCTCGGCCAGATCGGCGTAGTGGCAGTGGGTGGAGATCGCGGCATGGATGATGGGAGAGGGATCGTAGTCGTAGGGCCCGACGGCATTGATCACGAGGTCGGCGTTCTCGAGGAGCTCGGCCAGCCCTTCCCGATCGGCCACGTCCACCTTGCGGATCGGGAACTCCGCGTGCCCGGTGCCGCTGCGGTTCGCTCCGACCAGGAGAGCCGTCGGTGCGAGACGTCGGATCAACCGGCACACCCGCGCACCCATCTCGCCGGTGGCACCAAGGACCACGATGGTCCGGCTCACGGGGCGAGACCGGCAGCCGCGAGGGTCCGGCTCACGGGGCGTCGGGGGGGCAGTCGGCCAGGGCGCGACAGCCGATCTGCGCGTGCGCGCTGTGATAGGCGAGGTAGTGCTCGAGCACCCGCTCCTGGGTGGAACCGAAGGGCCTCGCGTGGAAGAGCCCTTCGAGCACCGCCTTGACCGTGGTCGCCCAGGGCGAGGGCGGAATGGTCTCGTAGGTCAGGCCGGCGGCGAGCAGCACGACACGCTGGTTCGGCAGGTACCCGGAGGCCCTGAGGGCGGGGAGGTAGGGATTCGACCGACCGGATTCCATGGGCGGGATCGGCGCCTCGACCGAGATCACCCGGTCCGGGAGCAGGGTGAGATCGCTCAGCTGGTTGAAGGAGACCGCCGCCGCCACGAGGAAGGCGGGCAGGACGGCCGGACGCAGCCAGCGGCGTGGCGGGTGCACGAGGAGCCCCGCCGCTGCAGCGGCGGCCGCGTGGATCGCGGCGACGGATACCAGGAAGCTCGGGTACACGAAGACGGGGAGCCCAGACACCAGCAGCAGCCATTCGCCAATGCTCGCGACGTGCCCCGAGAACACCATGATCGGGAAGTAGGCGAGTCGCCACCCGAGGGCGACTGCCAACACGAGCCGCCACAGGGGCGCGGACGGGCCGTCGATCCATCGAAAGGCCCAGGCTCCGAGCAGGGCCCCGCCGATCGACGCCGCCTGCAGGCCGAAGAAGAGGGGCCCTTGCCGAAGTGGGAGGGTTCCGTCGATGCGAAGACCCAGGATCGCGAGCCCCGCCACCGCGAGCCCAGCCGCAACCGGGAGGGATCTCACCAGACGATCTTGCTTCGCAGCTCCGGCGCGACGACGTCGAGACGCTTGGAGAGCTCGGGCAGGTGGCAGGTGGGCACGGCGGGGAAGAGGTGATGCTCGAGGTGGTAGAACATGTTGTAGGAGACGAAGGACTTGACGTCGTTGCGCAAGGTGCGGGCGATGAAGTGGGTCCGGTCGCAGTCGTGATGCACCGTCCACACGGCGAAGAAGGCCGAGAAACACTGGCCGATCACCATCGCGATGACGTGATACTGGAGCCACGCCAGGTCGAAGACCCCGAAGGCCAGCACGAACATGCTGCCGACGGCCGCCAGCTCGGCCCAGATGAAGCGGCGCACGCGCGGCTTGCCCATGGTGAGGGCGGCGTGGTGCAGGTGGATGGGAAAGCGGGGACCGGTGGCCAGCGCCTTCCAGCCGGGCATGCGCGCGGCCATCGCCTCGACGTCGTTGTCATCCATGCAGTGGCGATGGTGGCGAAGGTGATTCCACTGCACCGCGTGCATCGAGCTCATCATGAGCGGCGAGAGGATGAACATCAGCACTTCGTGGCCCCGGGGGCTCACGCCCACTGCGTAGTGGAAGGCGTTGTGCACCTGGCGCAGGCCGCACAGGAAGAAGATGAAGGAAGAGGCCAGTGCAGGGAGGAACCAGGCGGCGTGCCAGGTGGCGCCCCAATGGGCGAACACGAACGAGGCCAGCAGCCACGGGACGTAGATCACCACCTCGTAGGCCACCTCGACGGGCCCCAGATTGCAGAGGTCCCGCCACTCGATCTTCTGCATCCGCGGGTCCCGCAGGATTTCCAGCGCCATCGGTCCAACTCCTCCCAGATTGCGGGGCCTGATTCAAGCACTCGGACCCGACGAACGCCAGGGGGCACAAGCCCCTGGAATGATTACGTTTTGCTCACTCAGGTGGAAGCCGCGAGCGGTCGATGAAGGGGCACCCCCCAAGAGGCCCCAGGGCCGCCAGGACTCCCCCTCCGTGCAATGCCCGCGCTGCAACCACGTCCAGGAACCGACCCCCGAATGCCGGGCCTGCGGAATCGTGGTCGCCAAGTACGAGGCGCGCGTCCGCGCCGAGCCGGATCCGCAGGAGGGGGCAGAGACGCCGCCCTCGTCAGGTGCATGGAAGAGCTCCCTGGCTGGAGCCGCGATCGTGCTCGGCGTGGTCCTGATCGGCGCCCTGCTGCTGCGCGGTCCCCAGGCCGATGCCGACCGGTCCACAGAAGCCGCAGCCGGGGTAGCCCGCGCGGAGCCGACCAATCCCGTCGAGGTCGCGCGCCGGGCCACGGTGCGGATCGAGAGCGGCTGGGGCAAGGGCGCGGGCTTCTTCATCAACGACGCCTGTCAGATCGTCACCACCCGCAGCCTGGTCGATCCGGAGCTGCAGCGAGACGAGCTGGACGGCAAGGCAAGCAGCGCCGAGAAGAAGCTGCGTCGCCAACGCGAGCGCGTGGACGAGCTCGCCGAGCAGGTCCAACACGGCCCGGCCTCGGGACGCGCCCGCGCAGCGAGGCGGCTCGAGGAGGAGCGGACCAGCCTCGAGCGGGCGAAGCGCCGCTTCGACGAACGCAACGGCGCCAGCCGCAGCCTGTGGTTCAGCCGAAACGAGCTGCGCGTCACCGACGTGGATGGGGAGGAGCTGCAGGTCTCCCAGCAGTACGTCTCCCAGCGCCGCGATCTCGCCCTGCTCTGGGTCGGCCGTCAGGGCTGCCCCTACCTGGAGGGCAGGCCGGCCGAGGGGACACCGAAGAAGCTCCGGGTCTTCGCACTCGGCTTCCAGGGTGTGCGCTCGCCCCTCACCTACCGCGCCCACACCATCGGCCTGGAGGACGACCGCAAGCCCTTCCTCATGGTGGACAAACACTTCGGAAGGAGCGTGAAGGGCGGGCCGCTGGTCAGCTACGGCGGCAAGGTGCTGGGCGTCACCGCCTTCCCGCGCCACAGGTCCCACCGCCGAGGGCACGCGATCCCGATCGAAGAGGTGTGGAACGAGCTCGGTGCCCACCTCGAGTCGCCGCTGGCACGGCGCTAGGGGAGGGGTCGGGCTCAGCCCTCCGGAGGCGGGTACAGCCCCGTCTGGGGGTGGAAGGCCTGCCACGCGAACCAGTAGGCCAGGGTTCCCGGGACCCGGGGCGCGCGCTTTCCATCGGGGCCGAGCAGGGCTTCCTCACCGATCTTCCAGCGCGCGCCGTCGGCGTCGAGCAGGGTCTCTTCGTCGGGCCCGAGCCGGAAGGTGGCGCCGGGGCTCGCGTAGGCCCGTACGGCGCCGCCCGCGTCGTAGCGCACGGGACCGGAGCGCCGGGTGTAGCCCTCGACCTCGATGCGACCGTCGGCCGCGACGAGGACCAGGGCCAGCTCTCCCAGCTGGTCGTTCACCACCTTCTCCTCGACGAGCGAGGACAGGGTCCAGGCCTTCGCCACGCCCCCTCGCGACAGGCCGAAGATGCGCTCCTTGCTCGCCTGCTCCTTGCGGCTCTCGGCCACGGGGAAGAGCTTCTGCTCCGAGGCGAAGTAGCTGCCGTAGGGCTCGCCGAGCTGGTACGGGCGATCGTGGCCGGTGTTCAGGGTGAGGACGGTGGTATCCGGGTGGCGCGTCTTCCATTCGCCCCAGGTCGTGACCACGGCGGGCAGGAGCCGCAGCTCCAGGTCATCGGCGGCCAGGCTCCCGAACACCGGCCGCCCCGTGAGCTGGTTCCACAGGGTCCGGGTCGCACGGTCGTACATCAGCTTGTTGCTGCGGTACAGGAAGCCCGAGGTGCCGAAGTCGAGGGGCTCCTCGCGCCCGGGAAGGCGCCCGTCGTAGGCGATGCCCGAGCCGCACAAGGTGCAGTAGGCCAGCGAGAGCGGCACGCCGCCCAGCCGGTCATTCGCGAGCTCGTGCCAGTCCAGGACGCGCAGGGGGTAGGCGCGGCGCGCGCCGCCGGCGGCCACGCCGAAGACGGGCTCGCCGTCTTCCATGTGCGCGGCTTCGGAAGCCGGTACGTGCTCGGGGTGTTCGAGGGGCGGAATGCCGTCGACGGGGACACCGCCCCAGTCGATCTCCTCGACCCGGATGCGGCTCGGCGCCTCGTCGGTCAAGAAGCTCGCATAGGCGGGATCGAGCTCGGAGAGCAGGCGCCCCTTCCAGCTCGCGAACCCCGGCGGCGCGCTCAGCTCCGTGGCGCCGTACCACTCCGCCCAACCGAACCAATCACCGCCCAGGTTCTGGCCGCTCAGGCGCTCCAGGGTGACGATGCGTTGGTTGTAGCCGTTGCGGCCTGCGATCCCGAGCTGGCCCGCGCGCACCAGCTCGATGAGGGGTGCGATGAAGCGCTCGTCGCCGGCGGTCTCGATCTCCCGGAGCGCCGCCTCCTGGGAGGGGACCTCCTCGTCGAGCAACGCGGCGAGCAACGCCGCCTCCCGGCCGGCGGCGACCGTCGACGCGGTGGGCTCCTCGGCGCAGGCGCCGAGGAGCAGCAGGACCGTGCACAGGAGCGCGGCGCGCCCGCGGCCCACCCTCAGCTCGCGGCGGCGATCGTCGCAAAGGCCTCCACGACCTCCGGCGGCGCCTGCACCAGCTCGATGAGCACGCCGCAGCCGCCGATCGGCGCCGCGTCGTTGCCCTTGGGATGCACGAAGCACACGTCGTGACCGGTGGCCCCCTTCCGGATGCCACCGGGCGCGAAGCGCATCCCCTTCGCCTCGAGCCAGGCCACGGCCGCTTGCAGGTCGTCGATCCACAGGCCCACGTGATTGAGGGCCGGTTCGTGGACCTTGGGGCGCTTGCCCGGGTCGAGGGGCTGCATCAGGTCCACCTCGACCTTGAGGGGGCCTCGGCCGCAGGTCGCGATGTCCTCGTCCACGTTCTCGCTCTCGCTCTGGAATTCGTGGCTCAGCTCGAGCCCCAGCGTGTCGATCCAGAGCTTGCGCAGCTCCATCTTGTCGAGGCCGCCCACGGCGATCTGCTGGACGCCGAGGACCTTGAAGGGACGATCGGACACGGGAACCTCCGGGGAAGGGGACTTCGGGGGGAAGGGCGAGGAGCATAGGCCAAGCGGGGATTCCGTTCCCCTCCCCCTCCGCCATGAGCGCTGATGGCCCCAAGGCCTCCGTCTACTTCCACTCCCTGGGATGCCCGAAGAACCTCCTGGACACGGAGGTCATGCTGGGCACCCTGGCGACGCGGGGCTACGCCCTGGCCGAATCCCTGGACGATGCGGACGTGGCGGTCATCAACACCTGCTCGTTCATCGAGAGCGCCCGGGAGGAGTCGATCCAGGCGATCCTGGACGTGGCCGACCTCCGGCAGAGCGGCCGTCTGCGTTCGCTGGTGGTCGCGGGCTGCCTGCCCCAACGCTACGGGGCGGAGCTCGCCAAGGAGCTGCCCGAGGTCGACGTCTTCGTCGGAACCTCGCACTACCAGGCCATCGACGGGATCCTCGACGACGCCCTGGCCGGGCGGGGCCGCGGGCTCTACGTCGAGCCCGGCCATACCCATCTCTACGACCACGAGGCGCCCCGCGTGCTCTCGGGCCACGGCGCGTCGGCCTACCTGAAGATCGCCGAGGGCTGCGACCGCGTCTGCGCGTTCTGCGCCATCCCGGAGATCCGGGGCCGCTTCCAGAGCCGGGAGCTCCACTCCGTGCTCGCGGAGGCCGAGCAGCTCGCCAGCATGGGCGTGCGGGAGATCAACCTGGTGGCCCAGGACTCGACGGCCTGGGGCAAGGACCTGCACCCGATCGCGGAGGGAGCGGGCAGACCTCGCATCGCCGAGCTGCTGCGCGGCCTCGACGACGTGGAGGGCCTGGAATGGGTGCGGCTGCTCTACATCTATCCGACCAGCGTCGACGATGCGCTGCTCGAGGTCCTGGCGAACGGCAAGCGCGTGCTGCCCTACGTCGACATCCCCCTCCAGCACGCTGCCGAGAACCTGTTGAAGCGGATGCGACGGGGGACCACGGCCGATCGCCAGCGCGCGCTCGTCGAGAGGATTCGCTCGGCGATCCCGCACGCGACGCTGCGCACGACCTACATCGTCGGGTTTCCGGGCGAGACCGACGAGGACTTCGAGACCCTGCTGCAGTTCGCGCGGGACACGCCCTTCGATCGGGTCGGCGTGTTCCGCTACTCGGATGAAGAGGGAACGGCCGGCTTCGAGCTGGGCGAGAAGGTCCCGCGGGAGCTGGCGCGCGAGCGCTACCAGCGCCTCACGGCCCTGCTCGCCGAGCAGCTGGCGGCGCGGCTCGAAGGGCAGGTGGGCAAGATCGCCGACGCCCTGGTCGAGGGCCCGGTCGGCGGGGGATGGCTCCAGGCCCGTCTCGCGAGCCAGGCGCCGGAGATCGACGGAGTGACCTTCCTGCGCCCCTGGGAGGGGTTCGGGGCGGGGGACCTGGTGCCGGTCAGGATCACGGGCGTTCGCGGCGGGGTCGACCTGGAAGCCGAGAGGTTCGATCCGGCTTCTTTGTGATCTCTGTCACAAATGGGGTGATTTCCACTCAAGTCTCCCATCGAGGTCCCCGATACAGCCTTCGATGGACCCCGTCCCCCGAGCCCTGGTGCTTCTGGCCACCGCCGTGTGGCTGATCGGGGTGCCCTCGAGCGCCACCGGGGCCCGGATTGGCAAGAGCGAGGCGCGGGACGGTGCGAGCATCGCCTTCAACGAGGTCGGGGGTCGACTGACGCTCCCGTCCCTCCGAACCGGGGCGAAGCTCGAGACCCACGAGCTGACTCCGGCCGTCGGCGCCGCCGTGCTCGGCGAGCCCCCGGCTCCGGTCGCATGGGGCGGGAGCAGCCCCGCCCGGGAGTTCCCGGGCTGGCGGGCTCTCGCACCGGTCGGGTCGGGTCGCCGGCTGGCCACCCTCATCCCGGAGCCGCTCCCGGCGCTGGTCCTCGACGCCTGGCTCCTGGCGATCGGTGGGCACCTGGCAATCGGAGAGCTCCGGAGCCGATCCTCGAGGCGCCGGCGAAGCTGGTGGCGGCGGCGGCGGCACCGCCGGCGTCGGACCGACTAGCCTTTCCATCCGCGGCCGAGGAGGTAGCGCTCGGTCGTGCCCTTGCGGCTGGCCCGGGGCTTCAACACGCGCACGCTGGCGACCCTTCCACGCACCCGCTCCTGGAAGGCCTGGGCCTCGGGACAATCGAGAAGCTTGACGAGAAGGCTCCCACCGGTGGCGAGGAGTGCGGGTGCCGCGGTCTCGATCGCCTCGAGCAGCGCCTCCTCGCGCGCGCGATCGGTCGCGCGAACCCCGGTGAGCTTGGGCGCGGCGTCGCTCAGGAGCACATCCGCCGGACCGCCCAGCCGCTCGAGAATCTCTTTCTGGACGGGACCTTCGGTGAGATCGCCCACCAAAGCGAACACGTTCGCAAGCTCTAGGGGCGGGTCGACCTTCGCGAGGTCGACGCCCACCACGCGGCCTGCCGAGCCCACCTCCGCCGCTGCGACCTGGAGCCAGCCACCCGGCCAGCAGCCCAGGTCCACGACCCGTTGGCCGGCGCGGAGGACCCGGTGGGCGCCCTGCATCTCCTGCAGCTTGTACGCCGCCCGCGAGCGGAAGCCCTCGCGCTTCGCCCGCTGGTGGAACGCATCCTTCCGCTCGTACCGCGCCATGACCAGACAGGTAACAAAGGGGGCCGACCCCTTCGCCAACGACCCGGGCTACTTGGGGGCGGAGGCGGGGCGGAGGCGGACGATGCCGTTCGCGTGGCCGGGGACGCCACCGCGAACCAGGAGGAGGTTCTTCTCGGCGTCCACCTGGACGACCTCGAGGTTGCGGGTCGTCACCTTCTCCGAGCCCATGTGGCCGAACATGCCCTGGCCCTTGATGACCTTGCCGGGGTAGGCGCCCGCGCCGATCGAGCCCGGTCGGCGGTAGCCCTCGTGGGTGCCGTGGGTCTTGCGCTTGACCTTGTAGCCATGGCGGCGGACGGTGCCCTGGGTGCCCTTGCCCTTGCTGGTCCCGATCACATCGACCTTCTGGCCGGCCTCGAAGACGGAGGCCGTGATCTCGGCGCCCACCTCGAACTGGTCGAGCTCCTCGGCGGAGACGCGGCACTCCTTCAGGACCCGCTTGGGGCCGACGCCGGCCTTCTCGTAGTGGCCGATCCGGGGCTTCTGGAGGGTCTTGCGGCGCCGGTCGGAGAAGCCGAGCTGGAGGGCCGAATAGCCGTCCCGCTCGGGGGTCTTCTTCTGGACCACGGTGTTCGGGCCGGCCTCGAGGACCGTGACCGGGATGCAGGCCCCTGCCTCATTGAAGACACGCGTCATGCCGATCTTGCGGCACAGAAGCTCGATAGCCACGTTCAGACTCCCGGGAGACGAGGGGCGGGCCGCGGGCGCGCCTACGCGCGCACAGGCGGGAAAGACGGCGGATCATAGGAGGAAGGCCAAGTCGTGTCGACTGCACCCAGCGGGCCCGAAACCCACCAGGTGGCGCTGATCCCGGGCGACGGGATCGGCCCCGAGGTGACGGGTGCGGCCCTCCAGGTCCTCGAGGCCGCCGGAGTCTCGATCCGGTGGGAGGAGGTCGAGGCGGGGGCCGAGGTGGTCCAGAAGCACGGCTCACCGGTCCCGGATCGAGCCCTCACCGCCATTCGCGGCTCCGGAGTCGCCCTGAAGGGCCCCATCGGGACGCCCATCGGCGAGGGCTTCCGCAGCGCCAACGTCACCCTCCGGCAGAGCCTCGATCTCTACGCCTCCGTCCGGCCGGTCAAGAACATCCCCGGGGTGCCGTGCCGCTACCAGGACGTGGATCTGGTCGTCGTCCGCGAGAACACCGAGGGCCTCTACTCGGGGCTCGAGCACCGGGTGGCCCCGGGAATCGTCGAGAGCCTGAAGATCGTCACCGAGAGGGCTTCCCTGCGCATCGCCGCATGTGCGTTCGAGCTGGCCGAGCGAGAGGGTCGGCCCGAGGTCTGCACCGTCCACAAGGCCAACATCATGAAGCTCTCGGACGGCCTCTTCCTCGAGTGCGCGCGGCGCGTGGCGAGGGAGCACCCGGACATCGTCCATCGCGAGATCATCATCGACAACTGCGCCATGCAGCTCGTTCGCGATCCCTCGCGCTTCTCGGTGCTGCTGCTCGAGAACCTCTACGGCGACATCCTCTCCGACCTGTGTGCCGGATTGGTCGGCGGTCTCGGCGTGGTGCCGGGCGCCAACCTCGGCGACGACTGCGCGGTCTTCGAAGCCGTTCACGGCAGCGCACCCGATATCGCGGGCAAGCGCGTCGCGAACCCCACCGCCCTCATCCTGTCGTCGGTGATGATGCTGCGCCACCTCGGCGAGAGCGCGGCCGCCGACGCGATCGAGAACGCCGTCCACTCCGTCCTCGCCGACGAGAAGAACCACACCGCCGACATCGGCGGCACCGCGACCCTCGACGGGGTCACGGCGGCGATCACCGAGCGGCTCTAGCCACCGTGGTCTCTACCCTTCGCCCGGTCCTGGTGCTCGGCCTCGACGGCGCCTCCCTCGACGTGATCCGGCCGCTGGCCGAGCGGGGACGGCTGCCGAACCTCTCCCGCTGGATGCAGGCAGGCCAGGCCGCGCCCCTGCCCAGCACCGTGCCGCCCATGACCTTCCCCTCGTGGAGCAGCTTCCTGACCGGATTGACGCCGGGCGAGCATGGGGTCTTCGACTTCACCCAGAAGCTGCCGGGCCGCTACCGGATCCGCTTCAACAACGCCTCCCATCGCCGCGGCGCGAGCCTGTACCGCCAGGTGAGTGACGCGGGCGGCAGCGTGCTGGCGCTGGGGATGCCCGCCACCTTCCCTCCCGAGCCGATCGACGGCCTGCTGGTGTGCGGCTTCGACGCGCCGGTCTCGGCGGGCAGCGACGCCTCGTCGGCGAGCGACCCCCATCTGTACCGCGAGATCGCCGAGCGCGCGGGCCCCTGGATGCAGCCCGACCTCGACGAGGCCGCTGAAGACGAAGCGTGGCACGAGCAGGCCATCGACGTGCTCCTGGCCCGCATCCGGCGCAAGACCGGATTCGCCCTGGAGGCCCTGACCGCCCTGCGCCGGGCGGGGCGGGATCCCTCCCTCGTGAACCTGGTCTTCTCGGAGAGCGATACCGTGGCGCACCACTTCTGGCGCGACCACGACCCGGCCTCTCCCCGCCACGATCCCGGTGCCAGCGCGAGACGCCGCGGGGCGATCGAGGCCGTCTACGAGGCCCTCGATGCCTCTTGCGGCGAGCTGCTCCACGCCTTCGGAGACGAGGCCACCTGCCTGGTCGTGTCCGACCACGGCACGGGGGGCGCCGCCGGGCGGGTGGTCCACCTGAACAAGCACCTGGAGACCTGTGGTCTGCTCTCCCGCAAGGGCGGTGCGAGCGATCTCGGACGAGCCGCGCGCGCGGCCCGCGACGGGGCACTGCGCCTGCTCCCGCCCCGCGCCGCACAGGCCGTGTTCCGCAAACTGCGTCCGGCCGCCGCTCGGCTAGAGAGCGCGGCGCGCTTCGGCGGCTTCGATTGGAGAGGCACCGCGGCCTTCTCGGAAGAGGCCAACACCCAACCGGGCGTCTGGCTGAACCTGCAGGGCCGCGAAGAAGCCGGCTGCATCGCGCCCGCCGATCTCGAACGGGTGCGCCGCGACGTGATCGACGCCCTGCTGGATTGGAAGCTGCCGAGCGGCGACCCGGTGGTCGCGCGGGCGCGGCCGCGAGAGGAGGTCTACCGCGGGCCCTTCGTCGACCGGGCACCCGACATCGTCGTCGAGCTGGCTCTCGACCACGGCTACAGCCTCTCCCTGGTCCAGACGCCCTGGGCCCGCCAACCCTCTTCCGTGCAGGAGCTCGGCGCCGACGAGCTGGCGGGCGGGCGCGGGCGCGGCATGAACGGCACTCACCGGCCCGACGGCACCTGGATCGGCCCGCGGGAGATCACGCCACCGGCGTCGATCGTCGAGGTCGCCGGCGCCATCCGGTGCGCCCTCGGACTGGCCGTCGATGGGGACCACGGGACGGATGACCTGCCGCGGGCCTACAGCAACGAGGAGGCCGCCGTGCTCGCGGAGCGACTCCGCAAGCTCGGGTATCTGGAATGAGCCTGAAGCACCGACTCCGCGACGTGGGCGCACAGCTGCTATGGAGCAGCGGCCTCACGCGTCCGTCGCGCGCGGGCCGCGACCGGCTCAACATCGTCACCTTCCACCGGGTGCTGCCGGATCCCGCGGCTTCGCCGCTACCCCACCTCGCCGTCACGCCTGACTTCCTGCGCAACGCGCTGCGCTTCTTCGCACAGCACTACACCTGCCTCACGCTCAGCGAGGCCGCGAAGCGCTTCTTCGACGGTGACCAGCCGGCCCGGCCGCTCCTGGCCGTCACCTTCGACGACGGCCGCAAGGACAACTTCCTGCACGGCGTGCCCGCGCTGCGCGCGGCCGGCATCCGCGCCACCTTCTTCGTCCCGGCCGGGCGGGTCGATGACACGACTCCTCTGTGGCACGACGAGCTGGGCTGGCTCGCCCGCCACCTGCTCGAGGAGGGGCAGGGCGACCTGCTGGGCTCCCTGGCGGGCCGGGCCGAGCTCGCGGACCGCGGCGTCCACGCGGTGGTCCAGCACGCCAAGGGTCTGCCCGGGCCGGAGAGGGAGTCCCTTCTCACCTTCCTTCGGCAGCGCACCGGTGGCATCTCCCTACCACAGTGGGAGGGCCCGATGCCCTGGAGTGAGCTCCGCCAGCTCATGCACGAGGGCTACGAGATCGGCTCCCATTCGCTGAGCCACGACGTGCTGCTCGACCGGCTGGGCGCCGACCAGCGCGCCGAGGTCTTCGAGTCGAAACGTCTGCTGGAGGAGAACCTGAACACCGAGGTGAAGAGCTTCTGCTTCCCCACCGGTGAGTACGACGCCACGACACTCGGCGAGATTCGCGAAGCCGGCTACCAGTGCGCGGTGACCACGCGGCCGGGGAGCAACTCGCGGGATTCCGACCCCTACGAGCTGCTGCGCCACGACATCCAGGGCGAGCGGAACCGCGTGGCCGCAGGCGCCGTCCATGTCCCGGTGCTGGCCTGGCGTCTCTCCGACTTCCCGGGCACGGCCCGATGAGCGGGGAGCTGCGCGTCGCCTATCTCGTGAGTCGCTATCCGGCGCTCTCCCACGTGTTCATCCGGCGCGAGATCGAGGCCCTGCGGCGCCTCGGCGTCGTCGTGGAGACGGCCAGCTTGCGAACACCCTCGGAGGCCGAGCTCCTCACCGAGGCCGACCGCCTCGAGCGGGCCAGCACCTACTACATCCAGCCCGTACGACCGCTCGCGCTGCTCCGAGAGCATCTCCTGATCGGTCTCGGCTCACCGCTCCGATACCTGCAGACCCTGCACAAGGCACTGCTGCATCGCCGGGCGGGAGCCAGGGGGCTGCTCTGGGCCTTGTTCCATTTCGCCGAGGCGATCCAGCTGGCCGCCGAGCTGGGCCGACGCGGCGTCGAGCACATCCACTCCCACTTCGCGAACGCGGGCGGCACCGTCGGCCTGCTCGCGAGCGAGGTGCTGGGCGTGGGATGGAGCGTCACCCTGCACGGGCTCTCGGACTTCGGGGATCCGGAGGGACAGCGGCTGGCCGAGAAGATCGGGGAAGCCCGCTTCGTCGCCTGCGTCTCGGAGCATGGCCGCGCGCAGGCACTTCGGTTCGGTGGCCCCGCCGCGGCGGGACACACCCACGTCGTGCGCTGCGGGCTCCCGGCGAACGCGTTTCGGGATCGCGCCAGGGGAGACGAAGCGGGAGAGGGCACCGACCCCCTGCGCATCATCTGCGTCGGTCGCCTGGCGCCGGAGAAGGGGCACCTGGGTCTGCTGGAGGCCCTCGCATCGGCACGCAGCGATGGACTGGAAGCACGGCTGACTCTCGTGGGCGAGGGCCCGGAGAGGCCGGAGATCGAGGCGAGGATCGCTGCCCTCGGGATCGGCGAGCACGTCGACCTTCCGGGTGCGCTGGCGGGACCTGCCCTGCGGGATCGGCTCGCGGATTCCGACCTCTTCGTTCTCTCGAGCTTCATGGAAGGCCTGCCCGTCACCCTCATGGAGGCCCTGGCCGTGGGAACGCCGGCCGTGGTCCCGGGGCTGTCGGGAATCCCCGAGCTCGTGCGCCAGGATGAAGAGGGCTGGCTCTACACGGCGGGGCGCTTCGACAGCCTGGCCGACGCCCTGCTGCGCGCGGGCAAGGAGCGGGGTGTCCTCGCTGCCATGGGGGAACGCGGCCGCGAACGCGTGCGCCAGCTCCACGACATCGACGAGCAGGCGGCCACGCTCCGTGGCCTGCTCGCCGCCGCCGCCGGCCGCGGGTAGGCTCGCAGCATGACCCCTGCGTTGTCCCTGGTGTTCCCGGTGTGGAACGAGCAGGAGAACGTCGAGTCCCTGCTGGAGACGGCGCTCGCCACCGGCCGGCGCCTCGGCCGGCCCTTCGAGATCGTCGTGGTCGACGACGGGAGCAGCGACCGCAGCGCTTCGCTGGTGGCCTCCAAGGGACGCAGTCATCCGGAGATCCGGGTCGTCACCCACCCCTCCAACCGCGGCTACGGGGCCGCCCTGCGCTCGGGCTTGCGCGCCGCGCGCGGCGACTGGGTCTTCTTCAGCGACGCAGACCTGCAGTTCGATCTCAACGAGATCGATCGCCTGCTCACCCATGCCGAGGACTTCGACATCATCGCCGGCGTCCGAACACCCCGACGCGACCCCTGGGGCCGCCAGCTGCTCGCCTGGGGTTGGGGTGTCCTGGTGCGGCTCCTCTTCGACCTGCGCGTGCGCGACATCGACTGCGCCTTCAAGCTGTTCCGGCGCGAGGTCATCGAGGCGATCCCGATCGCCTCGATCGGCGCCTTCGTCAACACGGAGATCCTCGTCCGCGCAGAGCACGCGGGCTTCCGGGTGCACCAGGTGGCCGTCAGTCACCGGCCACGGCTCCGCGGCCGGCAGTCCGGCGCCCGGCCGCGGGTGCTGCTGCGCGCCGCCGTCGAGCTGGCCACGCTCTCGCGGGAGCTGCGCGCGGGCACAGCCGCGGCGGGCTCGGTGGGCCATGCCCCGGCGGGCTCGGCGCGCACCGAAGTCCGGGGACGGTGACCGGGCCGACACATTCCGGGCTACGCCTGGCCATCCTGTTGGCGGCTCCCTTCCCGGCGCCCCAGGGCTCCCAGCGCTTCGTCGCTGAACAGGCCCGCGCCCTCGAGGCCGCCGGCTGCCAGGTGACCCTGCTGACCTATGCGAGTGGCGATGGCCGGACCGCGAGCGATCTCACGCGTGTGACCGCTCCCCGCGTCCTCTCCCCCGCACGGCTGCGCTCCGGCTTCCACATCGGCCAGCCGGTTGCCGACCTGGGTCTCTTGACCGCCTTGACCGCGACACAGCGTCGCCAGCCCTTCGACGCCGTTCTCGCCCACAACGCCGAGGCCGCCCTGGTGGCCCTCGGGGCGCGCGCCCTGACCGGCGTGCCGGTGGTGTACGTCGCACACACCTTGTGGGAAGAGGAGCTCGCGAGCTACCTGTCGCCCCGCTTCGAGGCACCGGCTCGCCGGGCCGGTGCCGCGCTCGACCGCTGGCTGGGAGTGCGGGCCGACGCGGTGCTCGCGCTCTCGGAGGCGGCGCGCCTTCGGCTCGGCCAGGGTCGGCACGACGAAATCGCCTGCATCGCGCCGGGTCTCGCCTCGGAACCCATTCCAGAGGACGAGGAGATCCGCGAGGTGTGCGCCCGACACGAGCTCGGCCGCGACGCGTTCGTCCTCTACCCGGGGAACCTCGACGGCTACCAGAACCTGCCGCTGCTCGACCGTGCGGCGCAGCACTTCCGGGCGGGGCCGGTGGTCGCGGTCACCCACGATCGGCGCGGGCCGAGGCTGCCACACCTTCGCGTCGTGGAAGCGGGGCTCGCGGAGGCCCGCGCGCTGCTCTTCGCCGCCCGGATCGTGGTCGTTCCCCGACGCGCCCGGGGCGGCTTCCCGATCAAGATCCTCCAGGCGATGGAGGCCGAGCGGCCCATCGTCGCCCTCCGCGGCATCGCCGATACGCTCCAGCACGACGAATCCGCCTGGCTTCTTCCGGCTGCCGTGGACGGCCGTTCCCTGGCCCAGGTGTTGGAGGCGCTCTGGCGCGACCCGGCGCGGCGCGCGCGGCTGGGTGCTGGCGCCGCGCAGGTGCTCGCCAAGCAGCACCGCTGGCAAGACGTGGCGGCAGCGACCCTGGAGCTGACACGCAGGGCGCGCGCGCGCCGCTAAGCTCGGGCGGATCCCACGAAGTACCCGCCCCCACCCCTCCGGGTGGGGAGCGGGCATTCGTGCGTGCGGAGGACGATCCGGAAGGTGGCGAGCAGCGCTCTCCGAGACCTGGCGCGGCGGCTCGCCGCGGGTGAGGGGCCGCGCCGCCTGGTCGGCCTGCGCGGCAGCGCCCACGCCGCGGTCATCGCCCGTCTCGTCCAGGCGGCCGGGAAGCGCACGACCCTGCTCCTGACCGCGGGTGCCAAGGAGGCCGACGCCCTGGCCGCCGACGTCGAGGCCGCGCTCGGCCAGCCCCCGCCGGAGGAGGGCGGCCGCGTGCGCTCCTTCCCCCATCCGGACACACCGCCCTACGACCGCTTCTCTCCCCAGCCCTTCGTCGTGGCCGAGCGCATGGACGTGCTGTTCCGCCTGGCGTCACCGCCCGAAGACGAGGCGGCTCCGGTGATCGTGGCCCCGTGGGCCGCCCTGGCGCTTCGGGTGCCTTCGCGCGAGACCGTGCGCGAGCGCTCGGTCCGCCTGCGCGTGGGCGACTGGATCGATCGCGACGAGCTGGTCGCCACCCTCGTCCGAGCGGGCTATTCGCGACAGCCGGTCGTCGAGGAGCGCGGCGAGGTGGCCGTGCGCGGCGGTCTCCTCGACGTCTTCCCGCCGCAGCGGACCCGGCCGGTGCGCGTCGAGCTGCTCGGCGACGAGGTCGAATCGCTGCGCGAGTTCGACCCGGCCAGTCAACGCAGCCAGAGCCCGCTCGAGAGCTTCGTCGCCGCGCCCGCTCGAGAGCTGCTCGGCGACCGCGAGCTGATCGTCGAGCGCAGCGCCGCGATCCGCAGCCTCGGCCTCGCCCAGGCGGTCGCCGTCCGCAAGCTGGACGAGCTGATCGACACCCTGCTGCGCGGCAGCGTGCCGCCGGGCAGCGAGGCCATGGCGCCGCTCCTGCAGCCCGCCATGGAGAGCTTCCTCGACCTCGTGCCCGAGGATGCGCTGGTCGTCGTCGACGAGCCGGAGGCCGGCCGCGAGCGCCTGCTGCGCTTCGGCAGCGAGCTGCTCGAGAATTGGAATGGCGCGCGCTCGGGCGAACGCGTCGTGTGTCCGCCGGACGAGCTGGCCACCCCGGTCGACGAGATCCTGGCCGAGGTGGAGCGGCGCGGGCCGGTCGAGCTGGAGCGGCTCGAGGTGGAGTCGAGCCGCGCCCGGACGCTTCGGACCGAGGCTCACGACCCCCTCGTCGCGCGTCTGCGGGCCCGGCGCGCCGAGGGGTCCGGCGCGGCCCTCGAGCCCCTGATCGAGGCTCTGCGCGGCTGGTGCGATGCGGAGCTTCGCGTCGTGCTCAGCGCTTCCGCGCTGTCGGGGGCGGATCGACTGCACGCCCTCCTCGGCGAGTACGGGGTCGAGGCCGAGCTCACCCGCGAGACGAAGCCGCTCTGGGCGTGGGGGGCCCCGGGCCAGGTGGAGGTCCGGATCGGCGCCGCCGAGCAGGGCTACCTGCTGCGCGACGAGGGCCTGGTCGTCGTCACCGAAGAGGAGATCTTCGGCCCGCGCGAGAAGCGCAGGCGCAGCGGCACCTGGCGCGAAGGCGCCGCCATCGAAGCCCTCGGCCAGCTCTCGCCGGGCGACCATCTGGTGCACGCCGAGCACGGCATCGGCGTGTACCGCGGGCTCATCATGCTCGAGCTCGGGCGCTTCTCCGACGAGTTCCTGCGCATCGAGTACGAGGCGGGCGACCGGCTCTTCGTGCCGGTCCACCGGCTCAACCTCGTGCAGCGCTACGTGGGCGCCGAGGGTGCGGCGCCGAAGATCGACAAGCTCGGCGGGGCCACCTGGGAGAAGACGAAGCGCTCCGTCAAGCGGGCCATGCGCGACATGGCGAAGGAGCTGCTCGAGGTCCATGCCGCGCGGGAGCTGGCACCGGGCACGGGCTTCCCGCCGCGCGACCGCGCCCTGGAGGAGTTCGAAGCCGCCTTCCCCTACGAGGAGACGCCGGACCAGGCCTCCGCCATCGAAGACGTGCTCGCCGATCTGGCCCTGCCGCGCCCGATGGATCGATTGGTCTGTGGTGACGTGGGCTACGGCAAGACGGAGGTGGCCTGTCGCGCCGCGCACCAGGTGGTGATGGCGGGGAGGCAGGTTGCCGTGCTGGTCCCCACCACGGTGCTCTGCCAGCAGCATGCAGACACCTTCGAAGAGCGATTCCGGGGCAGCGGTGTGCGCATCGAGAGCCTCTCCCGCTTCCGCGGCCCGAAGGAGGCCCGTGAGGTCCTGGAAGGGCTGGCCGCGGGCCAGGTCGACATCGTGGTCGGGACCCATCGCCTGCTCCAGAAGAGCGTCGCCTTCCGGAACCTCGGGCTGCTGGTGGTCGACGAGGAGCATCGCTTCGGAGTCGCCCACAAGGAGCGGATCAAGAAGCTCAAGCAGACGGTCGACGTGCTCACTCTCACCGCGACCCCCATCCCGCGCACCCTGCAGATGGCCTTCACGGGCCTCCGCGATCTCTCGGTCATCCAGACGCCGCCGGCGGATCGCCTGGCCATCCGCACCCAGGTCTGTCGCTTCGAGGAATCGCTGATCCGCGAGTCGATCCTTCGCGAGGTCCAGCGGGGCGGACAGGTCTTCTTCGTGCACAACCGGGTCAAGACGATCGGCGCCATCGCGGAGCTGCTCGAGGGAATCACACCCGAGATCAAGACCCTGGTGGCCCACGGGCAGATGCCCGAACGCGAGCTCGAAGACCGGATGCTCTCCTTCATGCGGGGCGAGCACGACCTGCTGCTCTGCACCACGATCATCGAGAGCGGCCTCGACATCCCGCGCGCGAACACGATCCTGATCGATCGCGCCGACGCGCTGGGTCTGGCGCAGCTCTACCAGCTGCGCGGACGCGTCGGACGCAGCAAGCAGCGCGCCTATGCCTACCTGTTGATCCCCGGCGAGGCGGGGCTCACGCCAGACGCGACGCGGCGCCTCGAAGCGATCCAGGATCTGGCGGAGCTGGGCAGCGGCTTCCGGCTCGCGAACATGGACCTCGAGATCCGCGGTGCGGGGAACCTGTTGGGCGGAGAGCAGTCGGGAAACCTCGGAGCCGTCGGCTACGAGACCTACATGGAGCTCCTCGAGGAGGCCGTTGCGGAGCTGCGGGGAAGCGGGCGCCCCCTCGGCATCGACCCGGAGATCCGGCTTCCGGTCGCCGCACGCCTGCCCGACGACTACGTGCCGGACGTCAGCCAGCGGCTCGTCCTCTACAAGCGGCTCGCGGGTGCACCGGATGCGGAGGAGGCCCGCCGCCTGCGCGACGAGCTCCTGGATCGCTTCGGGCCGCTTCCGCCCGAGGCGGAGCACCTGGTCGCCGTGATCGGGTTGAAGATCCGGGCCCGCGAGCTGGGCATCACGAAGGTCGAGCTCGAGCGCGGCGCGCTGGTATTGACTGCGGGCCAGGGCAGCCAGGCCGATCCAGCTCGTCTCGTCGAGTGGATGAGCCGGCCGGACGCGGAGGTCGAGGTCCTGCCCGACCACCGCCTGCGAACGGCCGCGCCACCGGCGACTCCGCCCGAGCCCCTGTTCGCCCGCGCACATTGGCTGCTCGACCTGCTCGCTTCGTGAAGCGGCGCCGCCGCAGAGGCCGCGCCAGCCGGGTGGCGACCCCCGATCGGGGCTAGGGTCTCGCCGCGATGATCCGCCGCGATCCCGACGCGCCGCAATCCCGGCGAGTGCTTCTCGGGCTCTTCGCTCTTTCCCTCGCGATCCGACTCGTTCTCTGGGCATTCGTCGCCGTTCACGACATGCCGGCCCGCGGCGACGAGAGGGGCTACCTCGGCCGGGCACGGGCGGCCCACTGGGGCATGAAGAGGGTCCTCAAGGGCAAGTCGCTCGGTCTCCAGGACGTGGAGCGCTGGTACGGCGGCGGCCGGTGGGGCCCCCTCTATCCGGGTGTGCTGGGCGCCGGCTTCTTCTTCTCCGACGAGCAGACCGCGACGGCGCGACTGATCGTGAGCCTGGTCGGCGCGTTGACCACGCCGCTCGTGTTCGTCCTCACCCGTCGCATCGCGGGCCGTCGCGCGGCCTGCATCGCCGCGCTCTTCCACGCGGGCTACAGCGGCTTCGTGGTCTTCTCGCACCTCTTGTGGTCCGAGACCTTCTTCATCTTCCTGGTCCTGCTGACCCTGTTCCTGGCCCACGGCGTGCAACCGGGCGCGCCGCCCGGCCGCAACCTGCGGGCCGCCATCGGAAGCGGCGTCGCCCTCGGTCTGGCCGGCCTGGTCCGTGCGACCATCCTGCCCTTCGTCGTACTGCTCCCTCTCTGGCTCGCCCTTCGCCAGCGAACCGCCAGACAGCGCATCGCCGTTGCGGCTCTCGCCTTGCTTGCCTGTCTGGGGACCCTCTCTCCCTGGCTGACCTGGCAGTACGCGATGGAGGGCCACTTCGTTCCCCTGTCGACGACCAGCAACCTCAACCTGTTCCGCGGAAACCGGCCGGCTGCGGTGAGCGAGGCCGACGTCGCGGCCTACGCCGAGCAGAGCGGTGCCGACGTCGATTGCGTGATGCGCGAGCTGGCCCTGGCCGA
The DNA here is from genome assembly GCA_002687015.1 of Deltaproteobacteria bacterium. Lineage (GTDB taxonomy): Bacteria > Myxococcota_A > UBA9160 > UBA9160 > UBA6930. The sequence goes on from NYZB01000239.1 coordinate 66,894, forward strand.
GATCAAGCGGGACCCGGGCGCCTGGTTCGCGAGGGGGCTCAAGCGCTCCTTGCGGGGGATGTGGGCCCCGGAGGTCTTCGTGCGCACGCACCTGCGCCTGGCGGTGTACCCCCCACTGCCCCTCGCGCTGGTCGCGCTGTGGTTCCTCGGGTCGCTCGCGGTCTACCTGGCGCTGGTCGCGCTGGCCGGCTTCGGCTTCCGACTGGAGATGGAGAAGCTGGACAGCAGCGGCAACCTGCTGCTCGCGATGGTGCTCTCCTCCTTGATCTTCACGTTCGCGACCCAGACCGCCGCCCCGCGCATCGCACTGGTGGACCTCGCGCTGATGCTGCCGATGGCGGGCCACGGCGCCGCCCACCTCGGGCGCTGGCGTAGCCTCCGCTGGAAGCTGCCGAGCCTGCTCTTCGTCCTGGCCCTACCGCTCTCGATCCTCTCGACCCTGACGGGTGGTGCCGCCAGCCAGACCACGGGCTACTACGCGCCGCTGGTCGCTGAGTGGAACGGCTCCGTGGGGCGTCGAACGGCCGTGCTCGACCGGATCGAGCTGCGCGGCAGCGCCCTCGAGCGGGACGACCTGGTGACCCTTCGGCCCACGGACGATTCCTATCGCCTGGGGCTCGAGGCGGAGGAGAGCTGGCAATGGGAGCTCACACCCGAGGTCCAGGTTGCGGCCCTTCGGATCTCGGCGAACGACGCCGACCGGCCCGTTCGCCTCACCGTAGCGTCGCGCAACCTCGACCGGCAGGTAGAGCTGGCTCCGCTTCGACCCGAAGCCTGGCGGCAGTGGCGAGCCACCGGTCTACCGGGAATCGACTTCCGCTGGCTGCCGGCGGCCCAGACGCGGCGCGAAGCCGCGAGCGAAGCGGCCCGCTCCGCCGGGCAGGCGCCATCCTCCCAGCCTTCGCTCTCGGTGCCCCAGTGCCTTCCCGCGCCCTGAGGAGCACCCCGGCTACCCCGAGAGGAAGGCCTCCAGCGCCCGGTGCGCCTGGTCGTCGGGCATCTGCTCGGGCGGGTGCTTCATGAGGGCGGAAGAGGCTGCGGCGAGCACGCCACCCTGCCCGCGCTCGAGGGCGAGCTTGCAGCAACGGATGGCGTCGATGGCCACCCCGGCGGAGTTGGGTGAATCCTCGACCGAGAGCCGCAGCTCGAGGTTCATGGGAACGTCGCCGAAGAGCTTCCCTTCCATCCGCAGGAAGCAGACCTTGTTGTCGTTCTGCCAGGCCACGTAGTCGCTCGGGCCGACGTGGATGTTCTCGGCGTCGAGACGGGAGGCGGCCACCGACTGCACCGCCTCGGTCTTGGATTCCTTCTTGGAGAGGAGCCTCTCGCGGTTCAGCATGTTCAGGAAGTCGGTGTTGCCCCCGGTGTTGAGCTGGTAGGTGCGTTCCAGCGCGACGCCGCGACGCGCGAAGAGGTCGGTCAGCATGCGATGGGTGATGGTGGCGCCGAGCTGGGCCTTGATGTCGTCACCCACGATCGGCAGGCCCCGCTCCTCGAAGCGGCTCGCCCATGCGGGATCGCTGGCAATGAACACGGGAATGCAGTTGACGAGCCCGCAGCCCGCCTCGAGGGCGCACTCGGCGTAGAAGCGGGCGGCCACCTCGGAGCCGACGGGCAGGTAGTTGATCAGGACCTCCGCCCGTGCCTCGCGAAGCACCCGCACCACCTCGGCGCGATCGGCCTCGAGACCGTCCGCGACCTGGAAGGTGCGGGCCTCGTCGTGGTCGGCCATGTGGGCGGATACGCCGTCGAGGACGCGCCCCATCCGGACGCTCACGCCGAGCTTGGCGACGTCGGGAGCGAAGACCTGGGTGCAGTTGGGAGCCGCGAAGATCGCCTCTGAGACGTCATGCCCCACTTTGCGCCGATCCACGTCGAAGGCGGCGACCACCTCCAGGTCGCTGGGGCGGTATCCACCGATCTCCCAATGGGCCAGCCCGATGGCATCGCCTTCCGCCTTGTCGGCGTAGTAGTGGATCCCCTGCACCAGCGAGCTGGCGCAGTTGCCGACCCCCACGATCGCAATCCGGATCTTGTGCATGCCCCTTCCCTTGACCCTGCGCTTCGCAGCGGGTCCAGCGTGCCGGCCTGCGGAGAGGCCTCAGTGTGAGGGTCCCATGGCCGGTTGCGCAAGGGGGCCTCGTCGTGTCGTGCAGGCGACTCGTCTTCGTGCGGCTTGCGAATTGCGCGGAGGGTTGCAAAGCGGCCCGGTGAGATCGAAGGAGTGAACGGACCCGCGCATCGATCCACTCAGCGGCTCGGGTACGCTCGCTGCCGCGGCCGTGTTGGGTGTGCTGCCCGGCGTCAGGTCGTGCATCGATCCGCACGGGAGCGTTCCCGAAGAGCGACTCCCCTTTTCGGGTCGCCGTCGCGGCGGAAGCACGGCGTCCTGCCGTCAGGCCGCTTTCTTCTCGGGGCCGGTCGCCGTCGCGAAGGCGGCGCTGGCAGTGGACCGGGGGGACCCTGGCGGCGAGGGCGGCTACAGCCGGTCGATCAGCTCTGCGAGGCCTCGGATCCGATGATCCGGCGCCACGTCGATCCCCTGGGGGATCCCGCGCTCCTCGGCGTCCACCCAAACTCCGGTGATCCCGCTGGACTGGGCGCCGGCGACGTCGGCGTGCAGGTTGTCGCCCACCATCCAGACCTCCTCGGCGGGCGCGCCAACGGCGAGCAGGGCCTGGCCGAACACTCGCAGATCGGGCTTGCCGTAGCCGAGCTCGCCCTCGATCAGGATCTCCTCGAAGAAGCCGGCCAGACCGAAGCGCTCCACCTTGCGGCGCTGCAGCTCCGAGCCGCCGTTGGTCACCAGGGCCAGGGGCAGGCCGCGGCTTCGGAACTGCTCGAGTGCATCGAGAGCTCCGGGCAGGGGTTCGACGGCCGCCTCGCGCGCGTCGTGGAAGGCGTCGGCCAACGCGGCGCCGGCCAGCTCGGGCAGCCCGAGCTCGCGAAAGGCCCACAGGCAGATCGAACGGCGCGCGCCGCGCATGTCGTGGCGTCCGGCGCGGCTGCGTTCCGGCTCGCCCCAGTAGAGGCGACCCGCACGCCGGATCGCGTCCAGGAGAGCGGAGGGGGCGATGCCGAGGCCAGGCGCGAAGGCCGTGGTCACCCGCTCCCAGAGGGGATCCGCGAGCGGTGCGTACGCGAGAATGGTGTCGTCGAGATCCAGCAGGAGTGCACGCGGCGGACGGAACGACATGGCCCAGGGTAGCGACCACCCCGGAGCCCGAAACGGCGGGGCCGGGGCCGGCGCCCCCGCGGCGGCGATGCTGTTCCGGGGCCACCCGGCTAAGGTCGCAGGACCGTGCGTCGGATCTCCGTGACCAGGGGCCTGCTCCCGAGGCCCGTCGTCCCCGCGCGCATGGGGTTCACTGCACAGGGGGGCAGGTGAAGCGGCTCCGCTACGGCATCCCGGTCTTCGTGGTCGCGTGGGTGCTGCTGCTCTGGATGGCTCCTCCCCTCACGAGCTATCTGACCAATCCCGATCACGGCTACCAGCTCTCCCTGGGGCGACTCATCACCCTGGGTGCCTTCCCCTTCGTGGACCTGATCTTCCACTACGGGCCGATGGTGGCCTTGACCAGCGCATGGGCCCTCTGGTGCTCGGGAGGCTTGCTCGGCGAGACCATCGTGTGCGCGACCGGCTATGCGGCCGCCCTCGGCTGCCTGGCGGAGGTCGCGCGTGCACGGGCCGGGCGCATCGCGGGCTTCCTCGTGCCCCTCGTGGGTCTGGTCTTCCTCGCGCGCTTCTACAAGTGGTACTTCTGGCTCTTCCCCGCCCTTGCCCTGCTCCTCCTGCACCGATACCTGGCGCGCGACGCGGAGCCACTGCGCGGTCTCTTCACGGCGGGGCTCACGGCAGGGCTGTGCGCCCTGTATCGCCTGGACCTCGGCGTCGTCCTGCTCATCCTCTGGTGCATCGTGGCGGTCACGGGGCCGCGCGGTCTCGTCCAGGCCCGGTTCCCGATCGCGATCTTGCGCGTCGCGGTGGGCTTCGCAGCACCGGTGGCGACATGGCTCGTGGCACTCGCGGCCAGCGGTGGCACCGCGGCGCTTCGCAGCTACGGCGCCGCGACCTTCGATGGCGGGCGGGGCGTCGTGGCCGGCTGGTCGCATGGAGCGGCGCCCTTCGACGCGAGCCATCTTCTCTCTCCGGCGTCCGCGCTTTGGATCGCACTCCTGGTGGTACCGCTCTGTCTCCTCGGCGGGCTCGCCCTCGGCAGCTGGCAATCGCGAAGCGCTCCGGCCGATCCGCGGGGCGACGCACGATTCCTGGCGGGCGCCTCGCTGTTGGGCATCGGCCTGCTGCCCCAGGCCTTGTACCGCGCCGATCCCCATCACCTCCTCCAGGCCCTGCCTCCCTTCCTGGTGGTCGCCCCGCTCCTGGCCCGGCAGCTCTCCCAGGAGCTCGAAGCCCGCAGCCACGGCTGGAGGCATCTGGGGCGCCTCGCCGTGGCGGCGATCGCGCTGGCGACCCTCCTCTCCGGGATCGGACTGCGCAGCTTCGGGGGGAAGGACCTGGCGCCGCTCGCCTCGAACGGCTTCGAACGGCTGGCGGACCTGGCCGCCGGCCTCACGGCGCCGAAGCCCCGCTACCCGATTTCGGCGGCCATGTGGCAGCTCGCCGCCCTCACACCGCCCGACGGGCGGATCCTGGTCGTGCCGATGTCGAGCCAGATCTACTACTTCGCCGAGCGGCCGATGAGCGGCCTGCTCAACATCTACGCCCCCTCCATCCTGAGCGATCCATTCTGGAGAGAGCGCAACCTCGAACACGTCCGCGAGCATCCGCCAGAGGCGATCCTGGTCCGCTCGGGCTTCGTGGACCCGGAATCCCAGAATGCCCGGAAGCTGCGCGCCTCCTTCCCCGAGCTCGAGGCCTTCCTCCGGTCGAGGTACACCCGGGTCGCCTTTCGGAGGGGACCCTGGACGATCCTCCAGCGCCCGGAGGGGACGGGCTAGACTCCCTGCCCCGCGGGGCAGGCATGCCTTCCCGCCGCTCGTGCCCGGTGTTACCCCTCCCAGGTCCAGTCAGGATCGATCCCGCCGGCTCCGATAGGACGACGAAGGCCGCCATGGAAGAAGTCCTGCTCAGTACCGTCACTCCCGTCTACCGAGGCGCCGCCTGGCTGCCCGAGCTCGTGTCCGAGCTCGAGAAGGTGTCCCGCGAGCTCGAGGAGGCGGGGGGACCGCTGCGGCTGGCCGAGGCGATCTTCGTGGACGACGGCTCGGGAGATGGCTCCGATGAGGTCCTCGCGGAGCTCAGCGAACGCCATCCCTGGGTTCACGTCGTGACCCTCTCCCGCAATTTCGGTCAACATCCGGCCACGTCGGCCGGCATCCTGCATTCCTCGGGCGACTGGGTCGCCACGCTCGACGAGGACCTCCAGCATCCGCCCACACAGCTGGTTCCGCTCCTCCTGCGCGCCGTGGCCTCGGGTTCGGACGTGGCCTACGCGAGACCGCGGGGCGGGGTGCACGGCTCCGTCTTCCGCGACGCCTCGTCCCGCCTCATC
>NYZB01000240.1 GCA_002687015.1 Deltaproteobacteria bacterium
CGGGTGCGCACGCGAACCGTGTCGTACTCGGCGGCTGGGAGGACCGGGCCGCCCCGCATCAGCCTGGTCGGATCGCCCTGCCCGGTCGCGGTCAGCGTCCGGGTGCGCACGAGAACCGCGCCCGACTCGAGCGAGCGCGGCTGGTGCGGCACCGGGGGCGCTTCCGGCGGTGCCGGTGCGGCTCGCGTCGCGGTGAGCCGGCCGGGCGACTTCGCGGACTTCTTCAAGGGAGTGCGCCGCGGCTCCGCCCGACGAGACGCGTCCGGGCCGGCGTGGCGGGGCTCGGGCCGGCTCGCGGTCGCGAGGCCCCGGTTGCACTGCTCCAGCTGCGACTTGCCGAGCTGCGCTCCGGTGCGGCCGTAGCTGACGATGCGCCCGACCCGGGCCGCCAGCGCCTGGCACTCACTCACGACCGGCGCGGGCCACGGCCCCGCGATCCGACAGCGATCGCCCGAGCAGTGCCAGACCCGGCTTCGAAGCTTCACCTTGCCCTGCTTCCGGGACGCCTCGGCCGTTCTCGCGACGTACCGATGCTCGACCGCCGTCTTTCTTCGGGCCTTGGCCCCCTCGGCCTTGTTGCCCGGGCCTTCACTCTCCTGACCCTTGTCGGCCTGGGAGATCAGGATCATCGAGCCCGGCTCTGCCACCGTCCGCGTGGCCAGGGCGCCGGCCAGGAGCAGCACCACGAAGGGCAAGTGGAAGAGCCGGCGCGTCGTCATCCGTCAGCGAATACCCATCGCTGTCGGCGAGTCTAGGCTTCGGCTGTCTTTCCGTGCAACTCACTGCGTGTCGTTCACACGCGCACGAGCCCTCGCATCCCACGACGTGTGGCGCCCTGCCAGGATCAAGGGTCGGATCGAGACCCACGCTTCCATCGCGGAGAACCGGACATCTTCACGCGGGCCTACACCGCTCCTCTCGGCGGAGCGGAGGAGCCTCGTGGCTCGGGACGGAGCCACCCCGCTAGCGCGCCCGGGGCCCGGCTCGGCCGGGCAAGGGCACCACCTGCGCCAGCTTCTGCGCGGGGAAGGGCTTGCCGGAGACGAAGGCCCCGATCCCGGCGTCGAGAAGACCGAAGAAGCCGCCCAGGGCCTGCAGTCGCTCGCGACGGAAGGCACCCGGTGTTCCGCGCCGCCCCCCCTCGGCCGAAGCCGATGTCTCCTTCACCACGTCGATCACCTGGCGGACGGTCCAGCGGAAACGCCGCTCGAAGATCTCCTGGAAGGCGCGGAAGAAATCGGTGGCGGCCTCGTAGTGGTCCTTGCGGGAGCCCCGGATCGGGCGGCGTTTCACCAGGTGCCACTCGACGAGGGTGCGGATGTTGACCGAGATGTTGCTCTTGCTCTGCTCGAGCTGGTCGGCGATCTCGTCGAGCGAGAGAGGCCCCTCGGCGAGGTAGAGCAGGGCGAAGATCCGGCCCTGCTGCTGGGAGAGGATCCCCGAGCTCGCAGCGGCGGCACCCATCCCGTCGACGAAGCTGGCGACGACGTCATCCATGAACGGCCTCCTGGGCGCGCAGCCGGCGCTCCCGTCGCTCGGCCCCGAGGGTCGCGACCGCGGCGCCGCCCAGCACCGAGAGCACGATCCAGAGACCGTAGTGGTCAAAGACGTGGCCATGCTGCTCCCGAAGCAGCCAGGCCAGGCCGGCCCCCACCGCCAGCGCGGACCACGGTAGCTCGCCCAGCACGAGCCGCTGGCGGCCAGCGAGGATGGCGGCGAAAGGCAGGGCCGAAGTCTGGTCCAGATAGCGGCGGTAGGGCTCGCCGAGGCGAGCCAGGAGCTTGCGGTCCTGCAGAGCCGAGCCCACGAGGGCCTGCACCGCGAAGCCCGCGAAGAAGACCGCGGCCGAGAGGGTCGGCACCAGCAGCACGTGGGCGAGTGCCCAGAGCCCGAGCCCGTAGAAGAAGGCATGGCGGCTGATCCGCTCGATGCCCAGCGGCTCGCTCACCCGACCGGAGAAGAGCGCCATGGGTGAGCGCGGATAGGCCTTCAAGCTCCCTGCCGCGAGGGAGAAGCCCAGGAAGATCGACGCGATGGCAAGGAGTCGGACCAGCGGATGGGCGCCCAGGGCGATCCCCGCCACGCCGTGGGCGTGCTGGCTCGCTCCCGTCGCGGCGAGCACCGTGAAGGCCACGGCGGCCACGGCGGAGAAGAGGTTCAGGAAGCCCCGATCCCCCAGGCGGGCAACCAGGCGCCCCCGGAGCGGGTCGGTCGAGAGGAGGAGGTGGGTGCCGCCGAACAGGATCCAGGCAGCCAGGACGAGGAGAGCAGGCTTCAATGGGGGGCTCCGGGCGCGCGATGAATGTTCTGAACATTTAGAATATTTCGAACGTTCTGTCACCTAGGGGGCGACTCCGGGCTCTGGTACACCGTACGCGCCCCCGCTCCGGGGGCTCCCGACACCCAGGAGGATTCCGTGGAAGCCCAGGCCATTCTCCAGCCCGTCTTCGTGATGGCGCTGCTCTCGCTGGTCATGCTGCTCTGGATGTACGCGACCCGTTTCCCGGCCATGTCGAAGGCTGGGATCGAGCCCCAGGATGCGGCGGACACCGACCAGCTCAAGAAGCTGCCCGCCGAGGCGGTGCGGGTCGCCGACAACTACAACCACCTCTTCGAGCAGCCGACGGTCTTCTACGCGGTCGCGGTCTCGATCGCGGTGCTCGGCCAGGTCGACGCACTGCACGTGCAATGCGCCTGGGCCTACGCGGGCCTGCGCATCCTGCATTCCCTCGTCCAGGCCACGGTCAACCTGGTTCCCCTGCGCTTCGCCCTCTTCTCGCTCTCGTGGATCGCCCTCGCCATCATGATCGTGCGGGGCGCGCTGGAGGTCTTCTAGCGGCGAAGCCGGCAGCTCGCCGCTGAGCCGGGCGCGGGGGAAGGCATCGCGGAAGGCCGCTGGGGCCTGCCACCTCACCGGGGCTAGAGCCCGTCTCAGAAGTATCCAGCGTGCCCGACCCTCCGAGGAAGGCCGGCACGCGTTTCACATTTCTGAGACCGGCTCTAGAGGGCTTCGCTGAACTCGCCGTGGAGTGACCCACTCAAGAGCCGCAGGTAGTCCGGGCCGCGCACGTGGATCACGTCCTCGTGGTCTCCGGCCTCGAAGTAGACCTCCGGCAGCATCTTCAGGGCGTCGTCGTAGACCACGGGAATCCGGTAGGCCTCGCCCACGGGCGGCATGGCCCCCGCGTCGCAGTCGCCGAACAGGTCTCCGATCTCGGGCTCACTCGCCAGCTCGAGGTCGCGGTGCAGCTGCCGGCACAGCGTATCGAGGTCGATCCGGCGCGACGCCTGCACGATGGCCATCACGTAGCCGCGTTCGTCTTCGAGCAGGACCGGCTTCGCGAACAGGTTCGGCGGCACGTGGGCCTCGAGAGCGGACTCGAGGCTGCTCCGCGAGTGCGGATGGGGGAGCACCTCGTACTCGATGCCCTCCTTCTTGAGATACCAGCGAAGTCGTCTTGCGATGGCCATGGTGTGCTCCTTTCAGTGGACGAAAGCCAGCGGGGTGGGCCGGCGGCGGCCCGGGTACGGGCCGCCGCCGGGGAGGGGCTCATTCAGGAAGGTTCGAGAGCTCCTCTCGATGGATCGTGATGGCGCGTTCTACGCGCTCGATCGCGTCCATCCCGCTGCGGTAGATGAGACCACCCTCCGCCGGACCGAACACCCGGGACAGGAGCTCGGGAGCCGGCAGGATGTCATCCATCTCCGCGAGGGAGTTGATCGGCCGCGCCGTCCAATACTGGGTGAGGTCGCCGATCACCGTCTGATGGGTCGAGAGACTGGAGCTGTCGTCGGTCTTGGGGGTGGCCTCGGCCACCTTGCGGATCAGCTCCTCGCAGGCCTCCTGGTGTCCGGGCCGGGCCCTGACCACGGTGATGATGGAGAAGGGCGCGGTCGGATCCGAGCCGTTCGGGGCATAGGAGAGCTCAGGCCGGTCGACGGCGACCTCTTGGCGCTGCGAAGCGATGCACTCGCTCGCCGATTGCAGCCAATCCGCCGCGGCTTCCTCGCCGAGCGCAGCTCGGACCGTCTCGTCGACCCGCGCCGAAGCGGCGAGGCCCGCGAAGTCCTCACTCTCGACAACGAAATGAAGGGGATTCCCGGCCCCGATGAGTCCTTGGTGTGCGCTCCAGCTCGGGGAGGATCCCCGTTGCTTGGCCTGCTCGGCGAGTTGGAGGCAGAGCTGCTCGTAGGCGCGCGCACACTCGGGACGCACCTCGATGCTGAGTACGGTCGTGAGAGGCATGACTTGCTCCTTCCATGCATGGAGGAGGCGCACGCTGACCACCCGGACGGCGCGCGCCGGGTTGAGGGAGGCGACGCAAGCGGTGCCGATGGGAGCAATCCCGGGGGTGCGCGGCGCGGCGTTCTCAGCTCAGACCAACGGGAGCCGTGAGAGGAAGGGGAGCGCTGACGCTACCCCATGATACCGCAGCGAATCGGGAGGCAACCAGATACCTGTCGCTCCCTCGGAGATTCACTCGCCGGACCCGTAGCTGGACCCTTGGCGTGAACGCAGAGAGCCCACCGGATCTCCCGATCCGGTGGGCTCCCACTCCCCGTAGCGCGGCGCTCAGGCCTGGGCGGCGCGCAGCCTCTTCTCGAGCTCGTCCAGCTCGTCGACCAGCTCGCCCGGCAGCTTCGCCCCGAACTGCTGGTAGTACTCGCGGATCAGCGGGATCTCGGCGAGCCAGGCCCCGGCGTCGACGGCCAAGAGCTCCTCCATGTCCGTCTCGTCGACGGTCAGCCCCGAGAGATCGAGGTCGGCGGGCGTGGGAACCACACCGATCGGCGTCTCGCGCCCTTCCGCCTTCCCCGTGCAGCGCCCGAACACCCAACTCAGCACGCGGCCGTTGTCCCCGAAGCCGGGCCACAGGAAGTCGCCGCCCGAGCTCTTGCGGAACCAGTTCACGTAGTAGATCTGGGGCATCTTCGCGCCCGCGGTGCGACCGACCTGGAGCCAGTGACCCCAGTAGTCAGCCATGTTGTATCCGCAGAAGGGCAGCATGGCCATCGGGTCGCGGCGCAGCTCACCCACCTTGCCCGCAGCCGCGGCTGTCTTCTCGCTGGAGATGATCGAGCCCAGGAAGGTGCCGTGCTGCCAGTCGCGCGCCTCGTGCACCAGCGGCACGACCGTGGCGCGGCGGCCGCCGAACAGGATCGCGCTGATCGGCACGCCCTTCGGGTCTTCCCACTCGGGGGCGATCACCGGGCACTGGCTGGCGGGCGCCGTGAAGCGCGCATTCGGATGCGCTGCGGGGGTGCCGCTGTCGGGCGTCCAGTCGTTGCCCCGCCAGTCGCGCAGGTGGGCGGGAGCCTCGCTCATCTGCTCCCACCAGATGTCGCCGTCGTCGGTCCGCGCGACGTTGGTGAAGATGGCGTTCTCGTTGAGCCCGCGCATGGCGTTCGGGTTCGACGCCATGCTGGTTCCCGGCGCGACGCCGAAGAAGCCGGCCTCGGGGTTGATCGCGTAGAGCTGCCCGTCTTCGCCGAACTTCATCCACGCGATGTCGTCGCCAACGGTCTCGACCTTCCATCCGGGGATCGTGGGCTCGAGCATGGCCAGGTTGGTCTTGCCGCAGGCGCTGGGGAAGGCGGCGGCGACGTAGCGCACCTCGCTCTCCGGCGAGGTGAGCTTCAGGATCAGCATGTGCTCGGCCATCCAGCCCTCGTCCCGGGCCATGGTGGAGGCGATGCGCAGTGCAAGACACTTCTTGCCGAGCAGGGCGTTGCCGCCGTAGCCCGAGCCGTAGCTCCAGATCTCCCGCGTCTCGGGGAAGTGGACGATGTACTTGTTCTCGCCGTCGCAGGGCCACGGGATGTCCTGCTGGCCCTCGGCGAGCGGGTAGCCCACCGAGTGGACGCAGGGCACGAAGCTGCCATCGTCTCCGAGCACCTCGAGAACCGCGCTCCCCATGCGGGTCATGGTGCGCATGTTCGCCACCACGTAGGGAGAGTCGGAGAGCTCCACTCCGATGTGGGCGATGTGCGAGCCGAGGGGACCCATGCTGAAGGGCACGACGTAGAGGGTGCGCCCCTTCATGCACCCGGAGAAGAGCCCCTTCAGCGTCGTGCGCATCTCGGAGGGGTCGCACCAGTTGTTGGTGGGGCCGGCGTCGTCTTCCTTCTCGGAGCAGATGAAGGTGCGATCCTCCACGCGCGCCACGTCGGCCGGATCCGAGAGCACGAGGTAGGAGCCGGGGCGCTTCGGGAGCCGCTCGGCCGTACCGCCCGCCAGCATCAGCTCGAACATCCGGTCGTACTCTTCCTGGGATCCGTCACACCAGTGGATGGCGTCGGACTGGGTGAGAGCAGCGACTTCCTCGACCCAGTCGAGGAGCTTCTGGTTGCGGGTGGGCGGTTCGGTGGACATCGGATGGGGTTTCCTTGGTTCGGACGCAGTCAGAAATGAACTCCCGGAACGGGAGGCAAAGCGGTGCACCCCGTGAGTGCCCGCGGAACCGTCGGTGGTGACTCCGCCACGCTCGGGGCCGTCCAATTCGCGGTCCCCGGCCTGTCGGTCAGCGGAGAATTGCAAACTTTTCGGGGGAACGGGACCGGCTCGAGGCCTGCGATCGCGCCCCAGGCCGCGACCGGGAGTCAGCCCGCCCCGGGGGGTGGGCGAGCCGGGCTAGGATCGCGGACGCGCCATGGAACTGGTCCTCAGCTACGACATGCGTGCTCCCGCGATCGGCGCCCCTGCTGGGGAGCTCTACGCCGCGGCCCTCGACCAGGTCGCGTGGGCGGACGCGCTGGGCTTCGACAGCGTGGGCCTCGGCGAACACCACGGCTCGCCGGACGGCTACAACCCGTCGCCGCTCGTACTGGCAGCCGCCATGGGTGCGCGAACCCGGCGGATCCTCTTCCGCACGGCCGTGCTGCTCGCGCCGCTCTACGACCCGATCAAGCTCGCCGAGGACGCCGCGGTGACCCAACTCGCCACGAATGGCCGGCTGATCCTGGGGCTCGGCGGGGGATACCGACCCAGCGAGTTCGAGACCTTCGGGCGACGCCTCGAGGATCGCTGGCAGGCGATCGGCGAGACCATCGAGCTCTTGCGCCTCGCCTGGACCGGTGAGCCGTTCGCGTGGAAGGGCCGGCGCTGCCGGATCACCCCGAAGCCCGATCCGGCCCCGCCGATCCTGCTCGGCGGAGGCTCCGCGGCGGCGGCCCGTCGCGCCGCGCGGATCGCGGACGGCTGGTTCCCTCCCCTCGATCCGCGTCTGTGGCCTCCCTATCGCGAGGCCTGCCTCGCACTGGGCAAACCCGACCCGGGCGACTACCCGCGGCAGGGGCCCATCTTCCTCTGGATCTCCAAGGAGCCCGAACGGGCCTGGGACCGGCTGATGCCCCACGTGCTGCACCAGCTCCGCTCCTACTCCGAGTGGACGGTCGAGGCCTTCGGTCGACCGGCGGGGCCCTACGCCCAGGATCTCACCGCGGAGACCGCCCGCCAGAGCTCCGCCTACCAGGTGCACACGCCGGAGGGCGCCCTCGCGCTCGCGGAGGAGCTGGGCGACCACAGCGTCCTCTACCTGAACCCGCTGCTCGCCGGCGTGGAGCCGGCCTTCTCCTGGGAGATGCTGCAGCTCTTCGAGCGCGAGGTGCTCCCGCACCTGGCGCGGACCCGAGCGGCCGAGCGTTCCCCCGCCGGAGATCGGGCGGCGGGGCCGTGAGCTACCGTCCGGCACCTTCCGACGATCCCTCTCCGAGGAGCCCATGAGCGACGAAGACCGCATCCTGCACGAGCTCGACGACGAGGGCGTGCTGCACCTCACCCTGAACCGCCCCGAGAAGAAGAACGCCTTCGACGAGATCCAGTGGGACGCCTTGCGAACGAGCCTCGACGGGGCAGGCCAGGACCCGCGCGTCGCCGTGGTCGTGCTGAGTGGGGCCGGCGGCAACTTCTCCTCGGGGGCCGACCTGAACTCCTTCCAGGGCGACCGGGACACGCCGCGCGAGGACGGGATGCCCAGCGGCTTCTTCGCCTGCGTCGACTCGATCTTCGCGCTCGAGAAGCCCCTGCTCTCCGCGGTACAGGGAGTCGCAGTGGGCGGCGGCTGCACCCTCGCCCTCGCCTCCGACATCGTCTACGTGGGGGAGAGCGTCCGCCTGCGGCTGCCCTTTGCGAACCTGGGGCTCGTGCCCGAAATCGCGAGCAGCTACACCCTGCAATCCGCCGTCGGTCGGCAGCGCGCCAACGAGCTGATGTTCACGGCGGAGTGGATCGACGCCGCCCGGGCCCTCGAGGTCGGCCTCGCCGCCCGGGCCTTCCCCGACGAGGAGCTCCTGGAGGCCACCCTGGCCAAGGCGCGCGAGATCGCCCAGTGGCCCGTGTCTTCCCTGACGGCCATCAAGCGCTGCATGCAGGTGGCTCACCGCGCCGGGATCGCGGCGGCCCGGGAGATCGAGGACAAGGAGATGATGCGCCTCGCCGGCTCGCCCGAGAACATCGAGGCCGTCGTCGCCTTCCTCCAGAAGCGGAAGCCGGACTTCAAGCAGTTCCGGAAGTAGGCCCCACAGGCTTCCCGCCCTCTTCGCGAAAGCCCACGGGGTCTTGCCATCCCAACCGAAGCCTAGGCAGCCGCGCGCTCGCGCTCCTGCTGGCGCCGGGTCTCCTCTTCGACGGCCTGGTCGACGTCCGACGTCGTGCCGGCTTCGTACTCGAGGATGCCGAGATCGGCGAAGCGGGCGCGCTGGCGATCCGAGAGCAGGCCCAGGCTCTTCACGTTCGGCACGATCTTCTTGAAGAGGCGCCGGCGATACTCCTTGGCGAAGGGCGAGTCGAGGCTGGCCTCGATGCAGGCGTCGGCGTCCATGCCCATGGTCTCCCAGACCTCGCGGTTCAGGATCCGGTCGCGCATCAGGACGCAGGCCTCGTACACGAAGTCCTCGCGCTCCTCACGCTCCTTCTCGTTGAGCTGCTTGCAGTGGTCGCGCAGCGAGATCACGCCGAAGGCCACGTGGCGCGACTCGTCCTCCATCACCGCGGCCGTGAGATCGCGGAGCAGCGGGTTGGTCGCCGAGTCGCGGATCGTCCCGAAGGCCGCCAGCGCGAGGCCCTCGACGATGATCTGCATGCCGAGAAACTTCATGTCCCAGCGGGAGTCCGAGAGGATCTGGTCGAGCAGGGCCTTCAGCTCCGGGTTGACCGGGTAGTCGTGCTCCAGCTTCTCCTGCACGAAGCGTCGGTACACCTCGACGTGACGCGCCTCGTCCATGACCTGGGTGGAGGCGTACATCTTGGCCTCGTACCACGGCACCGAGTCGACGACCTAGGCGCAGGCGAGCATGGCGCCCTGCTCGCCGTGGAGGAACTGGCTGAGCTGCCAGGTGATCGTCTCGTGACGCAGCTTCTCGATCTCGCGGGGGGTCAGACGATCCCAATGCGGCGTCCCGTAGATGCCGATCGCGAGGTCGGAGACCAGCTCGGACTGGGGATCGACGTCGATGGACCAATCGAGGCGCTTGTTGCCGTCCCACTGGTCTCGCTTGGCGTGCTCGTAGAGCCGGACCAGCTGTGCGCGGGTGTTGTCGTACTCCCAGTTGTAGGTGACGTCCTGGGGGACACGGAAGGTCTCGGTGGGCTGGGAAGCTCGAAGGCGATCCATGGGCTCTCCTGGGGTGGCTGAGTCTACACTGTAGACGTGAGTTGACTTCAGTGTAGTCTACTAAGTAGACGTGTCAACCTCCTTCCGCTAGGGTCCTGCCATGCCGGCCCAATCCGCTCCCCGCCCGCGGAAGCGAGCCCGGGCTCCCCTCTCCCGGGAGCGGATCGTGGCGGCGGCCCTGGCCCTGGCGAACGCGAGCGGGGACTTCTCGATGAGGGCCCTCGGCCAGCGCCTGAGGGTCGATCCGATGGCCATCTACCGGCACTTCCGCGACAAGGACGCCCTGTTGGAGGCCATGGTCGACGCCGCCCTGGCCGATTTCGAAGCGCCTCCCGCAGACGCCGGCGACCCCGTCGAGCGGCTGCGCCAGATGGGCATCGGCTTTCGGCGCGCGCTCATGGCCCATCCCGGGGTCGCCTTGCGGGTCGCGACGACCCGACCCGTCCTCGGACCCCACACACTGGCGCTCACCGAGGCCTGCGTGGCCCTTCTGACCGAGCTGGGCCTCGGGCAGGGCGAGGCGATCCAGGCCTACAGCGCCCTGGTCCGGTACATCACGGGAGTGGCGGGTGCCGAGCAGCCGGTTCACTCCGCGGGAACCAGCGAGACGGATTGGCAGGAGGAGATGCGGAGCGCGTACGCCTCCCTGCCCGCCGGGCAGTACCCCCACCTCAGTCGAATGGCGGACGAGTTCCTTCACCGGGGCTTCGACGAGCAGTTCGAGTTCGGTCTGGACCTCCTGCTGGACGCGTTGGTCGAACGCGGCCGAAGGAACAGGGCGGCCGACCTCACCCCTGGAGATCTCGGCTAGCCTGACGCCATGGGCGATCGGCGGATCCTGCGCAAGACCAAGATCGTGGCGACCGTCGGGCCGGCATGCGACGACGTGGCCACCCTGACGGCCATGATTGAGGCGGGCATGAACGTGGCCCGCCTCAACTTCTCGCACGAGGACCACGAGCGGCACCGCGCACGGCTCGAAAGGATCCGCGAGGCCTCGAGGGCGGCGGGCAGTCACGTCGCGACCATGATCGACACGAAGGGCGCCGAGGTGCGCACGGGCAGCGTCCTCGGCGAGGTCGTCCTCGAGAAGGGCGCACCCTTCCGCCTGCGGGCGGACGATACCCTGGGCGACGAGACCGGCGTCTCCATCTCGTATCCGGACCTGGTCGGCGAGCTCCACCCGGGCAGCAAGGTGCTGATCGACGACGGCCGGATCGAGCTCGTCGTGGAGACCCGCAGCAAGGACGCCCTCGAGTGCCGCGTGCTGCGCGGCGGTCAGCTCACGAACCACAAGGGCCTGAACGTCCCCGACACGACCTTGCTGCTCGACGGGCTGAACGAGGCGAACCAGGCCGACCTCCAGTTCGCGATCGACAACGACATCGACTACATCGCCGCCTCCTTCATGCAGCGTGCCGAGGACGTGGGCGCGATCCGCCGCTTCCTCGAGGAGCGGGGTGGCGGTCACATCCCGGTCATCGCGAAGATCGAGAACCGCCAGGGCCTGCGAAACCTCGAGGCCATCGTCGACGCCGCCGACGGTACGATGGTCGCCCGCGGCGACCTGGGTGTGGAGATCGGCGCCGCCGCCGTGCCCGTGGAGCAGAAGCGGATGATCCGCACCACGGTCGGCAGCGGCAAGCCCACCATCACCGCCACCGAGATGCTCGACTCGATGGAGCGCAACCCGCAGCCGACCCGGGCGGAAGCCTCGGACGTGGCCAACGCGATCCTCGACGGGAGCTCGGCCGTCATGCTCTCGGGCGAGACGGCGCGCGGTCGATACCCCGTGGAGACCGTGCGCACCATGTCGGAGCTGGCGCTCGGCGCCGAGGCCTCACTGCGCGAGTACGGCTACCTGCAGCAGATCGACCCGCACCCGACGGCCGCGGTGGTGGAAGCCGTGAGCCAGGCCGCCCACACCATGGCCAACCACCTGCTGGCGGGGGCGATCGTCACCTTGACCGAGAGCGGCTTCACGTCGCGCCAGATCTCCAAGTACCGGCCGCGCTGCCCGATCCTGGCCGTGACCAGCACGGCCGAGGTGGCACGGCGCCTCTCGCTCAACTGGGGCGTCACCGCCACCGTGGCCGAGGGCGCCCACGACGACGACACGCGCCTGGCCCACGGCTTCGACTGGGCCAAGGAGCGCGGGGTCCTGGCCAGCGGCGATCTGGTGGTCGTGACGGCAGGCATTTCCCAGGAGGCCGGCACGACCAGCTCGATCCGGGTGGTGACGCTGCCCTAGACCTGGAGGGCACCTCGACCGGGCCGTCGGCGAGACACCGAGCCCCCCCCCGAGCATCCCAGCCCGGCTTCAAGGGCTCCCGGGGCAGCGGCCCACCTGCGGCAGAACGCGATCCGTGAAGAGCTCGAAGGAGCGCTCCGACAGGGGTGCCAGCATCAGGTAGGAGAGCGACATCGTCTCGCGCAGCTCCTCGAGCTGATCGACGACCCGCTCCGGGCAGCCGTGCACGACCACGTCCTTCAGGTAGTGGTCGACGGGCTCGACGTTCTCCTCGCCCGGACGGAAGGCCGCGAGGGCCTCCTTGCTCACGTAGGCGCCCGCGGTCCAGTTGGCGCCCCGGCGCGCGATCTCCAGGGCCTCCTGGTCGGTCTCCGCCACCGAGATGAGGCGGGTCATCGGAATCTGGCGGCCCTCAGCTCTGTGCCCCGCCGCCACCAGTCCGTCCCGATGGCGCTCGAACTTGCGGGCGATCTCGTGGTGGGGCGAGTGCGGGTCCATCATGATGGAGAGGCCCTGCGCGGCCGCCCAATCGATGGCCGGGTTCGAGGTCGCCGCGACCCAGGTCGGGGGGTGCGGCTGCTGGGCGGGCTTGGGGAGCACCTCGAGGCCCTCGAAGTGGTGGTAGCGGCCGTGGAAGTCGAGCTTCGGCTGGGTCCAGGCGGCGAGCACGACCTCGACGGCCTCGCGAAAGCGTGCCTGGCTCTCGGCCAGCGGGACCCCGAAGGCCTCGAACTCACGCTTCTCGAAGCCGCGTCCGGCGCCCCAGTTGATGCGCCCACCGGTCAGGACGTCGAGCAGCGCGATCTCCTCGGCGATGCGCAGTGGGTGGTACATGGCCGCCAGGGTCACGGCCGTTCCGATCCGGAGGTTGTGGGTCAGGCCGGCCACGTGGGCGGCCATCACGTGGACCGAGGGACAGACGCTGTAGCCCGTGAAGTGGTGCTCGGCGAGCCAGATGGCGTCGTAGCCGCTCCGGTCCATCACGGCGATCCGCTGGAGCGCCCGCTCGTAGACCTTCTCCAGGGGGATCTCCCGATTCGGCCAGGAGAAGAACTGGAGCACGCCCACCCGCATGTCGCCAGTCTAGTTCGGTCCTGCGGTCACCACACGGGAGGCGCTCGGGGGAGGAGGCGCGCCGCGGCGAGGGGCCGGCCGACGGAGACCCCGTTGGCGCGCGAGGCGCGTGGTTGGATGCGTCCCGATGTGGAATGCTCAAGAGCGTGGACGGTCCCACGGACACCAGGACGCGCTCGCAGAACCTCGACTCGTTGGCCGGCTCCGACGACGCGAGCCTCCCCTCCACGACCCCTCCCGATGATCGGCAACAGGAGATCACCAGCGAGTCGGTGTCCGCGGTCTTCGGTTCCTTCGAACGCGCCGGGCAATGGGTATCGTGTGAGGAGATCCGCGCCCGTGCCTGGTCCGGCGGCGTCGAGCTGGATTTCCGGGAGGCCGAGCTGCCACCCGACCGCATCGTCGAGATCGAAGCCGACGTGCTCGCGGGTCAGCTCGAGCTGACGGTTCCCAAGGGCTCGGAGATCGACATGAGTGGCGTGCGCGCCGTCTTCGGCGATCTCAAGCAGCGCAACGTCGAGCAACGCATGCGGCCCTTCTTGAAGCGGCTCGTCACGGGCGACGATGGTGAGGCCAGGAGCCGGCGACAGGGCGAGCCGCCCCTCTTCGTGATCACCGGCCGCGTCCTGGCCGGCGGCCTGCACGTGCTCAGCAAGTGACCGGCACCCTCTTCTCTACCCCCCGCCCCACGGAGACCCCCTCATGATTGGCTACGTCACCCTCGGTACGAACGACATGCCGCGAGCTGCCGCCTTCTACGATGCGCTCTGCGCCGAGATCGGTGCCGCCCGGGTCATGGAGACCGACCACTTCATCGGCTGGGGCACGGCCATGGACCAGCCGCTGCTCATGGTGTTCCTGCCCGAGAACGGCAAGGAGGCGACAGTGGGCAACGGCGTCATGGTCGCCCTCCGGGCAGCCAGCTCGGAGGAGGTGGATCGCTTCCACGCCAAGGCCCTCGAGCTGGGCGGTGCGAACGAGGGAGACCCGGGGCCCCGTGGCGACGGATTCTACGGCGCCTACTTCCGGGACCTGGACGGCAACAAGCTCAACTTCTTCTGCATCGGCTAGCCCATGCAGATCGCGCGACCCGTCGTGGCCCTGTCCCTCGGCCTGATCCTGCTCGGCTCGGGCTGCACCCGGATTCTGGAGGGGCTGCGCTCCCATGCGCCGCCGGAGGGCACCGAGAGCGCGCTCCGGCTCTCGCCCGGCCCCTTCGAGGTAGAGAGCCGGGACCTCCACCTCGTGGACGAGAGCCGCCCGACCATGGCCAATGCCGATTTCGAGGGTGCGCCATCCCGCGCTCTCGAGGTCACCCTGTGGGCCCCCGGCACGGCGACCTCGCCCCTCCCCCTGGTCGTCTACAGCCATGGCTTCACGGGCAGCCGCACCGAGATGCTCTACCTCCTCGAGCACCTGGCCAGCCATGGCTACGCGGTCGCCGCCCTCGACTTCCCGCTCACGAACGGCGACGCGCCGGGCGGCCCCAACTTCGCCGACCTCTGGAATCAGCCCGGCGACGTGCGTTTCGTGATCGACTCCCTGCTCGCCGAGCCAGCGGAGCAGGCCTCCTTCGCGATCGATGCGGAGCGGATCGGCCTCGCCGGGCTCTCCTACGGAGGCCTCACCACGACCTTGCTCGCCTACCATCCGACCGAGGGCGAAGCCCGGGCCAAGGGCGCGGTCTCCATCGCGGGCCCCGCCCAGATGTTCACAGAGGCCTTCTTTGCCGCGGGCGGTCCGCCCTTCCTCATGATTGCGGGCACCGAAGACGCGCTCGTGCCGCACGGGCTGAACGCCGCATCGCTGCCGGCCCGGTCGCCCGGTGCGGCGCTGCTCTCCATCGATCGCGGAACCCATCTCGGCTTCGTCGAGTTCGCGAGACGCTGGCTGCGCTTCAGCCACCACCCGGATGCCATGGCCTGCGAGGGGATCCGCCGGCAGATGGACCAGGCGGATACGCCAAACGAGGAGAACCCTTTCGAGCCGCTCGGCGGCCCCGAAATGGGCATCGACTTCGCCTCCTGGGAGCTGCCCTGCCGAAGCGCCAGCGAGTTTGCGAAGGCGATGCGACCCCAACGCCAGCAGGCCATCACCTCGCTCGCCGTGCGAGCCTTCTTCGACTCCCTCTTCGCCGAGGATTCGGCCACGCGCGAGGGAGCGGCGCGCTACCTGAGCGCGGGCATGCCCACCGAGCTGTCCGATGCCCGCTTTGCGCGACACCCGGTGGGAGGCGGCGTACCTGCCCGCTGATCAAGGGTCGGCATCGATCAGCCGATAGGCCCCGGGCACCCGGCCCGGGAGTCTTCCGTGCTCGAATCGATCGCCGGCATCTCCACGCTTCTCTTCATCCTCGCGGGAGGAGCCGTCAGTGTGCGGCTCACGGCGCTCGCGTGGCGCACCGGCGGCTTCGCCGAATGGATGCTGGGCCCCGGCCTCTTCCTGGTCGTGGGGGCCGGCTACCCGATCCTGATCACCGGCCAGCAGCTCACCCTGGGCGACCACGCCATGGGGCCGCTGACCCTGACGACAGCGCTCGTCGTGATGAGCGTGGGGTGGGGCCTGGTGTGGACCTTCACCTGGCGGGTCTTCCGCCCCGAGGAGGCCTGGGCCCGAGCGCTCGCCCTGGTCTCCTACCTGGTGTTGGCGATCACCGCCGCAGAGGGTGTCCACCGGGCGCTGACGATCGGCGAGCCACGCGACATCCTGATTCCGAGCTGGGGTGCGATCGGCCACCAGCTGAACGCCATGGCCCTCTTCTCCTGGACGGGCTTCGAAGCGTTCCGGTACCAGGCCCTGCTCCGCAAGCGCCTGGCCCTCGGGCTCGCGAACCCGGTGGTCGCGAATCGCTTCTTCCTGTGGGGCGTGGTCTCGATCTTCTCGATCATCAGCATGGCCGGCCCGCTGATCGCCGGGCTCATGGGCGTCGACTTCATGGCGAACCCCTACGTCCTCCTGAGCGTTTCCGTCGGTGGGCTGACGACCGCCGTCACCCTGTACCTGGCCTTCCTGCCCCCCAAGGCCTACCTGCGGCGGATCGAGAGAAGCTCCTCCTAGGCCAGGCGCGGTATCGTTCGCGCCGGGCCCGCGCAGCGCGTGCCTGCCTTCTGGAGGATCCCCCGTGCCGACCGTCCTGATCACTGGCGCCAACTCTGGCATCGGCCGCGCCGCGGCCATCAAGCTGGCCTCCGCCGGCTACGAGGTGCACGCCGCGATGCGCGACCCCGCGAAGGCCGAGAAGCTGCTCGCGCTCGCGAAGGAGGCGGGCTGTGAGGTCCGACCGGTCCAGCTCGACGTGACGGATGCGGAGAGCGTCGAGCGGGGAGCGGCCGAGGTGCTCGCCCGGAGCGGCCACCTGGACGTGCTGATCAACAACGCCGGGATCGCCTGGAACGCCACCGTCGAGGACGTCGACATCGAGCAGTCGAAGCTCGTCTTCGAGACGAACTACTGGGGTGTGATCCGTTGCATCCAGGCCTTCCTGCCGGGCATGCGCGAGCGTGGCTCGGGCCACATCGTGAACGTGAGCTCGGTGGCGGGGCGCATCGCGGCCCTCGCCCAGACGATCTACTCCTCCTCGAAGTGGGCGCTCGAGTGCCTGAGCGAGAACCTGGCCCAGGAGGTCGCCCCCTTCGGCGTGCGCGTCAGCCTGCTGGAGCCGGGCGTCACGAGGACCGCGATCCTGCCGAAGAACGTGGGGCACCCGGAGCCGACCGCCTACGAGGCCGCCTACCGACGGATGCTCCAGTTCTACCAGAAGGGCATCGAGGCCAACTTCCCGGCGGAGGGCGTGGCCGACGCGATCGTCGGGATCCTCACGGACCCCGACGCGCCCTTCCGGACGACCTGCGCCTGGGGGGGAGAGGAGCTCTGCCTCGGTCGCAGGGAGATCGTCGACGCGGACTGGGTCGCCCTGGGCGCGGCTCCGGACGATGAGAGCTACTACGCGGGCTTCCAGGAGCTCTTCGGACTCGACCTCCGCACCGCCGGCAGCTAGCGCCGGGGGGGGGCTACTCCTCCGACAGGCGCCCGCCGAGGGCGTTGGCGGAACGATTCGGGTAGTCGGGGTAGTCGAGGCCCTCGAAGATGCCGACCTTGGCCCGCTTCAGGGTGTAGATCTCCTGGTCGTCTACCAGCACCGTGGCGTCGCCCACGGCCAGACAGGAGCCCGCCGCCTTCAGCTCGACGAAGCGCACGATCTTCACCTCGTAGCGGACCAGCTTGTTGTGGGGCCGGATCTGCCCGGCGAACTCGACCTCGCCCACACCCAGGGCGCGGCCCGCGCCGAGACCGCCCCCCCAGGCGCAGTACAGGCCGAGGATCTGCCAGATGGCATCGACTCCCAGGCAGCCCGGTTGCACGGGGTCGCGCAGGAAGTGGCACTGGAAGAACCAGTCGTCGAGGCGCACATTGCGCTCCGCGCTCACCCGGCCGCGGTTCCCCTTGCGCGAGATGTGGGTGATGCGGTCGAGCATCAGCATGGGCGGAACCGGCAGCTTCGTGACGAAGGCCTCGGGCGCGTCCTCCATGAGGGTGCCGTGGCCGAGGGCCAGGACCTCCTCCTCGGTGAAGTGGTCGCGTTCGCGGAATTCCGAGTACTTCACCAGGGGGACCTCCAGGAGCCGACGATACCGGGCCCGGAGGACAGACGGTAGGATCTCCCGACGCTCGCAGGAGAGAGCGCGGGGTTCACCATCGACCACGAGATCGAGCTTCCCGAGCGCGGACGAACCACGGTACGCGACATCCCGGGCCCGCCGGGCGCACCGGCGGTGATGCTGCTGCACGGCCTGGGCGCCACCACCCGCTTGAACTGGGGACCCTGCTTCCGGCCCCTCTCCCAGCATTTCCGCGTGCTGAGCCTGGACCACCGGGGCCACGGGCGCGGCCTGCGCACGCGCCGCTTCCGGCTGGAAGAATGTGCCGACGATGCCGTCGCCGCGGCCGAGGCCCGGGGGGTCTCGCGCTTCATCGCCGTGGGCTACTCGATGGGAGGACCGATCGCCTCGCTCACCTGGCGCCGCCATCCCGAGCGGGTCGCGGGGCTGGTGCTCTGTGCCACGGCACGCCACTTCATGGAGAAGAGGGTGGCCCGGGCCGCCCGTCTCGGCCTGCCCTTCGTCGCAGGCCTGGCCCGCGTGGCTCCGAGCGCCACCCACCAGCGCATGCTCTCCCGCATGCTGGAACGCATCGAGCACCCGCAGCTGCGCGAGCGGGTCCAGGAGGAGCTGGCCGGCCACGAGCCGGCCTCGGTGGTCCAGGCGACCCACGCGCTGAGCCACTCCTCCTCCCACGATTGGATCGGCGAGGTCGACGTGCCCTCGGCCGTGATCATCACCACGCGCGACGAGCTGGTGCCGCCCCACCG
>NYZB01000241.1 GCA_002687015.1 Deltaproteobacteria bacterium
CATGAGCGTAGGGTGCCCGCCGCCCCGCGATCCCAAGAGGAGGAGCGAAGCGGCCCCCTCACGGCCCGAGCCCATCGGATGGGCAGGAACGAGGAAAGAAGGTCTCCACGCCACCTCCGGGGGCATCCCGCGGGGCTCGCAGATTGGGCTCGGATCCAGCACCATCCTCCGGTTCGAAGGAGCCCCGGAGGATCGTCATGAAGCCCCTTTCAGGCCTGCGCGTCGTGGATCTTGCAGATGAGAAGGGCGAGCTCTGTGGCCGCCTGCTGGCGGACCTCGGGGCCGAGGTGATCCGTCTGGAGCCGCCGGAAGGGGCCCTGTCGCGGACCCTGCCTCCCTTCACCCCGGGCGGCGAAGCCAGCCTGTACTTCGCGGTACGCAATGCGGGCAAGCGCGGCGCCGTCGCGAACCTCGAGACCGAAGAGGGCCGCGAGAGGCTGCACGAGCTGCTGGAGGGCGCGGACCTGCTCGTCGAGTCCACCCAGCCGGGAACGCTGGCACGGCTCGGGATCGATGCGGAGAGCCTTCGCGAAGGTCACCCGGGCCTGATCGTCACCTCGATCACCGACTTCGGACAGGACGGCCCCTATGCGGGCTATCAGGGGACGAACATGGTGGGCGTCGCGATGGGCGGCATGCTCCACCGCGCGGGCATTGCCGAGAAGCCGCCGGTCATGATCCCGGGCCACCTGGCCTACGACGTGGCCGGCATCGCCGGAGCGCTCGGCAGCCTGCTGGCCTTCTTCAAGCGCTTGCAGACGGGTCGGGGCCAGCACGTGGACGTATCCGCCGTCGACGCGACGGCCGGACTCACCGACTGGTCCCTGCCGAACTACTCGCTGAACCCGGCGCTGGGGCACCGGGCGGGCGCGGGCATCTACACCCTCTACCGCTGTGCCGACGGCTTCATCCGGATGATCGTCCTCGTGCCGAAGCACTGGCGCGCGCTCATGGAGTGGGTGGGACATCCCGAGGAGCTCGCGGACCCCAAGTACGACCAGTTCATCAACCGTCTGATGGAGATGGACACGATCGTTCCGGTCCTCGAGGGCTTCTTCGCCGACAAGAAGAAGACCGAGGTGGCCGTCGAGGCCCAACGCCGCGGCATCCCGGCGACGCCGCTGCTCCGGCCCGGAGAGGTGCTCGACAACGAGCACACCCGCGGGCGCGGGACCTTTCGCACTCTCCCCGTGGCGCCCGGTGTCGAGGCCTCGGTCGCGTCGGGCTTCCTCACCGTGGACGGCGAGCGCGCGGGGCCCGAGGCGGGCCCTCCGGAGCTCGGCGAGCTGGGCGACGGGGGATGGGCCCGGTCGAAAGCCCGCGAGCAGATCGAGGCCCTCCTGAGCCGCGCGGCAGCGCCGCCCGCCGACGGCCATCCCCTGCGCGGGCTGCGGGTCCTGGACTGCGGCGTCGGCGCCGTGGGGGTCGAGGCGGGCCGCTTCTTCGCCGAGTACGGCGCCGACGTCATCAAGATCGAGTCGAGCGACGCGCCGGACTTCATCCGCGTCATCATGAGCAGCTACATGACCCCCTCCTTCCTGTCCTCGAGCCGCAGCAAGCGCAGCTTCGGGGTGGATCTCGGCACGGAGAAGGGGCGCGCCCTGGTCCACCGCCTGGTGCGGGAGGCGGACCTCTTCATCGAGAACAACGGCACCGGCACGACCGCCAAGCTCGGGCTCGGGCCCGACGCGCTGCGCGAGCTGAACCCGCGCATCGTCAGCTTCTCGAGCCAGAGCGTCGGCAGCTACGGCCCCTGGAAGAACTGGATCGGCTACGGGCCGAACACCCATCCGGTGAGCGGCCTCCAGCACCTGTGGAACTACCCGGAGGACGAGGAGAGCC
The DNA here is from genome assembly GCA_002687015.1 of Deltaproteobacteria bacterium. GTDB lineage: Bacteria > Myxococcota_A > UBA9160 > UBA9160 > UBA6930. Next base: position 1,843 of record NYZB01000241.1, read on the forward strand.
CTGCGGGCTCCACCGCCGTCCACCCGGATCACCTCGTCGGGCGCCTGGGCGCCCTCTCGGCCCTCGCCGGTCTGATCCATCGGGAGCGCGCGGGCCAGGGCTCTCACCACGACGCCGCGCAGTTCGAGACGCCGATTGGCCTGATGGCCGACCTCCTTGCCATGGAGAGCCTCGAGCCCGGCAGCGTTCGTCCCGTGGGCAACGCCAGCTCGTGCGGTGCACCCTGGAGCTGTCTGCCCTGCGAAGGCGACGACGAGTGGTGTGTCGTCACCGTTCGTTCGGATGCCGAGTGGCAGCAGCTCAAGAAGGCGATCGGCGATCCCGAGTGGGCGACCGATCCCTCGCTCGACAGCGCCGAGGGACGCATCGCCGCGCGCGAGCGCATCGACGAAGGCCTCAGCGTCTGGACCCGCGCGCGGGAACCGCGCGTCGTGATGGAGACCCTCCAGGAGGTCGGCGTGCCGGCCGGCATCGTGGCCCACCCGGGGCACCACATGTCGGATCCGCAGCTGGTGCACCGCGGATACCCGAAGCTCGTGGTGCAGCCCGACTTCGAGGCCCTGATGCTCGAAGGTCCGTCCTTCCTGGGGAGTGACCTCCCCGAGGTGATCGTCGAGCCCGCACCGATGCTGGGTGAGCACACCCGCCAGATCGCCTCGCAGATCCTCGGGCTCTCCGACGCGGAAACCCAGGCACTCATCGACGAGGGCGTGATCGAGGACCCGCCGACGGAGTTCAAGATCCTCTAGATGGGCCCGCCCCTGACAGGCGTCGTGATCGGTGCCGGCAATCGGGGGGCCGAAGCCTACGCACCGCTGCTCCTTGCACACCCGGAGCTGGGGCGGATCGTGGGGCTGGCCGAGCCGGACCCCGTGCGCCGTGCAGCCTTCGCCGAGCGCTACGAGGTGCCGGCAGAAGCCTGCTTCGAGGGCCACGAAGAGCTGCTCGCCCGGCCGGCCATGGCCGACTTCGCGATCGTCGCGACTCCTGACGATCGCCATGTGGAGCCGGCCCTCGGCGCCCTGGAGCGCGGCTACCACGTGCTGCTCGAGAAGCCCATGGCGCTGAACGAGAGCGACGGCCGCGCCCTGGTCGAGGCCTCGGCGCGTGCGGGCAGGCTCCTCCAGGTGTGCCACGTGCTTCGCTACGCGCCGCTCTACGAAGCCCTCAAGGAGCTCGTCGATTCGGGAGAGCTGGGAGAGATCATCACGATCCAGCACTCGGAGAACGTCTCGACCTGGCACTACGCCCATTCCTTTTGCCGCGGCAGCTGGCGGAACCGCAGGGATTCCTCGCCCATGATCCTGGCCAAGTCCTGCCACGATCTCGACCTGCTCCACTGGCTGGCCGGCGCGCCGCCCGCTCGCCTCACCTCGCTCTCGCGCCCGACCCAGCTCTGCGAGGCCAACGCGCCGCCGGATGCGCCGCAGCATTGCATCGAGGGCTGCCCCCACGCGCCGAGCTGCCCCTACGATGCCGTGGCCTTGTATCGGGACCTCACGCCCCTCCTGCTGGACGTCAAGAAGGGTTCGGCCCTGGAGGCCGCCCCGGCGGCGACCCCGATTCCCCGGGTCGAGGGCCATCGCGGGTGGCCCGTCTCGGCGATCACCAACGACCCCTCGCCCGAGGGCGTCGAGCGGGCGCTTCGCGAGACGCGCTACGGCCGATGCGTCTATCGGGTCGGCGACAACGACCAGCCCGCCAGCCAGAACGTCGACGTCCAGTTCCGGAACGGCGTCAACGCGAGCTTTACGATGCACTCCACTTCGTATCGGGAAGGTCGCGAGACGCGCATCGACGGGAGCCGCGCCTCGCTGGTCGCGGGCTTCTACAGCGTGGAGCAATGGGCCGTCGTCCACGACCACAAGTCGGGCGGCTCGCGCCGGCTGGAGCTCGCCCAGAGCTCGGGCCCCCACGGAGGTGCCGCCCCCCGCCTCTTTCGCGGCTTCCTCGCCGCCCTGCGCGGCGAGACCGCGGCCCTGACCACCGCGGAGGAATCGCTGTGGAGCCACCGCATGGCCTTCGCCGCCGAGCGCGCCGCACGGGACGGTGTGGTCGTGAGCTGGTAGCCGCACCCAACCTCAGAACCGACGCAAACAGCGCGAAGAAGGGGACTAGGGCATGTAGGCCTGGCCGCCGTCGACGGCGATGCTCTGGCCACTCACGTAGCGGGCGGCGTCCGAGCAGAGGAAGGCGACGAACTCGCCGATGTCCTCCTCGCACTCACCGACCCGGCCCAGCGGGATCGTGGCGATGAAGGCCTCCGCCTCCTCGGGGTTCTCCCGCATCCACCACTCCAGGCCGGGCGACTTGGCGTGGGGCAGGATGGCGTTGGCGCGAATCCCGTCCTTGCCCCATTCGCTGGCCGCAGCCCGCGTCAAGGCGCGGATGCCCTCCTTGACGGCCGCGTAGGCGCCGTAGTTCGTGGCGTCCCAGCGGCGTGCCGCGGTGCTCGCCAGGTTGACGATGCACCCGCCTCCCGAAAGGTAGGGGTGGCAGAGCCGCATCAGGCGGAAGGTGGCGAGGGGCCCGGATTCCCATCCCGCGGCGAGGCTCTCCTCGGTGATCTCCAGCAGCGAGCCGAGGGGAACCTCCTGGGCGTTGTTCACGAGGATCTGAATCCCGCCGTAGGCGGCCACGATCTCGTCGACGCAGCGGGCCAGATCGGCCTCGTTCTTGATGTTGCCCTGAACGGGCATGGCCACACCGCCGCGCTTCTCGATCAGCTGACAGGTCTCCTCGACCTTCGAGAGGGTGCGACCCAGCGCGGCGATCCTGGCGCCATGACTTGCCAGGGCCAGGGAGATGCCCCGTCCCACGCCCTGACCCGCCCCGGTCACGATCGCGACCCTGCCCTCGAGCTCCATCTTACGACCTCCCGGATCTCCCGGCCGGGATGCTACATCGAGAGCGAGGGATCGGTCCGCTAGACGCGCAGCCCCTCGATGAAAGGCTCGATGGCATCAACGCCCTGCCGCCTACGGCGACCGTTGGGCACGCTCGAGAGCAAGCTGCGCGGGGCTTTCTGGGCGCTCCTCGAGACAGAAGGCCCCCCAATCCTGGATCGAGGGGCCTTCGTCGTGTCGGGCCAGAGCCCGTCTCACAAGGTTCGAGCGGGGAACGGCCTTCCTCGGTGAGGTGGGCTCTACTCGTTCGGCCCGATTGGATTGACCTGGTCCCTGCCCGCGAAGCCTCCGGGGGTGAGGCCGCCGTCGCGGAGGGGCATCGCCCGGTTGGGGTCCGGGTTGCTCGCCAGGCTCTCGCCGTCGATCTGCAGGCGCGGCCCCTCGTGCATCTCCTCGAGGGGGCCCGGGTTCACGTAGGTGGGGTTCCGCCGCGGAGAGCCCCAGCACTGGCCGGTGAGCGGGTGGCAGTTGGCGTCGCGCGCTCCCGCGGTCTCCAGGTCATGGCTCGTCGAGAGCACGTGCTTCTCGACGTTGCCCTCTGCGTCCTTGACGACCTCGACCGTGTGGATCGTTCCATCGGACTGCGTCTCGACGGTCGTGACCTCGGAGGACATCGATCCGTCCCGGTAGTGGACCTGCCGATCCTCCCGGATGCGGCCAACGCGACCCGTGCTGCCGCCGGTCACACCGGCGTCCCCACGAGCCCGATCGATCCCACCGTGGGTTCGCGATTCGCGGGTCTCACGCGCCGGCCGCGCCCAACTGCCGTGACCGAGCTGCCCCGCAACGCCTGCAGCGTGATTGCGCAAGCTGGCGGACGGAGGGCCGACGACGCGGCGCGGCCTTCGGGCCTTGTCGCTCGACGGACCCTGGTCGTTCAAGTGCTCGTGACCCTCGGGCGCCCGGAAGCCGCTGTTGTCGTCGTCCTGCTCCGGGCGACCGCGAAACATCCGATCGAAGCGATCGTCACCGCCGGTGCGGCGGCGGGTCGCATGGGAGTCGACGTCCACGGCCTGGAGCGCGGGAACGAGGTTGGCCGCATCCACGGCCTGCTGTGCACCCCGCACCTCGCGGCGCTGGCTCGTAGCATCGAGCCGCTGCTGCAGGCCGCCGAGCGCCGCGCGGCTGCGCTGCACGGCCGCCCCGCTGTGCGTGGCTTCCATCCGCTTGCCCCGGGCGGCCGCAGAGGGCTGCTCCGCCGCCAACCCGGGTGCGGCCATGGTGAACATCAGCGCCACGAGCGCCGTCCTTCGGATCTGGTTGCTCATCTTCGTTTCCTCCCCTGGGCTCGAAGTCCCGATTCGGACCTGGGTCGTCCCTGACCACCATGGGGTTCAACCGGGTTCTTCGGCGGCGCGCCCCGGGGGGGGCAGGGCTTCTTCCTGACGGTTGCCGCTCTGCTGAGCTGGACCGGCCGCGCGGCGCGGGCCGACCGGACGAGAGCGGGGGGCCGTCACAACCCGGAGGACTGTCGGAAGAACCGGAAGGAAAGACGGGGAAGGTCACTTCGACTCGTCGCAGAAGTGCGAGCCACCTTCTCCTGGTTTCGGCCGATCAGGGCTGCTGCGGATCCAGCCGGAGGAACTGCCTCGGCGCGAAACCGGTGAAGAGGTAGCCGATCAGCGGGAACCCGGACTCCGCGAGGAGGCGCTCGCGTTCCTCCTCGCTGACGGGGACTGCGCGATAGTCGTTGCTCTGACCGTCCCGGGTCACGCGAACCTCTGGATGGGCGAGCGCGCGGTGGTACCACGCGCGCGGCCAGTGATTCGCCGCGACGAAGAGCCGACCGTCGTCGTCGATGGGCGACAACACCCGATCATGGGAGGTCCCGTCTGAGTCGGTGGTCGAAATGACGATCGTCGATCCAGCGATCTCGGGCTGGAAGGCGGCGATGGCCGTCATGCAGCCGCTGCCGCTCGCAGTGAGAAGGCAGAGACCCAAGGTGGCGAGGACTCGTCGGCGCATGGCTCCCTCCTAGCCGCCAGGCGCAGGGCGCCCTTGGGTAGACTCCGCTCGATTGTCGAAGCGCTGCCCAGCGGTGTAGAAGCGCTGCGCGTAGGCGAGGACGCGTTCGTGGTGTTCCTCGAAACAGAGCCCGAAGCGCTCGAACCCCCCGATGGTCTGTCGAAGCCAGCACTCTACGTCCGAGTCGCTCAATAGCTCGTGGATTCGATCGCGACGAGCGCTCGATTCGTCGAACTGGATGGCTCGGCTCCGCGTGATCTCCCACAACTCGGACAAGGCGCGCTCGACCTTGTGGAGGGTTTCGAAGGGAGGGACCACCGAATCGGCGATCGCGTCGGCGAGCCCCGCGATCTCACGATCTTCGAGACGGAGGAGCAGGGCTGGGGCCACCTCCAGCGCTCTGCGGATGGCGCGGGCGCAGAAGAAATAGGTCTCGCCAGCCACTTCGCGAAGTTCTGCAACCGATTCGAGCACCCCCCCGACGTCCTCTCCCAGAAGCGCAGCGTCCCTCCGGGCGAAGAGCACCATCAAGACGTCGGATTCGGGCTCGGCGCAGTAGCGGTTCCGGGTTCCTGCGAGGTGCAGCATTCCGTCTTCCGAATGGGCGGCCTCATGCCTCGTATGCAGGCGGACGACGAAGGAGAGCAACTCCGGGTCGGAGAGGTCTCGGATCCTCCGCGCCGCGGGTCGGCCCGTGGTGGATCCTTCGAGAGAGGCGCGGGCAGCCCGGCGGCAGTCGAAGCCGGGGAGGAGGAGGACGGCTGCCTTGCCGAAGAGGCTGACGCAGGCGGGCCCTCGAGCCTCGCCCGCGATGTAGCGGAAGACGTCGACGGAGGCGACGCGTCCGAAGAAGCCCGTGGCATTCTGCCTGAGCTTCTCCCTCGCGTGCGGGTTGCGCATCACTCCCCGCCGAAGCGCCCGGTAGGCAAAGAAGTGCCTTCTCGCGAAGGAGCGAATCGCCGCGGCGTCGCGCTCCAGGTCGGTCACGATCAGGTAATCCTTCGTCTTGGGATGGAGCGCGGACTCGACGAGCCTGGCGAGGTTTCCGTACGGGTCTGCCCGGATCTCCCACGCCTCTGCCAGGAGGGGGTGCAGGTCTACCTGTCGCGCCCAGAGGGACGACAACTCCCCGAGAGCCGACTCCAGCACGTCTTCGAGAGGAATCGGCGTTCGATTCAAGACCTGGTCTCGATCGGGACGGCTACCGCGCGCTCGTTCACGCTCCACACCATAGAACGAAGCGATCTTCGCCCGCGAGTCGAAGACTCGAGCCCTGGCTTCGAAACCCACTCTGGCAGCGACAACCCGCCCCGAAACCCTGTCGAGCGCTCCGAGAACGAAGAGCCCAGCCGGTTTCATGCATGAGACGGGCTAGGAACGCAGCCCCTCGATGAAGGGCTTGATCGCGTCGACGCCCTGCTCTTCCATGACGCGAATCGTCTGGGTGCCGATCACGGCCAGGTCCACGCGGCCGCGCAGGAAGTCCACGTCGGCGCGGTCCTTCACACCGAAGCCGAGAGCCAGGGGCAGGTCGGTGGCCGTGCGGCAGCGCGCCAGGTAGGCGTCGAGCTCGTCGCTGAAGGCGGTGTCGGCGCCGGTCACGCCCTTGCGGGCCACGCAGTAGACCAGGCCCTGCGCCACGGCGGCGATGCGCGCCATGCGCTCGTCGCTGGTGTTGGGCGAGAAGATGAAGACCGTTGCGAGGTCGTGCGCGGCCATGGCGGCCAGGTAGTCGCCGGCCTCCTCGGGCGGGAGGTCGGGCACGATGGCACCGGCGAGCCCCGCCTCCGCCATGCGCTGCGCGAAGGCCTCCACCCCGTACTTGAAGAGGATGTTGTAGTAGCTCATCAGGAGGAAGGGGATGTCGAAGCGCCTCGCGACCTCTTCGCCGAAGGTGAGGCAACGCTCGACCGTCGAGCCGGCCTGCAGCGAGCCCTGGTTCGCGTGCAGGATCACGGGGCCGTCGGCGATCGGCTCCGAGAAGGGGATCTGGAGCTCCATGATCTCGACCCCCGCCTCGACCATCGCCTCGACCACGCGCAGGGAAGCGTCGAAGGAGGGGTAGCCCATCACGATGTGGGTCATGAGCAGGATCTCCCGCTCCTGACGCCGTGCCCGGAGGGTCTCAGCGAGCATCGTATTCCTCCGCCTTGTCCCGGATGAACTGTCTCCAGTTCGGGTCGTCGAAGGCGTCCGCCACGGTGAAGATGTCCTTGTCGCCCCGGCCCGACTGGTTGATGAGGATGACGTCGTCGCGCGAGAGCTCCGGTGCCTCCTTGAAGGCCTGCACGAAGCCGTGGGCGGACTCGAGGGCCGGGATGAGGCCCTCCTTGCGAATGGTCAGGGAGAGCGCGTCGACCACCTCCTGGTCGGTGGCGGCCGCGAAGCGTACGCGCCCGCTCTCCTTCAGATGGGAGAGGATGGGAGAGACGCCCACGTAGTCGAGACCGGCCGCCACGCTGTGGGTCTCCCGCATCTGGCCGTCGTCGTCCTGCAGGAAGTAGGTCTTGTAGCCCTGGGCCACGCCCAGGGAGGCATCGCGCGAGGCGAGCCGTGCCGCGTGGGCGCCCGTGTCCAGCCCCCGCCCCCCCGCCTCGACGCCGACCAGCTCGACGTCGTCGTCCAGGAAGCCGCTGAACACGCCCATGGCGTTCGAGCCGCCTCCCACGCAGGCATAGACCCGGGTCGGGAGACGACCCGTCTCCTTGAGCACCTGCCCTCGTGCCTCCTGGCCGATGATCGACTGGAACCAGGTCACCATCTCGGGGAAGGGGTGCGGCCCGCAGGCCGTGCCGAGCGCGTAGTGGGTGTCGTCCATGTTCGTGACCCAGTCGCGGAAGGCCTCGTTGATGGCGTCCTTGAGGATGCGCGTCCCCTCGGTGACGGGGACGACCGTGGCGCCCAGCCGCTCCATCCAGAACACGTTCGGGCGTTGGCGCTGGACGTCGACCTCGCCCATGTAGATCGTGCAGTCGAAGCCGAACTTCGCGGCCATCGTCGCCGTGGCCACGCCGTGCTGGCCGGCCCCCGTCTCGGCGATCACCCGGCTCTTGCCCATCCGCTTCACGAGGAGGCCCTGGCCCATCACGTTGTTGGCCTTGTGGGCTCCGGTGTGGTTCAGGTCTTCGCGTTTGATGTAGATGCGTGCGCCACCGAAGTGCTCGGTCAGGTTCTCGGCGTAGCTGAGGGGCGTGGGGCGACAGGAGTAGCTGCCCATCAGGGTCTCGTAGGCCTTCCAGAAGCCCGGATCGGCCTTCGCCTCCTCGAAGGCCTGGATCAGCTCGTCGAAGGTGGCGACCAGGATCTCCGGGATGAAGGAACCTCCGAACTGGCCGTAGTATCCGCGCTCAGGCATCGAGCGATCCTCCGAGGGTCTGGGAGAAGACCAGCCGGTCGGTGCGACAGAGCATCTCCGCGAATACGGCATCCCGTGCGTGGGGGAAGTGGATGCGCCGCTTCACCAGCAGCACCGGGTGGTCGGGCTCGACCTCGAGCAGCTCGGCCTGGGCCTCGTCAGGTACGGCGACCCGGAAGTCCTGATCCGCCGTCTCGGCCGTCAGGTGGTAGTGCTCGTGGGCCAGCTGCGAGAGCGAGCGCCCGGCCAGCGACATGCGGTCGAGACCGGGAAAGTGCTCGGGATCGAGCCAGAGGGATTCGAGCAGGGCCGGCGTGCCGTCCACCCGGGAGAGGCGGGCGAGCGTCCAGGCGGTGCGCCCCGAGAAGGGGTTCTCGATGTCGGTGGGCACGCGGATCCTTCGCACGCGCTGCACGATGGTGTGGACGACCCGGCTGCGGTCGCCCCGGCCGGTCTTCTCGAAGGAGGCCAGGGTGCCGGCCAGCGAGAGCAGGTCGACCTGCTCGGGCGGCTCGATCACGAAGGTCCCCGAGCCGCGCCGTCGCTCCAGGCAGCGCCGGCGGATCAGCAGGTCGGTGGCCTGGCGCACCGTGGGCCGCCCGATTCCGAAGGTGCGGGCGAGCTCGGGCTCCGAGGGGATGCGGGTTCCCGCCGGATACTCGCCCGCCCGGATACGCCCCTGGAGCAGCTCGGCGAGCTGGTGGTAGAGGGGGACGGGAGACTGGGTGTTCAGGGCCGCCACGGGGGGAGCATGGCCGCCCCGAGCCAAGTTGTCAAGACAACTTATCAAATCAATCCACCGCTCCAGCCACCGCGGCGTGTACCCTCTTCCCGACGACGCCGCGCCGGAGGAAGCCATGAGCGCATTCAGCTACCCCGACAGCCCGGACCCGATTCGCGCCGACCTGGCCGAGGCCTACCGTTGGGCCTGGGCCCACATCGCCGCCTCCGGAACCTGGCTGAGCGGCGCCGAGCGGGTCGCCGTGGCCGAGGAGACCCGCCGGGCGCGCCGCTGCGGGCTGTGCCGCGAACGCAAGGCGGCGCTCTCACCCTTCGCCGTCGATGGCGAGCACGACCACTCGGGCGCCCTGCCCGCCCCGATGATCGACGCCGTCCACCGCGTCACCACGGACGCCAGCCGCTTGAGCCGGGCCTGGTACTCCTCCCTCCTGGCCGACGGGCTCTCCGCGGAGCAGTACGTCGAGGCGCTCGGCGTGACCGTGCTGACGATCTCGATCGACGAGTTCCACCACGCGATGGGCCTGGCCCCCGAGCCGCTCCCCGAGCCCGCGGCCGGCGAGCCCAGCCGGGCCACCGTGCCCAGGACCGAGATCGACGAGGTCTGGGTTCCCGTCATGGATGTACGCAAGGCCTCCAGGGAGCAACGAGCGCTCCTCGGCACCCCACCGGGAGTGCCGAAGGTTCCGAACGTGATCCGGGCGCTGAGCCTGGTGCCCGAGCAGGTGAACGCCTGGGTCCAGGTGGCGAACGCGCAGTACCTCTCGCCCGACAAGATGCTCGGCTTCGAGACGGGCCGTGCGATCGACCGCGCCCAGATGGAGCTCGTGGCCGGACGCACCTCCTCCCTGAACGAGTGCTTCTATTGAACGACCTCCCACGCGGTGATGCTCCGGGCGAGCATCGAGTACCAGGGCGGCGAGGGAGACCTGAGTGCGGTGACCGAGGGCTCCAAGGTTGGCGACGGGGGCATCGCCCATGGCGAGAAGCTCACCACCTTCGCCGAGGCGGCCGTCGCCGGCGACGAGGCCGAGCTGGCCACGGCCCGGGATGCACTGCGCGCCGCAGCAGGTGCGGAGGTGCTCGTCGACGCGGCGGCCGTGATCGGCAACTTCCAACGCATGGTGCGCATCGCCGACGGCGCCGGCATCCAGCTCGAAGAGGCCATGCTCTCCCTGTCCCAGGACTTCCGCGAGGACCTGGGCCTCGACGGCTTCGCCAGCAACCGCAGCCGCACACTCGGGGCCGTGGCCCGCACGGTCGCACCCGTGGTTCGCGGCATCACGAAGGGCGTGCTCCGCATCGCGGGCCGGCGACGGCGCCGCTCGGAGGGGCCGTGACGAGCCGCCAGGACCGCCTCCTGAAGGGCTTCGATTCCCGCGCACCGGGCTTCCGTCGGGCGCTGGCCCAGGTGGTCGGCGATGAACCGGCGGAAGAGGTCGCACGCGAGGCGCGAAGGGGCTTCGAGGGCCTGGCCAAGGAGATTCCCTACGCCGATCGCGAGAAGGACCCGATGGTCCGCAACATCGTGGGGCCAGCCCAGATCCTGGCGTACGTGCTGCCCCTGAAGCACAGGGGCGCTTCGCGCGCGGAGGTCGGCACCTTCATCCGCCTCTCCTTCCAGCCCACGGCCGATCGCGCGGGCCGGCTCCCGAAGCCGTTGGTCCGCGTGTTGGCCCGACTCGGGCTTCCCTTCCTGCTGCGTTCCTTCCGGAAGCAGGCCGCTGCGAGCCAGGCGCGGGATGATCCGAACGAGTTCGTCTACGAGATCGTCGAGGAGCCCGGCTCCGCCGTCGCCATGAACATGACCCGCTGTGCGGTGTGCACCCTGTTCGAGCGACACGACGCCATGGACGTCCTTCCCTATGTCTGTGCCGTCGACGACCAGCTGAGCGACGCCATGGGCCTGGGCCTGCGGCGCACCAGCACCCGCGCCCTGGGCGCCGACCGCTGCGACTTCCGCTACCAACCCGGGGGCGCGCCGCGCCGGCTTCGGGACCATCACGATCTGCCCCTTCTGGGAGACTGACGCTCCCGCGAGCCGGCCGCATCTTCCGAGGGGCGCCCGAGGAGACTCCCATGTCCGACGACGCCCTGGCCCAGGTCGAGGGAAGCGCACCCAACGAGCCCGAGGTCTACGACTGGAAGGCTCTCGTGGCCGACCTGAATGGCCTGCTGCGGCTGCGCACCACGCCGATCGGCATGAAGCTCTTCGAGACGGTCGAAGAGATGGAAGCCCTGCCGCGCATCCGGCGGCCGAAGGAGATCCACACCACGGACCAGATCGTCGCCCAGGCGGCGCGCCTGAACTGGACGGTCGGCATCACCGCCGACGACCTGGTGGGCCAGCAATGCGGTGCCGTGATCGGCCTGCATCCCCAGGACGAGGGCTGGCTCTCGGGTCGGCACATGACCGGCGTGTGGTTCGAGACGATCGAGGACGCGGGAGCCCACCAGCGCGCGATGCACACGGTTCCCCACGGCCGCTACCGGGCCATGGCGGTCTCCCCACTCGCATCGGGCCGCCTCGACCCCCCGGACATCTGTCTCATCTACGCGACGCCGGGCCAGATGATCATGCTGATCAGCGGTCTCCAGTGGGCGGGCTATCGCAAGCTCGAGTTCGGATGCGTCGGCGAATCCGCGTGCGCCGACTCCTGGGGTCGCGCGCTCGCGACGGGCGAGCCCAGCTTGTCCATCCCCTGCTTCGCCGAGCGTCGCTACGGGGGCGTCCTCGACGAGGAGCTCCTGCTCGCGACACCGCCCGCCTATCTGCCGAAGGCCATCGGCGGCATGAAGCGCCTCTCGGGCAACGGGCTGCGCTACCCGATCCCGCAGTACGGCATCCAGAGCGACGCCCGCGCGGGCCTCGGCGCGAGCTACGCGCGCGACTGACGAAGCCCCGGCCGGGACGGGCTACGCTCGGCTCATGAGCAGCAGCTACGCCCACTCCGAGAGCGCCGGCTGGCACGAGATCCCGGCGACCACACTTGGGGAATCCCTCGGGGCCATGAGACGGATGCGCCGGGACATGCTCGGCGTCGTCACGGAGCGCTACGAGCGCCACGGGCCGGTCGTGCGCCAGGGCCGGGGGCCCATGAAGATGGTCAACCTCTTCGGCCCCGATGCGAATCGGCTGCTCTTGCTCGACCGGGAATCGGTCTTCTCCGCCAAGAAGGCCTGGGATCTCATCATGGGCCGGATCTTCACGAACGGCCTGCTGCTCCGCGATGGCGACGACCACCGCCATCATCGCCGCCTGCTGCGCGAGGCCTTTCGCACCCCCGCCTTGGAGACCTACCTCGAACGCATGAACGGGATGCTGGACGGGATGCTCGAGGGCTGGGACGAGGGCGGCGGACAGATCCTGTCCTTTCCGCGCATCAAGTCGATGGCCCTCGACATCGCCTGCCAGATCTTCCTCGGCACCGGGCCGGGCCACGACACGCGGGCCCTGAACCAGGCCTTCGAAGCGGCGGTGGCGGCCTCGATGTCGGTCCTGCGGCTTCCCATTCCCGGGCTCGAGTTCCATCGAGGGCTGCGCGGACGTCGCACCATGATCCGACAGTTCGAGGGCTGGCTTCCCGAGCGACGGGCGGGGCATGGCGACGACTTCTTCAGCCGCTTCTGCCACGCCGTCGACGAAGAGGGTCGGCCCCTACGAGACCAGGAGATCATCGACCACCTGATCTTCCTCATGATGGCGGCCCACGACACGACGACCAGCTCCTTGACTTCCCTCCTCTACGAGCTGGCGCGGAACCCCGAGTGGCAGGAACGCGTTCGCGAGGAAATCCGCTCCTTCGCCAAGCCGGCCGTCGAGTTCGAGGACCTGCTGGTGATGCCCGACACGATCGCCGTGATCCGCGAGACGCTGCGCCGCTACCCGCCGCTCTCCACGATCCCGCGCGCCAGCACGGAGCCCTTCGAGTGGGGCGGCTACGAGATTCCCGCGGGCGTCATGGTCACCATCTATCCCATCCACACCCATCACATGGACGAGTGGTGGACGGATCCCTTCCGCTTCGACCCCGAGCGCTTCCTGCCGGGCCGCGAGGAGGAGAAGCGGCACAGCCACGTCTACGTCCCCTTCGGCGGCGGCGACCACATGTGCCTGGGCCTGCGCTTCGCCGAGATGCAGATCAAGGCCGTGCTCTTCAAGCTCCTCCAGCGCTACCGCCTGTCCGTACCCGAGGGCTACCGGATGCCGGTGCAGCAGGCGCCGATCTCGAAGCCCATGGACGGGCTTCCCCTTCACCTCGAGAGGATCCAGCCATGAGTGCCGACCGTGAAGCCCAGGACGGGGCTGCCGTCCGACTCCCGCCGCCGGTCGTTCCGCTCATTGCGCTCGCCCTGGGCGTGGGTCTGCAGCTCGCCTGGCCCCTTGCTCTTCCGCTCGGGGGAGCGCTGCGCTACGGCGGGGGCGCCCTGCTGATCGCAGCGGGTCTGGGCCTCATCCTTGCCGCCGCCGGTCTCTTCCGCAGCTCCGGGCAGGACCCGAAGCCCTGGGTGAGCACTCCCGAGATCATCTCCACGGGCGTCTACCGCTACACCCGCAACCCGATGTACGTGGCCATGGGCCTGCTTCAGACGGGCATCGGCGTCGCCCTGGCCAACGGCTGGGTCGTGGCGCTGGTTCCGGTCTCCCTGGCCGTGATCCAGTGGACCGCGATCCGCCACGAAGAGGCCTACCTCGAGCGGAAGTTCGGAGCCGCCTACACCGACTACAAGGCCTCGGTGCGGCGCTGGCTCTAGCGCCCATCGGGCCCCAGGGCGGCGGCTCCCTCAGGGCTCCGCCGCCCTCTCGGGCAAGGGGCAGAATGCGCCTTCGGAGAAGTCCTCCGACTGCACGTCGAAGGGCCGGTTGAAGCGTGCCCGGAAATTCTCCATGGCCACGGCCGTGACCAGCTCGACGAGCTGGGGATGGGTGAAGTCGCGCTCCAGGGCGCGGATCAGCTCTTCGGGAACATGCGCCGGCGTACGCGTCGTGTACACGGCCAGATCCAGGACCCGCTTCTCCTGATCCGAGAAGGCCGCGCTCTCCTGGTAGCGATGGAGATCGCGGAGCTTGGCCTCGGAAAGGCCCTCTGCTCTGCCCCCGGCAGAATTCGCGTCGATTCAGAGGGGACATCCGACGAGCATCGCCACCTTGATCTGGACCAGCGTGCGCAACGCGGGCTCGACCTTCCCCAGCCGGCCGTAGAAGAACTCGTGCAGGCCCCAGCCCGCGAGCAGACCCGGCGCATGGGCCGCGATCCGCCAGCTGTCACCGACCTTGCCGCTGCGCTTGCGAACGGCGCGGTAGAAGAAGCGCGCGAACCAGCCCGACTCGTCGTCTCGAAGCCCAGGTATCCTCGCCATGCGGGTGAGTGTACCCGCGAGGGCGGATGCGGGCCGGAGCGATCCGGTAGACTGGACCCATCCCAGAACGAGGAGCCCATGGCCAGGATCTTCTTCGTCTTGCCGGTCGCGGCGGCGATCTTCGCAGGGGCCGTCGCGAACGCGGAAGCGAGCTACGTGGCGCCCCGGGGCCCCGGCGGCAAGCCGGATCTGAACGGCACCTGGCAGGCGATGAACCGCGCGAACGACAACCTGCAGCACCACCCGGCGCAGGCTGCCCTGGCCCTGCGGAAGGGCCCCCATGGCCCGGTGCCCGCCAAGGAGGTCGTGGCGCTCGGGGCGGTGGGCGCGGTCCCGGCGGGCTTCGGGGTCGTGGTGGGGGACGAGATCCCCTACCAGAAGTGGGCGCTCGAGAAGAAGAAGGAGAACCAGGCCAACTGGCTCACCAGGGACCCCGAGATCAAGTGCTACCTGCCCGGCGTTCCCCGTGCGACTTACATGCCCTTCCCCTTCCAGATCCTCCACAACGAAGACGCGCTCTTCTTCGCCTACGAGTACGCGGGAGCGGTCCGGGACATCCATCTCACGGATCCGGGGCCGGCGCCCATCGACTCGTGGATGGGGCAGTCGGTCGGCACCTGGGAAGGCGACACGCTGGTCGTCGAGACCACGGGCCAGAACGACCAGACCTGGCTGGACCGGGCCGGCAACTTCCACAGCGAAGCGATGCGCGTGGTCGAGAGGTTCACGCCCAGGAGCCCCCACGTCCTCGACTACGAGGCGACCATCGAAGACGAGAAGGTCTTCACCCGGCCCTGGAAGATCCGCATGCCCTTGTACAAGCTGGTCGACGACGATGCCCACCTCCAACGCTTCAACTGCGTCGAGTTCGTCGAGGAGCTGATGTACGGCCACCTGCGCAAGCGCCCCCTCGACTGAGGTGAGCCCCCGATGACCACGCGACTCCTGCTCGCCCTCCTCCTCCTGGTCCCCCTCCGAGTCTCGGCCGAGGGCTGGACCTTGCCGCGCATGGCGTGGGGGGACCCGGACCTCCAGGGCACCTGGACCAGCGCGACGATCACGGGCCTGGAGAGGATGGACGGCGTCGACGAGCTCGTGCTCACCCCCGAGGAGGCGAGACGCATCGAGGAGCAGTTCGCCGGCTTCTTCGAGGCGGTCGACGCCGTGCCGGAGGGGGAGCTGCCCGCTGGCGAGGACGTCGGCGGCTACAACACCTTCTGGATGGATCCGGGCAAACGGATGGCCATCGTGCGCGGGGAGATCCGGAGCTCCCTGCTCGTCGAGCCCGCCGATGGCAAGCTGCCCTACTCATGGAGAGGTCGGGCCCAGATGTTCAAGAGGTTCTACCAGTTCATGAAGGCCGACGATCCCGAGGCCCGCTTGCTCGGGGAGCGCTGCATCGTGGGCTTCGGATCCACCGGCGGCCCCCCCATGCTGCCGGTGCTCTACAACAACCACTACCGCATCGTGCAGTCGCCGGGCTTCCTGACGATCCTCGTCGAGATGAACCACGACGCCCGTATCGTCCGGATCGGCGGGGAGCACCTGCCCGCGCAGATCCGCCCCTGGCTCGGGGATTCGGTCGGACACTGGGAGGGGGACACCCTGGTGGTCGAGACCACGAACTTCCATCCGGGCCAGAGCTTCCGCGGCTCGCTCCGGCACCAGATCTTCATGACGAAGGAGGCCCGGGTGGAGGAGAAGTTCACACGGGTGGGCGAGAAGGAGATCCTCTACGAGTTCTCCGTCGACGACCCGGGCGCCTACAAGCAGGTCTGGAGGGGCGAGGTTCCGCTGCTCGCCGCCGAAGGACGAATCTACGAGTACGCCTGCCATGAGGGCAACTACTCGCTCCCCGGCATCCTGGCCGGTGCGCGGGCAGAGGACTGAGGAATGACGATGAAGGCCTTGCGACCCTGGATGCTCCTCCTGCCGGGGCTGCTGCTCCTACCGGGGCAGATGCTCTCCCACCACGCCTTCGCCGCGGAGTTCGATGCGGATGCGCCGGTGATGCTGACGGGCAAGGTGACGAAGATCGAGTGGATCAATCCCCACGCATGGATCCACCTGGGAGTCGTCCAGGAGGACGGCACGACGACCACCTGGATGGTCGAGGGGGGTACGCCCAACACGCTGCTCCGCGCCGGCCTCGACAAGAACACCCTGGCGATCGGCACCGAGATCGTGGTGCGCGGCTACCAGAGCAAGGACAAGGCCTGCCGGCCGGCCTGCAAGGCCAATGGCCGGGACGTCACCTTCCCCGACGGGCGCAAGATCTTCATGGGTACGACGGGCACCGGCGCGCCGCGAGACGGCGCCGACCCGAGGGAGCCGCAGCGCTAGGCCCGCGCGGCGGCGGCCAGAGACCGAGCCGGCGCAAGGCGCATCTCAGAGCCCCGGCCGGAGCTCCTCGAAGGGCACCCAGAACTGCTCGTGACAGCTCCGGCAGACCACGTAGACCTCGCCACCGGCGTCGAAGAGGGCTTCGGCGTCCCGGGCTTCCGCGGCCGCGATGGCCTTCTTGGCCGCGCTCTGCATGTCCCGGACATGTCCGTTCCAATCCGGGCCCCGCGAACGCCCGGGCATCATCAGGAGGTTGCCCGCCTCCACGACGATGGCGCCATGGTCACGCACCTTGTCCCACCCCTCGTCGGTGGTCGGCGCGAGCTCCGCTCGGCCCTCCGCCGTGATGATCGTGCCCGCGTTGTCCCAGAGGACATCGGCGGCCGGGTCGAGGATCCAGAGCATCACCTGCTTGGAGTTCGCCACCAACTCGTAACCGGGCCCCGCTTCGGGGGGCTCCTGCGCGGGCGCCTGCTTCGCGGCCACGGCCGGCTCGGGGGGAGACGCGCGGTCGCATCCGGCGAGCAGCGCGAGGACGAGGATGGCCGTGAAGAGACGGAGCATGGTCTGGATCCCGTCGGGAGGGGGCGGCCCGATCGTACCGGATCCAGGGAGGCCCCGTCGCCGGCCGGAGCCCGTCTCCTCGTGGCCCTGCGTCGAAGGGCCCTCCTCGGCGAGGGTGGCGAGCAACGCAGACGTGGGATGGCTCCTAGGCTGTCCCCACCCTCACGACGATCCGCCCCATCACCTCCCGTGCGACCAGCTTGCGCAGCGCTTCGGGCACGTCGTCGAAGCCCACGACCTCACCGACCAGCGGTCGATAGAGCTCCCGCTCGACGAGATCGACGATGGCGTCGTGGGCCTGCTGCTCGATGGCCACGAGCTGCTCGGCGTCGTAGCCGTAGCCCATGCAGCAGCCGACCAGGGTCCAGTTCTGGATGTAGAATTCGTGGGGATGAACGGGCTTCAGCCCTCCGGCGTGGCCGGCCATCACGTGGCGCCCCTCGACGGCGAGGGCCGGCCGCGTCGCAGCGCCTTGCTCGCCCTGCACGAAGTCGACGATCATGTCGACGCCGCGGCCAGCGGTCAGCTCGCGGGCGCGTGCCACCACGTCCACCTCGCGATGGTCGAGCACCGTCTGGGCACCGAGCTTGCGGCAGAACTCGACCTTGGCCGGCCCGCCGGCCACGGCGATCACGTTCGCGCCGGCCGCCAGCGCGAGCTGCACACAAGCCGAGGGCACGCCTCCTGCCGCTCCGAGCACGAGCACGTCCTCACCAGCCTGCACGCGGCCTCGGCGATGCACCGCGTGGTAGGCCGTGTGGGCGGCGATGAAGAAGGCCGCGGCCTCCTCGTCGCTGAACGCCTCGGGGCACTCCCAGACCGTGGGAGCCGTACCGATGCACCAGGTCGCAAAGCTCCCGAAGGGTTGCGGCGCGAAGGCCACGACCCGCTTGCCCAGGAGGTGCCGCATCGAAGGTGAGGCGTCTTCGACGATCCCGACGGCCTCCTGCCCGGAGATGTAGGGCTTCTCGACGGGCACGGGATAGGAGCCGTTGGCCATGGTCACGTCGGGCCATGCCAGGGCCGCACAGAGCACCCGCAGGATCACGTAGTCACGGCAGGGCTCCTCGCCCTCGTGCAGCCGGCGCAGGCCCTGGACGTCCAGGGCGAGGCCGGCCATCGCGTCGTGGCTCGGCTCGGGCACCTCTTCCCGGCGAAAGACCGCCCAGGGGTCTCCGTCTTCGCGCACGATCCACGCGTCCATGGCACCTCCCCGATCCAGGTCCGGCCCAGTGGGCCGGGGAAGGGCTGCAGGCTACTGGGCGGGCTCGGCAGGTTCAATGCGAGGTCCGTACTACACTTCCGGCGCCCGAGAGAGTGGGAGGGAAGATGCGTCTCGAGAACAAGATCGCCGTCGTCACCGGCGGCGCGCGCGGAATCGGCGCCGGGATCGCGAGCTGCCTCATCGCCGAAGGGGCCAGCGTCGCTGTGGTGGACCTCGACGGGCCGGAGGCGGAGAAGCTGGCCGGGAGCCTGGGTGGCCCCGCGCTCGGTCTCGCCGCGGACGTGTCCCAGGATTCCGAGATCGGCGCCGCGGTCGAGCGCGCGGCCGAGGAGTTCGGTGGAATCGACATCCTGGTGAACAACGCGGGCGCGGGGACCGGCCGCGAGGACCCTTCGGAGTTCGCAGGCCCCGGCTTCGAGAACCACTCCCAGGCCGCATGGGATGCGCAGATCGCGAACAACCTCCGCACCACCTTTGCGGCGACCAAGGTCACGATCCCCCACCTGCGCGCGCGCGGAGGGGGCTCGATCATCAACATCGCCTCGATTGCGGGCCTCATGCCCTCGCCGCAGCTGGCCGCCTATGGCGCGGCCAAGGCCGGCGTCATCCACCTGACGCGCACCCTGGCCCTCGAGCTGGCTCCCCACGACATCCGCGTCAACGCGATCTGTCCCGGCTTCCTCTGGACGCGCGCCTGGGAGGGCCTCGCGGCGATGATGAAGTTCACCGTGCCGGAGCTTCGCGAGGCGGAGCCCCGCGACATCTTCCTGTCGGTCGTGGAGCAAGGCGTCCCGCTGAAACGGGAGCAGACGCCCGAGGACATCGGCAAGCTGGTGAGCTTCCTGGTCAGTGACGACGCCGTGAACATCACCGGCCAGGAGATCAAGGTCGACGGTGGGATCACGCTCCGGACGGGCAGGTGACTGCTCCCCCGGCAAAGCCGGGGGCATCAGGTGAGCCGCTCAAAGCGGCTGGACGGGGCCGCTGCGCGGCCCCTGGCGCCCCCCTACGGGGGG
>NYZB01000242.1 GCA_002687015.1 Deltaproteobacteria bacterium
GAGCTTCCCGGCCACCTTCGTACGGAAGCCGGTGAGGAGCGGATGCTCGCGCGCTTCCAGAGCTTCGATGAGGCGGCGGCCATCGCTGCCCAGCTCAGTGGCGATGGTCGCAATGTCTTCGAGCCAGCGCTCGCTGATCGCGTCGCTCTCCTCGATCGCCGTGCGGTCGACGGGTCGACCGCGGCCCTCCGACCAGGCCTCGCAGAAGACCTCGAGGAGCCGCGATCGGGCATCGAGCTGTCGCGCCGCCTCGGCGTCGTCCTTCAGGGAGACGGCGAGCGGGGCCTCGTTTCGCGAGAGCATCTGCCACTGGCCGACGCTCTCGATCCGACTCGCGACGAGGCGCTTCAGGACGTGTAGGTCGTCCCAGAGCAGATACAACAGATGCTGACCGCTATGCGCGGCGCGCGGATCGAAGCCGGACACCGCGAGCAGGACACCGTACTCCTCCGGACTCACCCCGGTGGGATCCGGAACGCTCGGCCGCGGCTCGACGCGCAACGCCTCCGCCGAGGACACCGAGGTGACCCCCCGGCGGAGCTGCCCGAGGTCGATGACCTTGGGCTGTGCGCAGCCCTCATTCCGGAGTGCCTCCCGGATCCGGTCGACATCGACGTGGTCGTTCGTCAGGTAGAAGATCTGGCGGCCATCCTGCTCGGCGATCCGTCCGAGGCACCGCGCGATTACTTCGAAGCGCGTGGGGTCGCTCTGGTCCAGCGCCTCGTCGAGAAAGAGCGGCAGTCGGCTGGCCCCTTCGGCTTCTTCGGCGAACGCGATGCGCGCCGCCAGCAGGAGCTGCGCACACTCACCTCCCGAGAGCTCGTGGCGCTGCTTGCCCTCTCGGGTAAGGGAGGAGACGGCGACGAAGCTGCCACCCTCTTCCGGCTCGATACCGAGCTCGTACTCATAGTTCGTGAAGAGCGCGAAGAGATCCCGCGCCCGTTTCAACACCGCCGGAAGCTGGTTCGTCTCGTGCTCGGTCTTCACGTCGTCGAGGAGGAAGTCCCCGGCCAGGGCCTCCAGGCCGCGGTCGCGCTTGTCGGCGAGCACGGCCAGCGCATCGTCCTGGCTCGCGATCAGATCCTCCAGGATGTGCGCCGCGGAAGCCTGCTTTACCTCCGCAACAATCCCGGCCTCCTCCTTGCGCGCGACCGTCGCGGCGGCCGTCTCGCTCTCAAGTCGCCCATTCTCTCGCTCGAGCTCGCTCTGCTGCTGATCGGCGAGCGCAGCCTCGCCGGCCTCGACGAGCTTGCGCGTGCAGATTCCGATGCTGGTCGCGAGTCCGGCGACTTCGGTCAAGAGCTCCTGGTAGCGCCCGAGCATATTGAGCATCCGGGAGAGTCCGGCGCGGTCACCGTGGTCGAGCTCCGCGTCCTGGAAGATCTTCTCGATCTCTTGCTCGTATTCCCGCACCCTTTCCCGCGTGGAGTTGAGGTCCTGGCCCGAGCGGGTCTCGTCCTTGCGGCCCCCTACAAGCAAGCGGTTGCGCTGCTCGACCGCGTGAACCAGGGCCTTCGCCGCCTCCGGGTCCCGGGGAGCCTCCTCCCCGAGACCGACGAGCCAGCTCCCGATCTCAGACCGCTTTGTCTCGAACTCCTCGGCCAGCGCGTCGTACTGCCCTTCGGCGGCGGCCACGGCCTTGCGCGCTTCGCGCAGGGCGATCAGTGCTCGGGCCGTATCCACCAGCTCCGCCGCCGCCGGGACGTTCTTCAGGCCGAGGCTGGCGGCCAGGACCTCACCCCGGTCGCGGGCGCTCTGCTCTCGGGTGCGCGCTGTCTCCAGATCGGGCGCGACACCCTCGCGCTCGACGGACCGGTCGCGCGCCCGCATCTCGGAGGCACGGCTCTCCGCGACCTCGTGATCGATCTCCCGGAGTCGATCATCCACGTTCGCAACGGTCCACGAGGCGGGCGCTTCGACGTTCTGCGGAAAGGCGCGCATCGCCTTCTGTCGCACATCGGCGCGATCGTCGTCGCTCGACAGCAGCCAGGCACTCACCGCCAGCACGAGGCCGGCGCCCGCAACGGCATGCAGCGCCGGGTGGAGCGCGATCCCGAGCGCGAGACCGATCGCGGCAACGACGAGACCGACCACAGTGGCTGCACTCTGCGTGAGGCCGCCGATGCGGACTTCGGAGGCGCTCGTGTCCGCAGACCTCAGCCAATCTCTCAGAGTCTCCGCCGCGCGCTCCCTGAGCTGCTGCTGCTTCTTCTGCTCCGTGCTGAAGTCGTGGCCCGAGAGCAGCTTGACACGCTGCTCGAGAACGGCCCGGCCCTGCTCCGCCTCGGTCGCCTCGCGCAGCAACCGGTAGAGCTGCTCGTGGTCTTCTACCGCGAACTTGGGCGGCGCTTCCTTCGATCCGCCTACAGCTCCGCTCGCCTCCTCGAGCTTCTTCCTCTCTCCCGCGAGCTTGGCATCGGCGGCCTCGCGTCGGATGGCGAGCTGCGCAAGCGAGTCGGCGCGCTGCCGCCAGCCCGAGAGTTCCGACGCCTCGAGGGGCTCCTCGAGGCGACTCTCGAGGATCTGCGCGCGCGCATCGCGGAGCGCGCCTGCGTGCTCCCTCACGTTCTCCTTCGCGTTCTGGAGTTCGCGCTGCTTCGCGTCCAGCCAATCGAGCTCCCGGCCGACGAGCTTCGCGCACGCGGCCGGCATCGCGTCGAACTCGGCCTGGAAGCCTTCTTGCTTCCCGCGGAGCTCAACCACGTCGAGGGCCGTCGTGACGTGGAGCTGTCGGGCCCGCGCCGCCTCGCCCCGCTCGATCTCTTCCTTCAGCTCCTTCAGCGTTTCTTCCCGCTCGGTCAGCGACTCCTCCCGCAGCTGTGCCTGGCGGATACGGCCGGCCGCGTCGTCGACAGCCCTGCGCTCCCTGTTCGCGAACCCGCGGCCGACCTTCTCGACGGTCCCGCTCCGCGCCTCTTCGAGGCTGTAGCCTCCAGCCATCTGCAGCCGGATCTGCTCGGCGATCTCCCGGCCGCTCTCGGGCCCGGCATCCATGAGGTCGCGCACGTCGAGGAGGAAGCAGTCCTGGAGATGCCTTGCCGGTAGCGCCGGCGGCGGGCACTCCACGCCCTCCCGCTGCCAGACGTGCTGTGCGCCGTCGCGCTGAACCGACCACGACGCTCCGTCGAGGTCGACCCGCGCTCGGACCGTCGCGGCCCGCCCCGACTCGTCGCTCCACAGCAGGGCCCGCGTCGCGCGGCAGATGCTCGACTTCCCGATGGCGTTCGGGCCGACCACGACGTGCACGCCGTCGCCGAGCTCGTCGAGCGAGTAGGGCGCGTCGATCCCGGGAAGGCGGACGATCTCCAGCCTGCGGAACTTCATCGCTCCGCCACCTCGGCCGGGGCCGCCTGATCGTGCTGGCCGAGGAGCGCGCTCAAGACCGAGGCACCCGAGGCTTTGAGTGCACGCGCGATCGCTTCGTCGGCGAGGGGGTCGGCGGCGTCGCGCAGGTCCTGCAGCGGAGCGAAGTTCGACGCATCCGCCACCGCGCGGAGCCTCTCCCGCGCGCGAGCGATCAGCGCGTCGCGCTCTGGCCCCGCGGTTTCCAGGGTCAGGAGCTTTCGCGCCAGCAGGCCCGGCGGGTCGTCACCCTTGGCGAGCTCCTGGAGATCGCGGGCGAGCTCGGCCGCATTGCTGACCTTGTTCACGAAGGCCGTCGTCGCACCGACGGTGCGGGTGATCTCGCTCCAGCCGCGGTGCTCCACCCACTCATCGATGGCTGCGTAGGAGCGGGTGGTGCCGGTCAAGCGGACCCGCAGCCCGAGCACGCTCGGCTCGACACCGCGGGCGTGGAGAGCGCGGATGCGCTGCTCGACGGCGGCGAGGACGGCGTCCCCCAGGTCATCGGGCTGCTGATCGGGATCGACCGCGAGGTCGAACGCCTCCCAGCGAAGTGGCGCGTTCGAGACGTGGGTGAGCCGGGCCGCGCCGTTCGCCAGGTCGACGAGCCAGGGGCCCCGGTCGCCGACCTCGTTAGGATGCAACCCGACGAGTGAGCCGAGGTAGCCAGCGCGCAGGCCCGGGGAGTCGGCGCGCGACTCATCGAGCGACGGCTTGTGGATGTGCCCGAGCAGCCACGTGTCAACGCCGGTCCGTGCGAGTTCGCTCGTGGTAACGGGCGCGTAGGGCCCGCCCGAGGCGTCGAGGTCGCAGTGCATCACGCCGATCCGCGGCACGCCCGGCTGCGCGGGAGCCAGAGACGAGCCCGCAAAGTCGGCGACCGGGCTCGAGGTGACCTGGCGCTGCGGGAACGACCAGCCCACCACCTCGCAGACCGGCTGACCCTGGCGTTCGACCGCAACACGCTCCCAGCGCCCGCCCGCGCCGACGAGTCGGAAGCCCGGGATCAGCCCCGCGAGTCGCGGCAGCGCCTCGACATCGTGGTTGCCGACGACGCCGAGGACCGCGATGTCCTCGGCGAGCAGCTTCCGAACGGCGGCCTCGAGGTGGCGGATCGCCTCGTAGCGGGCGTTTGTGCTCTCGACCACGTCGCCGGCGAAGACGACGGCGTCGACCTCCTGCTCGATGGCCAGGCGAACCGCCGCCTCCAGCCCCGCCGCAGGCGTCAGGCGCTCGACGTCGACGCCCCGATCGGCCGCGTCCTGCGGCACGCTGCTCGGCCGCGTGCCCAGGTGGACGTCGCCGATCGCGAGCAGCTTGGCCATCCGAGAATCCTCCCCATCGCCGCGAAGCTCGGGGAGCTCGCGCAGCGAAACGATCACCGATCTTCGAAGCACAGGCTAGATCGTGACGGCGATTCGAGTCAGATCCGGTCTTTCGACGCTTCTTCGCCTGGGGGCGGACCCGTCGGCGTTCGGGGCGAGCCCGCGAAGAAGGAGCCGCGCTTCTGGTCTCGGGCATTCCTCAGCCTGCATGGATCGATTCGACGTCGTATGACACGAACTCCCCGTTTGACTCCGAACCCAGCTGTTATGATGATGATCTCGGCATCCGGAGTGGCCGCCTTCCAACGGGAAAGACCCGCAGGCAGGCAGCCCGGCAACCTGGGTGGACAACCCAAGGTGCCTTCCCACATCCCTCCGGGGGTGAACGGGAGATGCGGCCCGACAGGATCGGGCAACAACATGTCCAGGGCGGCTCCATGTAGGGCCGCGCTCTCCGGGTGTCTTCTCACCTCACGGTGGAGGAGACGCCATGTCTCGAAGTTCGAGGAAGAGCAGGCGGCGGAATGGGCGCGACGAGGCTCCCGCTCGTGTGGATTTCGCGGTCCCCGCAAATGCGGACCCCAACCACCACCTGTGGCGCAACGGGCGGCTCTGGTGGATCGCCTTCACGATCCACCAGGACCACCGGCAGGAGCGGATCCGCTTCTCGCTAGGCACGGCCGATGTGGCCGAGGCGCGCGCCAAGCGCGACCGACTCCTGGCTCTCTTCGCGAATGCGGAGAACTGCCACATCTCCCTTCGCTTCACGCCCTGCGGTCAACGTCGCGGTGCGCGGAAGGCGCAGGCCATCATTGGTGGCCCGCTCGCGGAGGGCGCGTGATGGCGGGGGCTGGATTCCTCGAAGCGCTGGGACTGGTGGGCTACGGCCCGCTCGAATCGGTCGTGCTCGCGGGCCTCGCGACGGAGACACCCGTTCTCCTGGTCGGCCCGCATGGAACCGCCAAGTCGCTCCTCGTGGAGCGGCTGGCGGCGGCGCTCGGCCAATCGTTTCGCCACTACAACACCTCGCTCCTCAACTACGACGACCTCGTCGGCATCCCTCTCCCCGACAAGGAAGGGAAGACTCTCCGCTTCGTCGGCACGCCCGGGGCGATCTGGGGTGCGGGGTTCGCCTTCTTCGACGAAATCTCGCGCTGTCGGCCGGACGTGCAGAACAAGCTCTTCCCGGTGATCCACGAGCGGCGGGTCGCGGGGGTCGAGCTGCCGGATCTCCGGCTGCGCTGGGCGGCGATGAACCCGCCGGCGTCGGACGATGATCTCGATGGCGCAGGGTCGGCCTACCTCGGGTCCGAGTCCCTCGACCCGGCGCTGGCCGATCGCTTCGGGTTCGTCGTCCGCGTGCCGGACTGGGGCGATCTGTCGGCCGATGATCGGCGCCGTCTCGTCTCGGCGCAGGAGACCGCGGCCGGACGCAAGCGTCCCTCATTGAAGCGACTCGCGTCCCGTTGTCGTCGGCTTGCGGGCGAGACCTTCGTCCAGAACGACACGCTCATTGCAGACTACGTCGTGCAACTCGTCACACTCCTCGGCAAGGCCGATCTTGCAGAAAGCCCGAGACGCGCGCGCATGCTCGGACGGAACGTGGCGGCGGTGCATGCGGCGCGGTTGCTCCTGGAAGGAGAGGAGGCTGCGCTCGAGGACAGTGCCGAGCTGGCGGTCCTCCACGGACTCCCTCAGAACGCATCCGAAGCCGCGCCCTCGCCCACGACGGTGATCGCCTCCCATCGGCAGGCCTTCGAGCTCGCGGTTCGCTCCCGGGATGACCTGTGGCGGCAGGTGCTCGAAAAGGAGGACCCGGCGCGGCGCGTGGTGCTGGCCGAGAAGCTGGGCATGCCCGACGCGGAGCTCTCGCGCCTGGTCACCCAGACCCTCTCGAAGGAGGAGTGCCCCGCACGGCGGCTCAGCCTGGCGACGACCTCGTTCCTCGGCCTTCGCAGTCGTCGCGCCCTGGAGCCCTCGGCCTTCGAAGCCCTGGCACACGTGGCGCGGCGTGCCCTCGAGCCAGCGGAACGCGAAGAGCGGGTATCGATGGGACGGGACCTCGAGACCTGGCGGGAGATCAACCGCTGGCTCTCCGGGCAGTCGGTCAACGCGCCCATGACGACCCTGAAACGGAACTTCCTCCACGCCGGCTTTCCCGAACTCTGGCGCGATGTGCCCTGGCGAGAAGCGGTGAAGGAGTTCCAATGGGATCTGGAGACCTTTGGGGTGGAGGGTGGGGCATGACCGGGCCTAGCGACCACGAAGACGAGGACCTGTGGATCCTTGCGATGGGATGCCGCGCCGATCCCCCGGCCAGGGAGCGGAGTCTCCTGCCGGGTCACCCCAGCCTGCTGAACAACATGTCGGTCGCGCCGCGGTCCCCGGTGAGGTGCAGCATCAAGGTCTCGTCCGGAACGATCGTCCGATTCGCGATCGAAGCCACCGAAGGCCCGAACCGCCTCTGGCTTCGGCCTTCCCGCGCCCGCCAGGAGTGCCTTCGAGGTGCCTGGGACCGCTTCGGCCTGGTCGGTGCGGCCCTGATCTTCGCTTGGTCGCCACCGCGGCAACACGAGGAGGGTTCCGGACGGGGTACCAGGATCCTCGAGGCCACGAATCCTGAACTCGTCGTCAACGTATTGGGCCGCACGCGTTCGAGCCTCCTGCTCGGCAACGCGCCCCTGGCCCTGGAGCGCAGCTACCTGCGCCGCGAACTCGCTAGCGACGACCCGCGCCTCGTCGCCCTGGCCCGCAGCACCGGCGCAAGAAAGTGGAGCCATGTCGCAGCCTGAACCCACCCGCGGAACCATGAATCTCTGGAACGCGAACCGTCCGTTGGCCGAGCGTCTCGTGCGCTGCCTGCCGGCCGCGAGCTTCGAGATGGAGACGCTGGTCGGCCTGGCTGGTGTCGAGGCCAGCCGCGATGTCGCAACGGCCGCCGTCACGTGCGAGGGCAGGCCGCGCCTGCTTCTAAACCCGGACTTCGTCGCCCGGCACTGCCAGAGCGACGAGCATCTCTTCCTGCTCACGATGCACGAGCTGTGGCACGTGTTGCTGGCGCACACGACGCTCTACCCGCGCGCGACGGAAGCCCAGAACATCGCCTTCGACGCGATCATCAATGCCGGGCTCTGCCGTCAGTTCCCCGGGCCCGAGTACCGCGGCTTCTTCGAGGGCCTGAACCCGGTGGACTCGTTTCCCGGCCTGCTGCTGCGGCCGCCCGAGGGATGGCCCGAGAATCCGAGGGTGCCGACGAGGCTGGGCCCATCCGGGACTGCGCCGCTCGTCAAGCGCCTCTACCCCGCACAGGGCTCGGCGGGAGTCGCGATGCCCCTCTACTCGGAGATCCTCGAGCTGCTGGAGAAGCCCGCACGACCCGAGGGCGCGAAGTCCTCCGGCAAGGGAGAGGGCGTTTCCGACTCGCAGGGGGCGGAAGCCGTTCTCATCGGCAACCACGCTTCCGAGGAAGAGGACGCGGCAGCCGCGAACGACTCGCACTTCGGCGAAGTCGTGCGCCGCATCGTCGCGCGGTGGCCGCCTCCGCCGATCCCCCTCGGTGGGCGGGACACCGGAGACTCCCTGCAGAGCTGGAGCGGCGGCATCCGCCCGGCCGCTGCGTCGGTGCGCCGCGCATTCGCCGCCGTGCTCCGGCGCGCACTAGGGCCGGTCCCCGGCCAGTACGAGCGAAGGCGGCGCGACTGGGTTCGTTCCCCCGGCGGCATGGGTCCGATTCCGTCCTCCGCCGATCGTCTGAGCCCCGCTCGCCGCGCCCTGGGCCTGCCCGACACGCTGCACCCCCAGATCATCGATCGGGCCGTGCGCTCCCGCGTGCCCGCCACGGCCCACGTGTACCTCGACGTCTCGGGTTCGATGTTCGGTGTGCTCCCCTACCTGACCGGGCTCCTCGCGCCCTACGTCCAGAGCGGCCAAGTGCATCTCTTCCAGTTCTCGACGGAGGTCGCCCCCGTGCGGCTCTCCGATCTTCGCGCCGGAACCGTGGAGTCGACCGGCGGCACCTGCATCGAGTGCGTCCTGGAGCACGCACTGGACGAGCCACGGCTCCGCAGCGCGCTGGTCCTGACCGACGGCTACGTGGGCCGACCCACGGAGGCGCAGGCTCGGGCCGTTGTCGCGAAGCCTCTCAGGCTCCACGCGGTACTTCCGGCCGAGGGCAGCTTTCCCGACGAGCTCCTCGACATCACGAAGACCATCACCACGCTTCCCCCGCTGATCGGCGGGTCGGGAAGCAGGAGGCGACGATGAACGCCCGCAACACCCTGATCCCCCACGTCGCCGAGGACGTCCTCCCCGGCCACCCCGATCGCCTGGCCGATGCGGTGGCCGAGCACTTCGTCGAGGATTCCATCATCCGTGACCCGAGAGCCCTCGTCGGAGTCGAGGTCGCAGTCTTCCGCAACACCGTGCTGGTGACGGGTCGCATCGCTTCGGGCCCGCAACTGCATAGCGAGACCCTCTTCCACGAGATCAAGGCGTACCACGCCTTCCACCAGGCCGGGTATCTCGGGCGCTGGGCGCTCACCGCTCAGGGCTGGGCGGGCCCGAAAGCCGCACCCGATTCACGGTGCAAACTCGAGGTCCTCTCCAACCTCGAACTCGGCCCGCTCACCGACGAGGAGTCCGCCATCCGCGGCTTCTCCGACGACCAGAACATTGTGGTGGGCCACGCCTCGGGCAGCGAGGAGACCGGCTGGCTTCCGCCCGCCGTCTTCGCTGCGCGTCGCCTCCGCGAAGCGCTCGGCAGCATGCGCGAGACCTTCAAGGAAGTCTGCGGCCCCGACGGCAAGGTACTCGTCCGGATCCTCGCAGAATCAGGCACCTATCGCCTCGACATCCTGAACGTCTCCCTCCAGCACGCTCCGGAGATCGGGTACGAAGCGCTCCATCGCATCCTGCTCCCCGCACTCGAGGCCGAGGTGAAAGCCCTGGACCTGGCCTTGCCCGGGATCGGAGGCTCATGGAACCCCGACCGCTTCCGTCTGAACGGCGGTGGCGATTTCACCTGCGGCGGCCCGCGCGGGGACAACGGACTCTCGGGCAAGAAGCTGGTCGTCGATCACTACGGGCCAGGCGTCCCGATCGGCGGCGGCGCGCTCTGTGGGAAGGATCCGCACAAGGTCGACCGCGCGGGGGCGTTGCGTGCCAGGGAGTTGGCCGTGCGAATTGTTCGCGACACCGACGCGAAGGAGGCAACGGTTCGGCTGGGGTTCCTGCCTGGAATGCGGGAGCCGGCGTTTCTCGAGGCGCAGGTCGACGGTGTGTGGAACGACTCCGAGGGCATCGCACGCCTCGTTGCTGTACCCGATCTTTCGATAGAAGGGACCGTGCTCGACCTGGGAATCTCTCGCTCGAGATGGTCGAAGGTCGTTCGAGCGGGTTACTTCGGGCGAGGTCTGAAATGGGAGGAGTAGCCCTTGACTCAACACCCAAGGATTCAGAGGCCAAGGATATTCCATCGGTCCAACATTCCTATTCCTGAGAATCGACGAAGAGTGCGTCAAGCGTGACGGGCAGCGGGCGAAGAATGTCCCCCGATCTGGTATCTTCCCAGTCACCCTGCACCCACCCGTGCGCCACCGCGAGCCTTGCTCGCCAGAGTCGGCCGGGTCCCCAGTGCTGACCTCTCGCGCGGAATCGAGTTCCGCCGCGGGGCTTCCCGCTGGGGTTTGACATAACCCCCATACTCGGACGTTGAGCGAAAACGCAGTTTGAACGCCTTATCCGCCCTTTGGCCAATCCGAGGCGTTGCGGGTGCTGCTGACCGCGGGTGCCGATCCCGCGGCGGATACCCGCACCGGTGCCTCGCTCTTGCTGGCGGCCGTGGCTGCGGGAGAAGCCGAGACGGCGGTCATCCTGGTAGAACACGGCGGTGTCGGCCCGGCGGAGTTGAGCCAAGCCCTTCAGTACGCGAACCGCCGCCGCTCGCCGGAAATCGCGCGAGCCCTGTTGCATGCCGGCGCGGACGCCGCCCGTGCCCAGGGTCCGGGGCCCAGTGCCCTCGAGCAGGCCCTCCAGTATGGGGACGAAGCGCTGGTGGCTGCCTACATGGAGGAGGGTTACTCGCTCAGCGTCGCGGCGGCGGCGCGCCTGGGGCACGTGGAGGGCTTGGGGGAACTCCTCGAGCAGGGCGGCGACCCCGGGGAGGCGAGTGCCGACGGCCGCACACCCCTGCAATTCGCCATCGAGAACGACCATCCCGAGGCGCTCGGGGTGTTGCTCGATTACGGGGTCTCCGCTGAGGCGCCGTTGCCTAGCTGGGATCGCCGCACACCCCTGCACGTGGCCGCCGCGCGCGCCGACACCCCGGTGATCGAAGTGCTCCTCGAGCGCGGGGCAGATCCCAACCAGCTCGATCGCGTCGGTCGCAGCCCCCTCTACGACGCCGTGACCCACGGGCGCGAGCAGAGCGTGCGTGCGCTGCTCGAGCACGGTGCCGACCCCAACCTGGCGCCTCAGGGTGAGGCGCTACTCGAGATCGCGCGTTCCGAGTCGATGCGCCGGCTGCTCGCGAGCTACGGTGCCCGCGCCGCAGGTGGAGAGCTGCCCGACTAAGCGGCCAGGCGTACGGGCAGGGCGTGGATGGCGGGCACGTGCAGGAAGGGGATGCGTTGCTCGGGACCCGCGAGCTCCATGCTGGGCAGGATGGGGAGCAGGGCGCGGAGTGCTGCGCGCATCTCCCAGCGGGCCAGGTTGGCGCCCAGGCAGAAGTGCGCCCCGTAGCCCCCGAAGGCGAGGTGGTGGTTGGGGCTGCGGGTGATGTCGAAGCGGTAGGGGTCGGAGAAGACGGCTTCGTCGCGGTTCGCGGAGGGATACCAGATGCCCACGTCGTCACCGGCGCGGATGCGTACGCCCGCGAGTTCGAAGTCCTCCACCGCCGTACGCGCGAACTG
Organism: Deltaproteobacteria bacterium; assembly: GCA_002687015.1. Taxonomy (GTDB): domain Bacteria; phylum Myxococcota_A; class UBA9160; order UBA9160; family UBA6930. The sequence goes on from NYZB01000242.1 coordinate 11,576, forward strand.
CACCACGGGTGAGGTCCAGCGCAGCATCTCCTCCACGGCGCTGGTCACGAGCTCCGGGTTGGCGCACAGGCGGTCGCGCTCTTCGGGGTGCTCGAGGAGGGCCTGCACTCCGCCGGTGAGGGCGTTGCGGGTGGTCTCGTTGCCCGCCACCAGCAGCAGGTTCAGGTAGCCCAGGAGCTGTTGGTCGGTGAGGGGCTTGCCGTCCACCTTGCCGCGCAAGAGCAGACTGGCGACGTCATCGCCCTGGGCGCCGTCGGCCCGGCGCTTCTCGATGACTTCGAGGTTGTAGCCGAGCAGTTCCGCCACCGCGCGGCGCAGACTGGTCTGTCGATCTTCGCCTTCGGCTTCGAAGTCGGGTTCGGGGGCGCCGATCAGTACGTTGGTGAGCACCTTGAGGCGCTGCCAGTCGCCCGGGGGCAGGCCGAGCATCTCGCCGATGGCCGCCAGCGGCAGCTTCTCCGCGAAGGCCCGCACGAAGTCGCAGGGCTCGCCGCGCTGCGCGGCTTCGTCGAGCTGGCTGCGCAGTTCTTCCGCGAAACCCAGGGAGAGCTGGTCGAAGTGATCTTCCAGCTTGTCGAGAGCGGCGGGCGTGAAGCGCCGGGCGGGGATCAGCCGAAAGTTTCGGTGCCGGGGATCGTCCATGAAGATGAAATCGTGCGGCTCCTTGGGATCCCACCCCATGGCTTCCGCGCGCAGGCGCATGTAGTGACTCTGCCGCTGGTCCTCCGCGCGATCCTGCAGGCGCAGGCGGCGGCTGTTGACGAAGACGTCGGAGCGCTTGGAGACGGTGAGGATGTCCGCGTGGCGCGTGATCGCCCAGAAGGGATCGATGCTCTCGCGCTCGTACCAGAAGACGGGCGCCTCCCGGCGCAGCAGGTCCCACTCCCGCCACGGGTAGCCGCGGCTGACGTAGAGATCGGGGCTGTGGATGTCGAGATCCTGGAGCGTGGGCTCGGGCATGGAGCGAGCCTAACAGAAGCGCTGCGGTGCGGCTGGATGGGGATGGTTGTTTGAAGCCGCCGCACCGCAGCGCTCGAAGTTTCGTCAGGGGGACTCGAGGCCCGAGAGTGAGTCCGCGGCCCGCGCCGGTTCCGCAACGCCCAGCAACCCGCAGAGCAGCAGGGCGAGACCCAGGCCGTCGCCTTGGAGGGTCGCGGAACGAGTTCGGCGCGGGCCGTCGGACGAGATTTTCATGGCTGACCTCCCTGGTTGAAACGGAGGATTCCGTTGGGGTCAAGCATGGGGTGCAGGGAGGGTTCGTCCCTGTGAAGTGCTTCACGGGAAGGCGATTTTTTTCGCGGCGCGCAGAAACAAACCGCCGGGACGGTTGAATCTCCGGAGGTCGTGGCCACCCGGGCACCGCCTTGGGGGTGCGGGAGGGGAGCCCTGGGGCTCGTCTAGTTTTGCCTGAAGCGACCCAGTGCGACCAGGCCGAGGCCCAGCAGGATTGCCGTGTTGGGTTCGGGGATCGGGGCCGCTTGCCAACGCGCCCACACGAGGACGTCGACGGGGCCAGCTGAAGTCAACGCATCCGCGGTGTCCAACTGGGCTTGGCCCCCGAGGAGCTCGCCCACCGAATCAATCCCGTAGGGCATCCCCAGGAAATCGACGAAGTCACGCGAGATGTCCTTGTTGATGGCGATGGAAGCACTGAGGAAGACCGTGGCGCTCGAAGCGTCTCCATCGAATGGAGTCATTGCCCCGCAGACCTCGGTCCCCTCGCAGCCCAGGGTCAATCCAGGAGAGGAGTCGAAGCTGCCCTCCGAGCCGTCCAGGAACACCTGGTCGAGAAGTGCCTGTGACGCCAGGTTTGCCGAGGCCAGATCGGTGAACGCAAAGTCCGATGGATCGTCGCAGCCGTCGAATACGCCGATGCAACTGCCCTCGACGAACTCGACGTCGTAGAGCAAGCCGCCCACATCGACAGTAAACGCGCCTCGGAGCTGCCCGCCGATGACGTCGAGGGTGGCCGCCTGTGCGCCGCTGGCCGCTAGTGCCAAGAAGAGGGTGAGAACCAGAGC
>NYZB01000243.1 GCA_002687015.1 Deltaproteobacteria bacterium
GTTGGCGGGGGCGGCCGGCGGCGAATCTGCGGGCTGCGTGGCGACGGTGACGGCGAAGGAGAAGGTGGTGCCCTCCCCGTTCCCGTCCTTGACCCCGACCACCACGTCATGGCGGCCGGCCTGGGCCTCGTCGGGCTTCCAGCTCAGCATCCCGGTGATCGCGTCCATCGTCATGCCTGCCGGACCCGTCTCCAGGTAGAAGCGCAGGTTGCGGTCACCGTCCATGTCCTTGGCCTCGAATTTGTGGCGATAGAGGCTCGCGATGGGCTTCTCACCGGCCGAGCGGATCGTGGGCGGCGTGTTCCCGAGGACGGTCTCGATCGTGTAGGGCTTGCTCTTGCGCTCGCCGTCGCTCGCGCTCACCGCGAGGCTCAGCTTGTCGCCGCGGCGCAGACCCTCGGTGTCGAAGCTGCGCTCGCTTCCCCGCTCGGCCCCGTTCACGCTCCACGCGTAGACGAAGCTCAGGCGGTCGTTGTCGGGATCCTCGGCGTAGGGCGTGGCCTTCACCGTCATCCCCGCCCGGATGTCCTGGGTCGGCTCCAGCTCCAGCTTGGTGAGGGTCGGGGGGCGGTTGCCCACCGAGGCGCGCAGCCGCATGGGCGCGCTCTCGTTCCGGCCGTCGCTGGCGGTGGCCTCCAGGAGAATGGAATCGCCCTTCTCGAGGTCCTGGAAGGTCATGGAGGGCTGCTTGCTCCGCGCCACCTCGACCCCATTTCGGGACCAGACATAGGTGATGTGGAGCGGTCCGCCGTCGGGATCGCTCACGTCCGTCACGACCCGGATCTCTCGACCGGCCAGGATCTCGCTCGGCACGATCTCCAGGCGCTCGATCACCGGCGGCTCCGTCACCGCCAGCGCGTCCTCCGTCTGCTCGCGTTGCTCGGCGGTGGGAACCATGGGCGTGGTCCCCGCGCCCGTGGGCACCTCTTCGCTGCCGCAGGCTGCGAGTCCCATCGCGAGTGTGAGCGCCCAGGCGAGCCCTCGGCTCGTCGATCGCTTGCTCATCGTCCCCCCCCCTGCGGCCGACGGCCGCCACGCGTTCACTTCATCATGGGCTTGACGGCCACCACCTCGAGCGCCGAGGTCGAAGCTCCCAGCCCGAAGCCACCGCCCAGAGCCTGGGGGCTCTGACCGACGACGTTGATCTGCCAGAGGGTCCCCACCCTCTTGGCCCCGCCGACCTGGAAGTCATCTCCGTCCAGGATCTCGCCGGGCCCGATGTAGTGGATCGGGTCCGGGTTGCCCGGATCCGGCGGATTGGGATCCGCGTAGTAGCGGGGCAGCTCGTTGCCCGCATTGCCCGCGCTCTGCCACTCGGCGTAGGCGCCGACCGTGCTGATCGGTGTCGGCGCGGCCTGGGTCGGGAAGGCCGGCACGGTGCCCGTGCCCGGAAGGTCGCTCGTGTCCGCGATCTCGTGCTCCAGGATGGCGCGGGCGTAGGCGAGGCCCGCCTCGGCCGCGAAGAAGGCGTTCTGGTTCCGGTTCTGCAGGCCCGCGACCTGGTTGTCGCGGGTCGCGGAGTTCATCGCGGCCATGCCCATCCAGCCCATCAGCACCAGCATGAGGACCGCCACGAACATGGCTGCGCCGGCTTCTCGGCGACGGTCGGGGCGTTCAGTGGGCTCGTGCATGGCGGGTCTCCGGGCTCTTCGGGGGTGCATCGCTTCGCTCCCGTTCACAGGCTGTTCGTGCGATGGCCGACGTTCCGCGGGCGGATCGTCAGGGTCTGGATGCGACGCACGAAAGCATCCCTCGCTGGCGCGGCCGTGTTCCGGTTCTCGAGGTTCTGGAACTGGCCCTGGGGCGTCGCCGTCGTGGCGGTCACGTTCGGGTCCTGCTGACGGGTGCGCAGCATCAGGTTCACACGGATCTCCCGCACCTCGCGGTGGTCCCGCGCCGTCGAGACGTAGGCTCCGCCGGTCAGGGGATCGGCCGGGGCCGAGCCCCAGTACTCGCCGTTGTCCTGGGTGCCGTCGGTGTCCGCGTCGAACCAGAGCGCCAGCTGCATGTCCTCGACGTCCTCGGCGATCACCAGGCCGTTGCGGAGCAGCTGGGAGGTGGCCGGCGGAACCGCCAGGGGGCCACCCTGATCCACCTGGTAGACGACGGCGGGGACCATCCAGAGGTCCGCGCCGACCGTGGGCAGGGCCACCGGGGCGTAGGTGGCCCCGGGGAGCCCGAAGGTGTAGTCGACCTGGATCTGGGCCGCCGTGAGGCTGCCGCGCACGACCCGGCCGCAGGCGGTTCCCGCCGTCGGATCGTTGCGGTCGTAGATGATGACGCCGCCCGACTGCCCCTGCGGCCAGGGCGCCGCCGCTGCAGGCTGGACGTCGAAGAAGTCGCTGTCCGGAGTTCCGTTGCTGTCGATGTCATAGAAGGCCGTCGTGTCGACCAGGGTCGCCACGTTGAAGGTGTCGGTGGCGACTCCCGCGTACTCGAGCTCACTGATGTCGACGGCCATGTCGGACGCGTTCTGGTCCGTGGGGTCGAAGACGGCCGGGTCGGTGACCACGAGGATGTCCGGCGCGTTGAGGAGATCCACGGCGCAGACGACCCCCGCTTCTTCGGTCATGAAGCCGGTGGTCCGCATCTCGCGTTCGAGGAGATCGGAGATCGCGCGAACATTCTGCTGGATCTCGGCGACCTGGTCGACGACGGTATAGGTGCGGCTCTGGCGCAGCAGCAGATCGGTCATGTAGAGGGTGATCAGAACGAGGATCACCATCGAGACCATCACTTCGATCAGCGAGAAGGCGAGCTGCCGGGACTGGTTCGTGGGAAGACGCAACATGGGCCCTCGTCCTCTAGTCGTCATACCGGATGCTGGAGATCACGTAGGCGCGCTGGGGGGTGCCCGCCGGGGCATTGGGATCCGTCCACCGGACCCGGACGTCCACCTGGAAGGTGTCCGCCGTGATCGAGGGATTCGGGTCGGGATTGGCCGAGACCATCCAATCGAGGGAATAGGCCTGGGGCACGGCGGTCGCAGGACCTCCCGTGACGACTCCGTTGACGGCGACCACGGGCGTCCAGCCACCGGTCACGGCAAGGGTCGTGAAGTCCTGGTTGTTCAGGACCTCCATCTGATTCTGGGCGATCCGCGACGCCTCGGTGGCATTGCGGCCATGTCGACCGGCGCGCGTGGCCTGGATCTGCATGGTCAGGACGACGAGGAGACCGCCCGCCAGGATCGTGAGGGCGATCATCACCTCGATCATCGAAAGGCCGGAGCTGCGGCGAAGCCGTTGCGCCGAGAGGGCCGGGCTCGGCTGGCCGCGGCGGGTCAGTTCGTCCATGTGTTGTTGCTCCGATTGAAGCTGTGGATGCGCGTCGCGCCCAGCGGCGAGATCACCACCGCGTAGTCCCTGGCATCGGCCGCCGCGTTGGTGCCGGTGGTGAGGTAGAAGCCGCCGGTGCCGCTCCCGACCGTGCCCATGTTGCAGACGTTGTCGGGGAGCACGGGAACGCCGTCGGCGCGAAACAGGACCAGCGGGGCGGTGCCCGCCGTCGTGAAGGGAAGCGAGGTTCCCTGGGCCAGGTTGCCCGGCTGGCTTCCCTGGTCCGTGGGCACCACGGCAGCTGCCCAGGTCGCGCCCCAGGCCAGGCTCGTGGGTGCCGCGGTGTCGGAGGGATAGTTGAGCTGGGTCTCGCCGGCGTCGATGCAGCAGTTCTGCGTCACGTTGTCGATGAAGACCGTGATCGGCTGGTTCGCAGGAAGCGCGTTGCCGCACATGTCCTGGGCACGCCCGGCGAGGCTCACGTAGACGCCGTAGACTGTCTCGTTCTGGATCGCGTAGGTATGGGCGAGCTCGAAGGCCCCCGCGATCTGGCGCGCCATGAACTTGGTCTTGTTGTTCTGCTGGGTTCGCTGCCAGCTCGAGGCGGCGAAGCCGACGACGATGGCCACGATCGCGACCACCACCATGAGCTCGAGGACCGTGAAGCCGGCGCGGCGCCGCCTCGGGCCATGGACATCCCAGGCGTTCCGGCGATTCGTTCTGGCGAGTAGGGCATCGTGTCGGGACACGTAGGTCGACTCCTCACGCCCGGCTGGGCACCGGGCCTGGCCCAGAGCAACGCAAGGGCCATGCCACCTGCTGAAAATCGGCTAAACAGCCAGGTCTCTTGAGTTATTGCCCGGGTCCCTCTCCGGGGGCGGAGGCCCCAGCTGCGCACCTCGTTGCGGGGCCCGCAAGGCTCTTCAGGGCGCCGCTCCGCCCCGCGCCCGACCGGAGGCTGCGTGGGCCTCGGCGGGAAGTGCCGGAAGCCGAAGGGCGATCGCCGTTCGAAAGCCGGGCGGCGCCGGCATCCACTCGACCACCCCACCCAGCTGCTCGGCCACCCTCGCGCTGTTGGCGAGGCCCAGGCCCGTGCCTTCTCCCGGGTCCTTGGTCGTGTAGAAGGGGTCGAAGATCCGCTCGCGGTCGGCCTCTGGGATGCCGCAGCCGTCATCGCAAACGAGGCACTCGACGGCATCGGGCCTTCGCCGGCGCACCCCTTCGTCGTCGAGATCCCCTTCGCGGCGCCCGAGCGCCGCCGCTCGGAGCAGCAGCCGCACCCGGCCCCCGCCTCCTCCCTGGGCTGCGATCGCATCCGCGGCATTGAGCAGGAGGTTGAGGAGGATCTGGGTCACCGCGCTGGGATCGGCCAAGACCTGTGGCAGGTCCTCCGGCAGCACGGACTCCACCTGCAGATGGCCATAGCGACGCTGGGCCGTGACCAGCGCCAGGGTCTCGCCCGCCACCCGGGCGAAGTCCATGGGGCGTGGCTCGGGCTGCGCCGGTCGCGAGAAGTCCAGGAGCTGCCGCAGGATGCTCCGCACCCGCTCGCCTTCTCGACCCGCTCGCTCGAGATGATCCCGCCCGGCGTCGGAGAGAACCTCCTCGCGACGTGCCAGATCGATGAAGGCCAGGATGGCCCCGATCGGGTTGCCCACCTCGTGCGCGACCCCGGCGGCCAGGTGGCCCACCGAGGCCAGGCGTTCGGCCCGGTCCAGACCGGCCCGGGTCTGGCGCAGCTCGCGATTCGTGCTGCGCAGGTCGCCGACGGCCTTCTCGAGCTCTTCGCTCTGGCCCTGGAGCGCGTCGGTCATCTCGTTGAGCGCTCGGGCCACCCCGGCGATCTCCCCGGGCCCCTCGGCCGGCGCCCGCACCTCGCGGCCACCCGCCGCGATCTCGTCGGCCGCGCGAGCCACGCCCTCCAGGGGCGCGATCACCCGGCGCCGCAGCAGCCAGGCGCCAAAGGCCGTGAAGATTGCCACGTTGGCCAGGCCCAACACCGCGACCACGGCGAGCGGACGGGTCCGCAGGCGCGCGGAGGCGTCGGCGGTGAGTCGGGCCACGGCGATCTTCGGGGCGCCGACCTCGTCGCGCGCCGGCGTCGCGAAGCGGATCCGATCGCCCAGGCGCCCGAGCTGGAGTAGCGGCGTGCCGTCCTCGCGGGCGCGCCGGGCCAGGTCGAGACTGGCGGGGTCGATCGGTCCGGCCAATCCGCCCCGCGAACGGGCTCCGTCCTGGGCGTCGACCCACCACCACTCCGTGCCCACGGCCACGGCGGTGGTCGGATCGACCCCACTGAGCGCCTCGGCCCGGAGCGAGCGGCCCAGGACCATGCGCAAGCCCTGCTCCTGGTGCGTGAGAAAGACCGTCACCAGAACGACCGTGGCCAGCAGCATGACCAGACCCAGGCTGAGGAGCACCTCGGTGCGCAGGCCGTGGCGCCGCATGGGCTCAGCCGGACTCGTCGATGCCGAGCTTCTCGAGGCGATAGCGGAAGGAGCGGAAGGAAACGCCCAGGAGCTGGGCGGCCTTCTTCTTGACGCCGCCGCTTCGCACCAGGGCCTCGCGAAGCAGCTCGCTCTCGATCTTGGCGAGCATGTCGTCCAGGCTTCCACCTTCCAGGGGCAGACGACTCGAGGAGAGCGTGGGCCTGGGGTCCAGGATGGCCGGCGGAAGGATCTCCACGCCGATGCGGCCCTCCTGACAGAGGGCCGCCGCCCGCTCGATGGTGTTCTCGAGCTCGCGGACATTGCCGGGGAAGTCGTAGGCCTGGATCCGGGCGAGGGCTTCGTCGTCGATGCTCTCGATCTCCTTGCCCAGCTCGCGCGCGAACTTCTGGATGAAGTGCTGCACGAGGAGCGGCACATCCTCCATGCGCTCGCGCAGGCTCGGAACGTGGATCTGGATCACGTTCAACCGGTAGAAGAGATCTTCGCGGAAGGTGCCCCCGGCCACCTCCTGCTGGAGGTCCCGGTTCGTGGCGGCCACGATCCGGACGTCCACGGGGTCGTCGCCGTTGCCGCCCACCTTTCGGATGTGCTTGTCCTGGATGACGCGCAGGAGCTTCACCTGCAGCGACAAGGGCACCTCGCCGATCTCGTCCAGGAAGAGGGTCCCCCCGTCGGCCGACTCGAAGAGCCCGGCCTTGTTCTGGAAGGCTCCGGTGAAGGCCCCCTTGACGTGGCCGAAGAGCTCACTCTCGAGGAGGTTCTCGGGGATCGCCCCGCAATTCACCGCGACGAAGGGATGGTCCTTGCGGCCGCTCTGGTCGTGGATCGCCCGGGCCACCAGCTCCTTGCCCGTCCCGCTCTCGCCGCTGACCAGCACGTTGGTCTTGGTGCACGCGACCTGGGAGACCAGCTCATAGACCTGCTGCATGGCGTTGCTGGTGCCGACCAGGGAGCGGGGTCGCGTGTGGCTCTCCAGCTCCGAGCGCAGGCGCCGGTTCTCGCTGGTCAGGAGCTTCTTCTCGAGAGCCTTCTCGACGACCAGGCGGAGTTCGTCCACCTTGAAGGGCTTGGTGACGTAGTCGTAGGCGCCCTGCTTCATCGCCTCGATGGCGGTCTCGGTGGTTGCGAAGGCGGTGATCATGATGACGACGGTCTCCGGCGCCGCCTCCTTGACCGCACGCAGCAGCTCCAGCCCGTCCTTGTCGGGCATCTGCACATCGGAGATGACGACGTCGAAGTCGTCGGAGTCGAGGGCCAGGAGCGCCGTGTCCACGTCACCCGCGGTGACGGCCTGATAGCCCTCCCGCGCGAAGAAGATCTCCAGGAACTCGCGCATACTGCGCTCGTCGTCGACGACGAGGATGCGAACGGCGTCTTGGCTCACACCCAGCCCTCCACGGGCAGACGCAGGCTGAAGCGGGTGCCCTGGCCGACGCTGCTCTCCACCTGGATGGTTCCTCCGTGGCCCTCGACGATCCGGTGGACCGTCGCCAGGCCGAGCCCCGTGCCCTCGCTCCGGGTGGTGAAGAAGGGATCGAAGATCCGCTCGAGCGATCCGGGCTCGATGCCCGAGCCGTCATCCGATACCGCCAGCTCCACGAGTCGCGCCCACCCCCGCGCCTCGTTTCGGCCCTCCTGCCCCGCCTCTTGAGGACCGGCAGGAACCCGGGCCACCGCGAGGCGGATCTGTCCCCCGCCGCGACAGGCCTGCTGAGCGTTGCTGAGCAGGTTCCACAAGAGCTGCTGGAGCTGGCCCGCGTCGGCCTCGAGCAGGCAACCCGGCTCGAGCGCGACTTCGAGTCCGACATCGGCATCGAGGGAGGTCCGGAAGGCCTCGGCCACCTCGCCGGCCAGCGCTCCGAGATCGACCCGCTCGAGCTTGGGAGGAGCCGGCCGCGCGTACTGGAGGAAGTCGGTGATCAGGTGGTTCAGCCGGTCGATCTCGCGCAGCACGATGTTCATGAGCCGCCCGCCCTCGGCCGAACCCTCGCCGGGGGAGAGATTCGAGCGGAGCATCTCGACCGAGCCCGAGATCGCGGCCAGGGGATTGCGGATCTCGTGGGCGATCGAGGCGGCCAGCTCCCCGACTCCGGCGAGCCGGGCACTCCTCGAGAGCTCTCCTTCCATGCGCACGACCTCGGTCACGTCCTGGAAGATCACCACCCTGCCACCGGGCTGGCTCTCCGAGCTGCGCAGGTCGGACATGGCCACGCCGACGAAGCGCTCATCCCCCCTCGCATCGAGGAAACGGAAGCGCGCCCGGGCCCGACCGGGGCTCTCACCCTGGGCCACGACAGCTTCGATGCCCGGAAGGACCTCGGCGAGGGGTGCTCCCATCGCCGCGTCGGCCTGCCGGCCCGTGATTCGCTCGGCCTCCGGGTTGAAGGAGGTCACCCGGCCGGCGGCGTCGGTGGTGAGCACGCCGCTCGTGAGACTCGCCACCGTGCGTTCGTGGAGCGTGCGCAGCTCCGCCAGATCGGTGGCGCTCGCCTCGAGCTTCTGCCCGGCCAGCCGCAGCTCCCGGGTCAGACCGCTCGCGAAGAGGGCCACCAGCAGGAGGGCCCCCGAGTGCACGCCCCAGAGTGCGAAGGAGAGCTCGAAGGGCATGGGGCCCAGGGATCCCGCGGTGACGCGAGCCGAGAAGAAGATGGCCGCCCCGAGGCCGGCCGAGGCGCCCACGGCCGTGGCATAGGCGCCCACCTTGTCGAAGAGCAACGCACCGAACACGACCACCGGCAGGTAGAGGAAGCTGAAGATGGAATCGCCGCCGCCGGAGAAGGCCACCAGCGCGGTGACCAGCCCGAGGTCGCCCACGAGCTGGAGCCCGGCGAAGCGCCAGATGTTGCGGACCCAGGGCAGGAAGGCGGCGTAAAGCGCCGTGGCGAGGAAGGCCGCGCCAAGGGTCCCGTAGAGGCCGACCTCGGCCGTCTCGTTCTCGAGGCGGCCGGCGCCGACCAGCGTGAGGGCGAGCAGGAGCGCGCCCAGGCAGATGGCGAGCCGCGCCGCCGTGACGCGGACCACGCGCCCGCGCGTCACCTCGACGAGCGCGAGCTGCCCGCCCGAGACCTCCACGCCGTGCCGGTCAGCCGATGCTCTCGGCGATCTTGAAGATCGGCAAGTACATCGCAATGAGGATGCCGCCGATCGCGCCGCCGAGGAACACGATCATCATGGGCTCGAGGAGCGAGGTGAGTGCGTCCACCGCGGTGTCGACCTCTTCGTCGTAGAAGTCGGCGATCTTGCTGAGCATCTGATCCATCGCACCCGTGGATTCGCCCACCGCGATCATCTGCACCACCATGCCGGGGAAGACCCCCTCGGCCTCGAGAGGCTCGGCCATGGTGCGGCCCTCCGAGATCGCCGCCCGGGTCCGCATGATGGCCGTCTCGATCACGAGATTGCCGGCCGTCTTTCCGCAGATCTCCAGCGCATCGAGGATCGGCACGCCGCTCGAGACCATGGTGCCGAGGGTCCGGGTGAAGCGGGCCACCGCGACCTTGCGGATCAGCGGCCCGAAGATGGGCATCTTCAGGAAGAGCGCATCCGTGTGGAGTCGGAACTTCCTGAATCGGCCCCGTGCCTGGAAGAAGAGGAAGAGCACCAGGGCGACCCCAGCCCCCATCACCAGGATCCACTCCTGCAGGAACTCAGAGATGTCGATGACCGCCTGTGTGGGCCCGGGGAGGGTGCCTCCGAAGTCTTCGAACATCTTCTTGAAGACGGGAATCACCTTCACCAGGAGCAAGGTGATGACGCCTACCGACACGAGCACGACGGTGGTCGGATAGACCATCGCGCCCTTGACCTTGCGCTTCAGGCTGTCGGCCTTCTCGAGGTAGATGGCCAGGCGGTTCAGGATCGTGTCCAGGATGCCGCCGACCTCGCCTGCGCGAACCAGGTTCGTGTACAGGCTGTCGAAGATCTTCGGCTGCTTGGCCAGCGCGCCGGCAAAGGTGGCGCCCTGCTCCACGTCGTTCTTGATGGAGCGGAGCACGCCCTTCATCGTCGCATTCGGGTTCTGGTCCGCGAGGATCTCGAGGCACTGCACCAGGGGCAGGCCCGCATCGATCATCGTGGCGAACTGCCGCGTGAAGACGACCAGGTCCCGCGTCTTCACGGCGGGCTTGAAGAGGCTGATGTTCTCGAGAAGGTCCTTGGGCTTGGCCTTCACCGACACCGGCATCAGCTGCTGGGCCCGAAGCTGGGTCATCACCGCGGCTTCGTTCCCGGCCTCGATCTCACCCTTTCGGGTGGCGCCCTGTCGCGTGCGCGCTTCCCACTTGTAGATCGCCATCAGAAACCCCCTTCCCTAGGCCGCGCCCGCGGGGCGACGCCTCGCCGGAGCACCGCCCGCCAGGATCTGGCGGAGTTCGTCTACGTCACTGCTGCGCCCGATCGCATCGTCCATGCTGATCATCCGGCGCTGGTGCAGCGAAGCCAGCGACTGGTTCATCGTCTGCATGCCGAACTTCTCCTGACCGATCTGCATCTGGGAGTAGATCTGGTGGATCTTGTCCTCCCGGATCAGATTGCGGATCGCCGAGTTCGGCACCATCACCTCGAGGGAGAGCGCCCGTCCGGGGCCGTTGGCCCTCGGGATCAGCGACTGGCTGACCACACCCTCGAGCACGAAGGAGAGCTGTGCCCGCACCTGCGCCTGGGCGTAGGGGGGGAAGACGTCCACGATCCGGTTGATCGTCTGCACGCACGAGTTCGTGTGCAGGGTGGCGAAGGCGAGGTGGCCGGTCTCGGCCACGGTCAGGGCCGCCTCGATGGTCTCGAGATCGCGCATCTCGCCGATCAGAACGACGTCCGGGTCCTGGCGAAGGATGTACTTGAGAGCCGTGGTGAAGGAGCCGGTGTCGGCGCCGACCTCACGCTGGTTGACCACGCAGCCCTTGTGGGGATGCAGGTACTCGATCGGATCCTCGATCGTGACGATGTGCTCGTTCCGCTCGGTGTTGATGCGATCGATGATCGTGGCGAGCGTCGTCGACTTGCCGGATCCCGTGGGACCGGTGACGAGGATCAGGCCGCGTGGCTTCTTGGACAGATCCGCGATCACTTTGGGGAGGCCCAGCTCCTCGAAGGTCTTGATCTTGTAGGGGATCGAGCGGAAGGCCCCGGCCACCGCCCCCCGCTGCATGAAGATGTTGGCCCGGAAGCGCGAGAGCCCACGGACGCCGAAGGAGAGATCGAGCTCGTTGGACTCCTCGAACTTGTGCTTCTGGGAGTCCGTGAGGATCGAGTAGCAGAGTTGCTTCGTCTCGGGCGGCGAGAGAGGGGGCATCTTCAGGGGATGCAGCTTGCCGTCGATCCGAAGCTGCGGCGGAGAATTGGTCGTGACGTGAAGGTCACTCCCCCCCTTCTCGATCATCGCCTTGAGCAGCTGGTGCAGGTTCGCCATGGAACGCTCCTAGAAGTCCGCCGAGGAGACCCGGTAGACCTCGGGAAGTGTGGTGATGCCGTCTTTGAGCTTGTTGAGGGCACTGCGCCGCAGGGTCGTCATGCCGAGACGGATGGCCTCGCGCTTCAGCTCCGTCGCCGAGGCACCGTTCAGCACGAACTCCTTCAGCTCTTCTCCGATGCGCATCACCTCGTAGAGGGCGACCCGACCCTTGAAGCCGGTATCGGAGCAGGTGTGGCAGCCGCGGCCCGTGTAGGCGGTCGTCTCGGAGAGCTCGTCGTCGAGGACGCCGGCCGCCGTCAGCGCCTCGGCGTTCACGTCCGAGTCCACCTCCTTGCATTCCTCGCAGATCCGGCGTGCCAGGCGCTGGGCCAGGATGGCGTTGACGGAGGAGGCCACCAGGAAGGGCTCGATGCCCATGTTGAGGAGCCGCTTCACGGTGGAGGGAGCGTCGTTGGTATGCAGCGTGGAGAGCACCATGTGGCCGGTGAGAGCCGCCTTGACCGAGATCTCCGCGGTCTCGAAGTCCCGGATCTCGCCGACCATGATGATGTCCGGGTCCTGACGCAGGAAGGATCGAAGGGCCGCGGCGAAGTTGAGCCCGATGTCCTCGTGCATCTGCACCTGGTTGATCCCGCTCAGGTTGAACTCGACGGGATCCTCGGCGGTGGAGATGTTCTCGGAGGTCTGGTTCAGCTCGGAGAGCGCCGAGTAGAGCGTCGTCGTCTTGCCCGAACCCGTGGGCCCGGTGACCAGGACCATCCCGAAGGGCTGGTGGATTGCATCCTTGAAGACGTCGAGCTGCTCCTGCTCGAAGCCCAGCTTGGTCATGTCCAGCTGCAGGTTCGACTTGTCGAGCAGACGGAGCACGGTCTTCTCGCCGAAGAGGGTGGGCAGGACGGAGACGCGGTAGTCCATCTCCTTGCCCCGCCCGAGCTTCAGCTTGATGCGGCCATCCTGGGGCAGACGGCGCTCGGCGATGTCGAGCTCCGACATGATCTTGAGTCGCGAGGTGATCGCGTTGCGGAGCTTGTTGGGCGGCTTCATCGACTCGTAGAGCACGCCGTCGATGCGGTAGCGGACCCGGAACTCCTTCTCGTAGGGCTCGATGTGGATATCCGACGCTTCCTTCTTGATGGCGTCGGTGAGGATCAGGTTCACCAGCTTGACGACCGGCGCGTCCTCGGATTCCTTGGCGAGCTCGAGGACGTCGAATTCGTCGTCCTCGGAGAGAACCTCGACGTCGGAGTCGTCGAAGTCCCCCATGATGTCGTCGATACTGGCGCTCTGGTCGTAGTGGCGATCGACGGCGCGCTTGATCTGCTCTTCCGCGGCAACGACGACCTCGACGTTGTATCCAGTCAGGAACTTGATGTCGTCGATGGCGAAGATGTTCGAGGGATCGGCCGTGGCGATGATCAGGGTCGAACCGGCCCGGTTCACGGGCAGCACCGTGTGCTTCAGGGCCACCTCTTCGGGCACCAGCTGGATCACCGCGGGATCGACATCGAAGTCCTCGAGATCGATGTCGGGCACGCCGTACTGCTTGGCGACGAACTCGGAGAGCTCGTTCTCCTGCAGGTAGCCGAGCTTGGTGATCTGGGCCCCGAGGCGCCCGCCCTTGTCACGCGCCTCGTCCCTGGCCTTCCGCAGCTGCTCCGTCGTCAGGAGGCTTTCCTTGACGAGGAGGTCGCCGATCCGCTCGTTCACCCCGGGTGTTCTCCACAAGGGTTCGGAGCGGTTTCTCGCGGCTCCCCCGGACACTTGCGTCCGAACCTGCCGCCGTGGGAAACCCCTGCGAACCCGCCCGGTTATCGGCGGCCCGACGAGGGATCTTTACCGGGAGCCCGAAGCCGGCCGGGGGGCCCTACTCGGAGGCCGTCTCACCCGGGGGGGCCGGAGGAGCCCCGGTGCCGCCGGCCACCGGCTCGCCGCTCGAGAAGGCCACGTCCAGCGAGGTCCCGCGAAAGCGGAGAACGGCCAGACCGGCCCCGGTCATCGTGATCCAGAAGACGATGTGGGCCAGCGTGCCCGCGGCCAGGGCGACCTCGGGCTCGACGCCCAGAGGCACCAGGGCGGCCTTGCAGGCCGCGTGGTAGGTCCCGGCGAAGCCGGGAACGGAGGGCACCGCGATCGCCGCGCCCACGAGGATCATCATGAGGGTCGAGGCCCACAGTTCGGCTGCCAACCCCCCCATGTCGAGGCCCAGCGAGCGGATCGCGAGCCAGAAGGGCAGGACCGCCAGCACCAGCCACACGAAGAGCGAGTGGAGACCGACCCACAGGATGTCCCGAGCGCCCCGCAGCCCGGAGAGCCCTGCCGCGATCTGGCGCAGCATGTGGTCGATCCGATCCACGATCCTCGTCGGCAGGACCCACCCGGCGACCCGGGTCGCCATACCGACGAAGAAATCCGGGTAGCGCCGCAGCGCCAGCACTCCGAGCAGTGGAATCGAGGCGATCAGGGAGAGCAGGACGAGCGCCTTGCGCGGATCGAGACCCGTCGCCTGGGCACCGGCCGTGCCGAGCACCACGGCGGCCATGCCCAACACCACCACGGCATCGATCACCCGTTCGACGATCACGGTGCCGAAGACCGCAGCCCCGGAGGTATCGTGCTCCCGGGCCAGCATCCAGGCGCGCACGAGCTCACCCATCCGAAAGGGGAACAGGTTGTTCGCCATGAAGCCTGTGGCCAGGGAACGGAACAAGGACGAGGTCGAGAACTCGCCGAGGAAGCGGACCAGGTAGCGCCAACGCAGGGCGCGGAAGTAGATCGCGGCCAGGTAGCAGGCGACGGAGCCCGGGATCAGCCACCACAGGTCGGCCTTGGCCATCTCGCGCCCGAGCTGGGAGAAGTCGATGCCGCGGAACGCGTACCAGAGCGCGGCGACGGTGATCGCCACGCCGACCCACAGGCGGGGATCGGTCCAGCGGGGGCGCTGGGTCGGGGTCGGAGCGCTCATCCCTCCGCGAGCACCTCGCGCGCCCTGACGGCATCTCGTCCGATCTGCGCGGTCAGGGCCTCCACGTCGGGGAAGCGCTTCTCCTCGCGGAGGAAGTGCTCGAAGGCGATCTCGATCCGGCGTCCGTAGGCCGGCCCCTCGAATCCGAGCAGATGGGCTTCGGCCAGCACGGGATCATCCTCCTTGAAGGTCGGCCGCTTGCCCACATTGGTCACGGCGGGCCAGAGGGAATCCCGCGCCGGGTCTCCCTCGTCGAGGAAGCGGACGTGGCCCGCGTAGACCCCGCGGGCCGGCAGGATCTCGTTCTCCGCAGCGAGGTTCAAGGTGGGGAAGCCGATCGTCTGCCCCCGCTGATCACCCTTCGCCACGGCCCCCCGCACGGTATAGGGTCGGTCGAGGAGCAGCGCAGCCTCGGTCACCCTTCCCTCCTCCAGGAGCTGGCGGATGCGCGTCGAGTTCACGTCGCGATCTCCCACCATCACCTCCGGGATGATCGTCACGGCGAAGCCCAGATGGGGGCCCAGCTCGGTCAGCGTACGCATCGACCCTTCGCGGTCCCGCCCGTAGTGGAAGTCGTAGCCGACGTAGACCTCGCTGGGGCGAATCCGCTCGTAGAGGATCCGGCGCACGAAGTCCTCGGCCGGGAGGCGGGCGAACTCCCGGGTGAAGGGCTCGACGATCGCGATGTCCACACCCCGCGCCTCCAGCAGCTCGAGCTTCTGATCGAGGGTGGTCAGCAGCTGCGGGGCGCGGTCGGGGTAGAGGACCTTCCGGGGATGGGGCTCGAAGGTGTAGACGACCGCCGGCGCCGCGAGGGCCGCCGCACGGCTCGTGACGGTATCCATGATCGCCCGGTGTCCCACGTGGAGGCCATCGAAATTGCCCACGGTCACGACGGAGCCGGGCAGGGGCGCTCCCAGCGCTTCACTCCCTTCGACGACCCTCAACCGCTAGACTCCCTCGCCGTGCCGACCCGGATGTTCAACCCCTAGGTCCCCCCGTGCCGACCCTCTGGCGATACATCGCGACCCGATTCCTCATGGCCTTTACCGGCTCGATCCTGATTCTTGCGCTCGTTCTGCTCGTCGTCGACATGCTGCTCAACCTGGGCGACGTGCTCGAGGCGGAGAGCACGATCGGAGGGGCCATCCTGGTCCTCCTCCAGCGCAGTGCGGCCACCTATCTGCCCTACCTGATCCCGGTCGCCACCTTCACCGGAGCCTTCTTCGCGGTCGGCCAGGCGGCCCGCTCGAGCGAGCTCGTAGCGATCAAGGCGGGGGGCATCTCCCCTCTCGGGGCCCTCCTGCCGGTCTTCGCCGTGTCGGTGCTGATCGCCCTCTTCGCGCTGGTGCTGAACGAGACGGTGACGCTCCGGGCCGCCACGGCCCTTCACGCCGGGCGCGGGGGTGGTTCCCTCGGCGAGGTCACCCTGAGATCGGGGACGATCTGGTACCACACGGGCCGATTCATCTACAACATCCGCGACCCCCAGCCCGGAAGCAACACCGTGCGCGACGTGCGCGTCTTCGAGCGCGACGAAGCGGGTCGTCTGGTCCGACTGGTCGCCGCCGAGGAAGCCACCCGCCTGGCGCCCCACCAGTGGAGCTTCAAGGGCGCCACCGTGCGGCGCTTCGATGCCGAGCAGGCCAAGCAGCCGCCGACCCTCGAGCGGGCCGAAGAGGTCACGCTGGAGCTCGGGGAGGATCGCACGCCGCACCTGCAGCAGGCCGAGCTGGTGGTGCTTCCGCTCGGAACCCTCTCGGACTACGTCTCCGCCGTCCTGGCCGACGGCGGCAATCCGGGCCGCGCACGTGCCCTGCTTCACAGTCGCCTCACCATTCCCTTCCTGGTGATCCTCTTCGCCCTCTTGGCGGTCCCACTGGGTCTGTCGGTCGAGCAGACCCGCAGCCTCGCCTTGCCGGCCTTGCAGGGTGTCGGCCTGCTCTTCGTGTTCCTGCTGGTCCGCGAGTACGGCGCCAGCTTCGGCGCACGCGGCGAGCTCTCGGCGGCCCTCGCCCCCTGGCTCACGCTGGTGGTCTTCTTCGCCTTCGGCGGCTGGCGCCTCTCCCGCGTCCCCCAGTAGCGGACGCGAAGCTACGGCCTCTTCGCCCCGCCCGACTGGAGGAACTCCAGGAAGGGGTGGTCCGGCGGCAGCACCATCATGGTGCCCTCGCCGAGGCTCTTCTGGTAGGCCTCGAGACTGCGCACGAACTCGTAGAACTCGGGATCCTCCGAGAAGGCCTCTGCGTAGACGGCGGCCGCTCCTGCGTCTCCCTCGCCCCGGATACGCGTAGCCTCGGCGCGCGCGCGCTCGATCGTGATCTTGGCGTCGCGATCGGCGGCGGCGCGGATCTTGCGCGCCGCCTCCTCGCCCTCGGCGCGGTACTTCTTTGCCAGCTCCTGACGTTCGGAGCGCATGCGGTCGTAGACCTTGGCCTCGGGGTCGCCGGCGGGGATCTCGGTCCGGTTGAGACGCACCTCGGCCAGCTCGATACCGGTGTTGGCCACCGCCTGGCAGCTGCGCGCCGTGATGACGGCGGTGAGGGTCGGGGGAAGCTCATTGCCGTCGGGACCGGTCGCGGTCGGGAGGCAGCCGGCCTCCCTAGCCGTGCTCAGGTCGATGCCGTCGGGAATCTCGCGGGCCAGCACCTGCTTCAGCTTCAGGCGGCCGATCACCTCGCGCACGCGGCCCTTCACCTGCTGATTGAGCTGCCTCTCGGCCTCCTCGATGCCGGTCGGAAAGCTCTTGTTGAACTGCAGCGGGTCGAGGATCCGCCAGATCGCAAAGCTGTCGACGACCAGGGGCTCCTTGTCCAGGGTCTGGATGGAGTTGGGCTCCCCGGAGCTCAGATGGAGCCAGCGCCGGTCATAGCTGCGGACCTCGGTCACCGGAAACGCGAACGAGAGCCCGGGCTCGGTGATGACGGCGCGCGGCGCACCGAGAAAGAGCACGATCTTCTGCTCTCCCTCCCGGTTGAGCACGATCGGGCCGAAGCCCAGGTAGCTCGAGACCAGCGGTGTGGCGAGTAGCAGCAGAATCAGGAGGCGACCCATCAGCGCTTGTTCTCCAGGCGATCCAGGGGCAGGTAGGGCACGATGGCACCCGGCTCGACGATGATCTTCTGGCTCTTCGAGAGCACCTCTTCCATCGTCTCCAGGTAGAGACGCTTGCGGGTGATCTCCGGCGCCTTGCGGTACTCGATCAGCAGTGAGAGGAAGCGGGCGTTCTCGCCCTCCGCCTCGGCAATGCGCGACTGCTTGTAGGCTTCGGCCGATTCGGTCAGCTCGGCGGCGGTAGCCTGGGCCCGCGGCAGTACCTCGTTCTCGTGGGCGCGGGCCTCGTTCTCCTGACGGTTCTTGTCCTGGTTGGCCGCCACCACGTCGTCGAATGCGCCGCGCACCTCGGTGGGCGGCTGCACCTCCTGCAGCTCGACCTGGGTGACGACGATGCCGGTGTCGTAGAGGCTCAGGAGCGCCGTCAGCTGCTGCGCGGCCTCGCTCTCGACTGCGAAGCGAGCGTCGGCCAACACGCCGTCGATGACGTTGCGGGCCACCACCTCGCGCATGGCCGCCTGGGCGCTATCCCGCACCACGGCCTCGATGTCCCGCACCCGGTAGAGCGCGCGCAGCGGATCGTCGACGCGGTAACGCACCACGAACTCGAGGTGCACGATGGCGTTGTCGCCGGTCTGCATGACCGTCTCGGCCTTCGTCTCCAGCGGTGCGCTGACGTCGCCGAACTCGGCTCTGCGGATCCGCTGGGTCTCAACGACCTCGTGGGTCTCGATCGGGGCCGGAAGGTGGAAGCCCAGACCTTCGGAGGTGACGGTTCGGTGAAAGGCGCCGAGGCGCAGGATCACGGCCTGCTGCCCGGGATCGAGCTGGAAGGTCCCCGTGTAGAACATCCAGACGCCGAACGCGCCGACCAACACGAGGAAGGTGGTCACGCGAACGATCAGGCGTCCGGCTTTCCTTTCCTCGGCGGCTTCCCCCCCGGCCATCTAGGATTGGTCCTCGCCCTCGGGCGCCGCAGCCTGGCTGGCCGACATCTCGTAGAAGGGCTTCAGCAGGTCGATCGGGATCGGGAACACGATCGATGAGCTGTGCTCCGTGGCGATCTCCGAGAGGGTCTGCAGGTAGCGCAGCTGGAGAGAGGCCGGCTCGCGCGACAGCACCGCAGCCGCCTCGCGCAGGCGCTCGGCCGCCTGGGATTCGCCCTCGGCGTGGATGATCTTGCTCCGCTTCTCGCGCTCCGCCTCGGCCTGCTTGGCCATGGCGCGCTGCATGTCATTGGGCAGGTCGATCTGCTTCAGCTCGACGGCGCGGACCTTCACACCCCAGGGCTCGGTCTGCAGGTCGATGATCTCCTGCAGCTGGCGGTTGATCGACTCGCGCTCGGCCAGTAGCTCGTCGAGCTCGGCCTGACCGCAGACGCTGCGCAGGGTGGTCTGGGAGAGCTGGCTCGTGCCGTAGAGGTAGTTCTCGACCTGGATCACGGCCTTCTCGGGGTGCAACACGCGGAAGTAGATCACCGCGTTCACCTTGACCGAGACGTTGTCGCGGGTGATCACCTCCTGCGGCGGCACGTCCATGACGATCTCGCGCAGGCTCACCCGCACCATGCGATCCACCATCGGAATGATCCAGCGGATGCCGGCTTCCTTCACGCCCGCGTAGCGGCCGAAGCGGAAGATCACTCCGCGTTCGTACTCCTGCAGGATGCGGATACCCGCGATGCCCAGAAACGCTGCGAAGCCGACCAGAATGATCAGCGGTGTCAAAGCCATGCTTCCTCCCGCAAGATGCCTCGCGACCCGAAGGGCCGCCTCGACTCAATCCCGATGCCCGGCTGCGCGCACCTTGAGCACCAGGCCGTCGACGCCCTCGGCCACCACCGTGCTCTCGGCGGAAATGGGCTCCTCGGACCGGGCGTTCCAGTACTCGCCACGGATGAATACGGTACCCGATGGAGTGAGATCCGTACGGGCGACGCCCTCCATGCCGACCAGCTCCGAGACGCCCGACTCCTGCTTGCGGCCCATCGAGCGCCCCACGGCGAAGACGACGAGCGCGCCGAAGGCGCCCATCCCGGCCACGGCGGGCACCAGCACCGGCCAGAAGGAGACGTTGAGATCCGAGAGCTCGGGCCGATCGAAGAGCATGCTCCCGCCGAGGAGCAGCAGGCCCGCCCCCGCCGCGAAGAGGAGGCCGAAGGAGGTCACGAAGGCCTCGGCGATCATCAGGCCGATGCCCATGATCATCAGAAGCACCCCCGCCCAGGAGAAGGGCAGGATCTGGAAGGCGATCAGCGCCAGGACCAGGCAGATCGCCCCCGCGACGCCCGGAAAGATCAGGCCCGGCTGGTTCATCTCGACGTAGAGACCGAGCACGCCCGCCATGAAGAGGAGCACGGCCAGGTCGGGACTGGCGAGCACGTTCATGATGCGGGTCAGGAGCTCCATCTCGAGCTCCTCGGTAGCGGCGCCGGCCAGGACCAGGACCTGCCGCTTGCCCGAGATCTCGAGCTCCTTGCCTTCCAGCTGGGCGAAGAGATCGTCGCGGTTCTCGGCGATCAGGTCGATCACCCCGAGCTCGAGGGCGCGCTCGGCGGTCACGGCCACGGAATCGCGCACGGCCTCCTGGGCCCACTCGACGTTGCGGCCCCGCTCCTCGGCGATCGCCTTGATGAAGGCGGTGAGCATGTTCTCCGCCTTGCGCGCGGAGTGGTCGGCGGCCTTGCCGCCTTCGCCCTCTTCTTCGCCGCCGCCACCACCGCCACCCCCCACGCCCACGGG
Source organism: Deltaproteobacteria bacterium (assembly GCA_002687015.1). Classification (GTDB taxonomy): domain Bacteria; phylum Myxococcota_A; class UBA9160; order UBA9160; family UBA6930. Next base: position 19,896 of record NYZB01000243.1, read on the forward strand.
GTGGGCGGCTCCGATGGTCGAGCCGGGCGCCATCGCCGCCACGTGGCCGGCCAGCGTAATGAAGGTGCCCGCCGATCCGGCCCAGGCGCCCTGGGGCGAGACGTACACGATGACCGGCACCTTGGCGCGCAGCATCGCCTGGATGATGTCCTGGGTCGAGGTGACGAGGCCGCCGGGCGTGTCCATCTCGATGACGAGGGCTCGCGCGCCCCTCTCCTCGCTCTGCTGGATCGCCTTCTGCAGGTAGTCACTGCTGGCAGGATTGATCGAGCCGTCGATGCGCGCAATCGTGATCGGGCCGCTGTCGCGCCGCTCCGGCGCCTCCTCGTCGCCGGCCCGGATCGCCGCCGAGGCCAGCAGGAGGAGGCCGGTCAAGGTGAGCCCCAGGGCCGCCCTCATCGCACGACTCCGCGCAGCTTCTCGATCCGATCGAGCAGACGGGCCGCCACCTCGGCCTTCGAGAGCAGGGGGAGCTCCTCCACCTGCCCACCGGGCGAGACCAGGAAGACCGCGTTCGTGTCGGTGTCGAAGCCGGCATCGCTGCGCGAGATGTCGTTCGCGACCAGCAGGTCGCAGGCCTTGCGTGCGAGCTTGCGCTTGGCGGCCTCGATCACGTCGTGACTCTCCGCCGCGAAGCCGACCACGACCCGATCGCCGCGCCGCGCGCTGATCCCAGCCAGGATGTCGGGATTGGGCACGAGCTCGAGACGCAGCCCGGCACCGGGTGCGAGGTCTTCCTTCTTGATCTTGCGCTCCGAGGGGGTCGCGGGGCGGAAGTCCGCCACGGCGGCGCTCATGACCGCCACGTGGCAGCTCTCGAAGCTCTCGTGCACCGCGGCTTCCATCTCCAGGGCCGTCTCGACGTCGACCCGCCGTACGCCCGGCGGTGTCTCGAGCGAGCAGGGGCCCGCTACGAGCACGACCTCCGCGCCCCGCCGGGCGGCTTCGGCGGCAATCGCGAACCCCATCTTGCCCGACGACCGGTTGGTGACGGCACGCACCGCGTCGATGGGCTCGCGGGTACCGCCCGCCGTGACGAGCACGCCCACACCGCGCCATCCGTGGCCTCCGAGCATCAGCCCGACGCGGCCGGCCAGGGCGGTCGGGTCCGACATGCGGCCTTCCCCCTCCCAGCCGCAGGCCAGCTCTCCGGCTTCCGGTCCCTCGACCTGGACTCCCCGCTCGCGGAGCCGCTCGAGGTTCCGCTGGGTGGCCGGATGCCGCCACATGTTCACGTTCATGGCGGGCGCGACGAGCACGGGCGCGCGGGTGGCGAGCAGGACGGTGCTCACCAGATCCCCGGCAAGACCGCCCGCCATGCGCGCCAGGAGATCGGCGGTGGCCGGAGCGACGAGAACCACGTCGGCCCAGTCGGCGAGCTCGATGTGGGAGATCTCCCCCTCCTCGCCGGCATCGAAGAGCTCGCTCCGAGCTGGAGCCCCGGTCAGCGTCTGCAGGACCATGGGCGACACGAACCGGGTCGCCGCCTCGGTGAGGATGCAGCGCACCTCGTGGCCGGCCCGCCCGAGCTGGCGCACCAGCTCGGGGACCTTGTAGGCGGCGATTCCGCCCGAGACCGCCAACAAGACGTGTCCGTTAGGGGGCGAGGCAGCGGAGGTCATCGCGGGGCTCGGGTGGAAAGCATCGATAAATCAACCGGGTAGGCACGAAACGTACCGAATGGGCCGGACGGTGGCCCGGCGCGCGGCCCAATGCCGGATCGTCCGAGCCGGGCTACCCGCCACGACCCAGCCGCCGCACCGCGAGCCGGAGCCGACGGCGGAGCCCGGCGCGGCTGCCCGCCTCGGCGTAGACCCGCACGACGGGCTCGGTGCCCGAAGCCCGCCACATCACGAAGCCGCCATCCGAGAGCCGACAGTGGAGGCCCTCGTCGTGCCGGGCCTCCAGGACGCGGCAGCCGTCGATGCGGGCCGGGGTCTGCTGCCCGAGCGCGGTCAGACGAGCGCGGCGCGCCGCCGTGGCCGGGAGCGCGAGCCGGCCGCAGGCCGAGGATCCGTGCCGCCGATGGAGCGAACGAAGCTGCTGGGCGACCGGTCTGCGGTCCCTGGCCAGGCGCTCGGTCAACAGCGCCGACGCCAGCATGCCGTCCTTGTCGATCGCCGCCGGCGCCCAGGCGAAGCCCCCGCTCTCCTCGCCGGCCAGGTCGGCCCGGCCCGCCAACAGTTCGGTGCTGAGGGCCCGGAAGCCCAGACCCACGCGAAGCACCGGCAGGCCGTGGGCACGGGCCACCCGCTCGGGGAGCGAGCCCGTCGCGATCGACAGCGCGACCCCCCGCCCGAGCCTTCGCGTGCCGGCGAGGTAGTCGATGATCAGGGCGAGCGCGTCGCTCTCGGAGATCCTGCGGCCGCGCCCATCGACCACGGCGAAGCGGTCCGCATCGCCGTCCGAGGCGAGCCCGAAGCGCGCCCGCCGGCGCCGCACCTCCGCACCGAGGGGGGCGAGCCGGGCGGTTCCGGGGTCCGGTGCCGCGCCGCCGAAGGTCGGATCGGGATCGCCGTGCAGCACGGACACGGTGCAGCCGGCCTCGATCAGCCAGCGGTCGAGAACGCCGACCCCGGCGCCGTGCAACGGGTCGTAGACCAGGCGCAGACCGGGCCCTGCCGCCGGCAGCGGGGCTGCGAGCTGCCCGAGGTGGGCACGGTAGGGGGCGTTCAGATCCACCGTGCGCGTCCACTCGAGGCGGGCGGGCTCGCGACCCCGCGCGAGCCGGCGAGCGGTCGCGGCCTCGAGGCGATCGGTCAGGCTCCGCGCTGCGGCCGCGCCGTCCGGACCGACGATCTTGATGCCCTGGTACTCGGGGGAATTGTGGCTCGCAGTGAAGATCACCCCGGCAGCCGCCCGCCGGCGACGGACGGCCAGACACGCGGCCGGGGTCGGAGTGGGACCCTTGGCGAGACAGGGCCGCAGGCCCGCCGCGTGGAGAACGGCCGCAGCCTCCTGGGCCAGGCGCCCCCCGAGAAAACGCGTGTCGTAGGCCACGACGACCCGCGCTCCCCCCCGGGCTGCCGAGCCTCGCGTGGGTCGCGTGCTCGCCGACCCGGCCAGGCTCTCGGCCAGGGCGCCCACCAGGGCACGGGCGCCGGCGAAGGTGAAGTCATCCCCGAGCACGCCGCGAACGCCGCTGGTGCCGAAGCGCACCGGTCCCTCCTCATGCTCCCGGGGGCGCTTCATGCCGCGCTGCCCGAATCCGGTGCCCTACCCGACGCCGAGCTTCTTCTTGAGGTTCTCCGCCACGATGGGCGGCACCCACTCGCTGATGTCCGTCCCGAAGGAGACCAGCTCCTTCAGCCGGGACGAGCTCACGTAGAAGTACTCCTGGCCGGTCATGAGGAAGAGGGTCTCGACCTGGGGCTTCATGTGGCGGTTCATCAGTGTCATCTCGAACTCGTACTCGAAGTCCGCATTGGCCCGCAGTCCACGGATGACGACACCCGCCCCGATCGACTCGGCATAGTCGACCATGAGACCGGAAAAGGAGGTGATGCGAACCCCCTCGAGGTCTCCGAGAGCGGCCTCCAGCATCTCGAGGCGCTCGTCGACCGTGAAGGTGCCCTTCTTGTCGACGTTGCGCGCCACGGCCACGACCAGTTCCGGAAACACGCGCTGGGCACGTCTCACGAGATCGATGTGGCCGTTGGTCACGGGGTCGAAGCTGGCCGGGAAGACGGCCAACCCCTTCGAGGTCTTGGTCATGGGGCTCCCTCGGTCTGGTACCGGGCAATCAAGGTGTCACCGTAGCGCCGTTCGTCGATGCGACGGAGGCCTTCCACCGGTCCGGGATCATGCCGGCGATGGGTCTCGAGCACCAGCACCGCCCCGGGGTTCACGAGCCGGGGGCTCGCCAGGAGCGGGAGCACCCGGGAAGCCTCGTCCGTGGCGTAGGGCGGATCCAGGAGGACCAGGTCGAAGGGCCGATCCCAGGCAGCGAGGCGCGGCAGGGCCGATCGCACGGGGCTGCGCAGCACCTGGGCTCGTTCTGCGAGGCCGAGCGCCTCGAGATTGGCGCGGATCCGCGCCGCACATCCGGCGGCGCGATCCACGAAGACGGCTTCGGCGGCTCCCCGCGAGAGCGCCTCGATCCCGAGCGCCCCCGAGCCCGCGAAGAGGTCCAGCACGCGCCCGCCGGGGAGAGGGCCGAGCCGTGCGAACAACGATTCACGCACCCGATCCGCGGTCGGCCGAACCTCCTCCCGGCGGGGGACGTCGATCTTCCGACCTGCCAGCTCTCCGCCGGTGATGCGCACGGGAAAAATCTCGCGCGCTTCCGCGAAATGCACAACTTTCGAATTGCTGCAAGCGGGAGCGCTCCTCTACCATGCGCCACCCTCGCTCACCGACACCGAACGGTGACAATGGCCGAGCAGAGCAAGAAGGGAAGCAAGGGATGTCGAAGGTCTCGGTGGATCGCGCGAAGACGAAGCTGCCCGAGCGCCTGGCCCAGATACGCGGAGATCGCTCGCAGCGACAGTTCGCGCGGGAGCTGGGCGTCTTCCAGCAGAACGTGAACCGCTACGAGAGCGGCACCACGCCCCATACCGACTTCCTGATCCAGCTCGCAATCAAGGAGAACGTCTCGATCGACTGGCTTCTGCTCGGCAAGGGCCGGATGCGCCGCACCCGCTGAGCGGGGCGATCGACCGGCGAACCTGGGAACTGCACTACCCACCTCCGGCCACCCCGCAGGGCGCTTCACCCCATCGGCAGCGCGCAGACGCGGCCGGAAGCTCCCGGATCCCGAGGCCGATCGGGAATGTGGGCGGGCCCGGGCACGCGACTTGCGTTCCTGGCTGCCATGGTCGTGACGCTCGCGTTCCTCGTGCTCCTGGTGTCGGCTGCAGATCACTGGACCACCTATCTCTGCTTGCGCGCTCCGGTCGCGGGCTGGCAGGTCGCCGAGGCCAATCCGATCTCGGCCTGGCTCTTCGAGGTCATCGGACTCAGCCCGGGCCTGTGGCTCGACAGCGTGGCCACGCTGATCGGAATGATCTTCCTGATCCGCACACCGCTGGTGCCGGAAGAGGTCAAGGTCTTGTTCCTGGCGGTCGTGGTGGGGACCACCGCCTACGCGGTCGACAACAACCTCGACGCGCTCTTCAAGCTGGGGCTCTCGCCCCTGGGAGGCGGCTCGTAGCCGTCACGGCTGGCCGATCAGGGCCGCAACGAAGCGATCCACCTGCCGCATCGCCGCGCGATCGCCCGCGCGGTAGCCGTTTGCGAGCAGCGAGAACACCACGTCGCGGCCCTCGGCGGTCCGGGCGAAGCCGGAGAGCCCGGTCACCCCGGTGAGCAGGCCGGTCTTCGCGCGCACGCGATCCCGGGCGGCCTCCGCCCGCTTCTCCAGCGTGCCGTCGCGACCTGCGATGGGCAGGGAGGCGAGCAGCTCCGGGGCCAGCTCGAAGCTGCGATCGGCCACACGCAGCACCTCGACCAGCATGCGAGCCGAGACCCGGTTCTCCCGGGACAAGCCCGAGCCATCGGCGAGCCGGGCCTCCGCCAGATCGACGCCGCGTTCGCCGAGGATCCGACGCAGGGCGGCCAGACCGCGCGGCCAGCTGCCCGGTGTGCCGTTCGCGCCTCGCCCCATGGCCTTGATCAGGGCCTCGCCGATCATGTTGTTGCTGTTCTTCATGAACAGCGCGACGACCCGGGCCAGCTCGTAGCCCTCGAAGGAGAGCAGCGGCACCCCTTCCGCCGGCATCGGGGCGCGGCGCGTCGCCCCGAGCACGCGAATGCCGTTGGCCTCGAGCTGCTGGCGCAGCACCGCGGCGGCGTAGCGCGTGGGGTGGGCCACCGAGCGGTAGATGTCACGGGCCTTTCCTTCCACCGGGATCGAGCCGGCCACTTGCACCTGCTCGGTCGCGCCCACGGCGAGCCGATCCACGCGCAGGGAGGCCCGGCTACCGGGCGCGCCCGTCATCGCGCGCGGCACGAGGGCCAGGTAGGGAATCGGCGGATCGATGGTGACCTGAGCCGGAGCACCCACCCCTGCGCCCGGCGCCACACGCACCCGGAAGGTGCCGTAGTTCGCGGTGAGCGCCCCGACGGGTGCGTGGTAGGCGCGCGCGGTGACCGGCTGCCAGCTCGGATGCCAGCGCTCGTCGTCGAAGATGCGATCTTCCACGGTGAGCAGGTCGCTCACCTCGCGAAGGCCGAGGGCCCGCAGATCGGCGGCCAGCCGCCACCACTGCTCGGAGGTGAGCGAGGGGTCGCCGCCTCCGCGAACGCTGAGCCGGGAGACCCGCCCCTCGGCGTCCGGGGCGGCCGAGGCTCCCACCTCGGTCACGAAGCGATGGGTCGGACCGAAGCTCGCCAGCGCGGCGGTCGCCGTGAGGAGCTTCTGGTTCGACGCGGGCACGAGCCGTCGATCGGGGTAGCGCGCGAACAGCTCCTCTCCGCTCCTGCGATCGACCACGAGCACGGACACCGCGGCACCGCGCAGGCCCGGGCCGGAGAGCACCTGCAAGAGCGAAGGGTCCGCGTGCGCGGCCGAGGCCATGCTGCAGAGGCCCAGGAGGAGCCCCCACACCGCCCGACCCGGCTGCGGCGATCGTCCATGGCCCTGGCCCAAGCTGGTTCCCCCCGGAGAGCCGAGCTGGGAGCCAAGAGCTGGTTCCCCCCGGAGCGGCGAAGCTAGGAGGCCGCCGACGACCGGGCAATCGCCGGGACGAGCCGTCTTGCCACCGGCGGCCCCGACCGCTTGTCTCTCGGAGAGGCGGGCCACGACCGCGGGAGGTCCGCCTCACAGGGGGGTAGCTGTGCTCAACGCCATCTGGGTGGCGCTCGTGCTGGGCGCCGTCGTGGTCGGCGCCTTCACGGGCCGCATGGAGGAAGTCTCGAACGGCGCCCTCCAGAACGCCAAGAGCGCGGTCCAGCTCGTGATCACCCTCGTCGGAGGGATGGTGCTCTTCCTGGGCCTGGTACGCGTCGCGGCGGACGGCGGCCTCCTGCGCTGGGTGGTCCGGGGGCTGCGTCCAATCCTGCGCCGTCTGTTCCCAGAGATTCCGGAAGACCATCCGGCCATGGGCGCGATGATCATGAACTTCGCCGCCAACATCCTCGGGCTGGGCAACGCCGCCACCCCCTTCGGCATCAAGGCCATGGTCGAGCTCAATCGCCTGAACACGACGCCGGGCTCGGCGACGAATGCCATGGCCCTGTTCCTGGCCATCAACCCCTCGTCGATCGTCCTGCTGCCGCCGACCGGCACGGTGATGGCCCGTGTCGAGGCGAACTCGGCCATTCCCTTCGCGATCTGGATACCGACCCTGATCGCCACTGCCTGCTCCACGCTGGTCGCCTTCACCACCTGTCGGCTGCTCCAGGGCCTGCCGGTCTTCAAGGCACGGCTGCGAGACGACGGGGAGCCCGAGACCCCGGCGGAGGAGCCGGACGACCTGCCCGAGGTCGAGCTGCCGGACCTCGACGCGCCCCGCGAACCCGTGGGCCCTGGCCGCATGGCGCTGCTCCTGGCCATGGCCGCCGCCGTCGTGGCGGGGCTCGTCGTCCAGGTGGCCGGGCGCGAGCCCGGCACCGCGATCTGGCCCTTCTTCCGCGACCAGTTCTTCTCCCACTGGACGCTGCCGCTGCTCATCGCGGGCTTCGTCCTGGTCGGGGTGATGGGTCGGGTTCGGGTCTACGACGTCCTCGTGGACGCGGGGCGCGAAGGTCTCGATGTCGCCGTGCGGATCGTGCCCTTCCTCGTGGCCATCCTCGTGGCCATCGGGATGTTCCGGGGCTCGGGCGCTCTCGACCTGATCATCGGCGCCCTACAGCCGTTGACCTCGGCCATCGGTGTGCCCGCCGAGGCCCTGCCGATGGCCCTGCTGCGACCGCTCTCGGGCTCGGGCTCCTTTGGCGTGATGGCGGAGATCCTCCAGACCCATGGCGCCGATTCGTTCACGGGGCTGCTGGCCAGCACACTCATGGGCTCGACCGAGACGACCTTCTACGTCCTTGCGGTCTATCTGGGTGCCGCGCGAATTGGTGACGCACGTCACATCCTACCGGCCTGTCTGGCGGGAGACTTTGCAGGATTCGCCGGAGCCGTGGTGGCTTGCCACCTCTTCTTCGGATGAAAGATGACCGAAGCGTGAGGGATCGCTCCGCGGGCCTCGGGAGCCCGACGGGGGACGAACGCCCCCAATGGCGCTCGGTAGCGCGGAGAGTTCGGCTTCGGCTGCGATGGTCCATCTCACGACGGCAAGGGAAACCCCGGCGCGGACCGGGGCGATGATCTCCGGCACAGCCGACGAGACTCTCACCCGCGTGCGCTCGCGGGCCGAGGAAGCCACCGGCTCGCGGGTGGTGGACGTGGCGGAGCTGCCCGCGGACCTGAGCCTGCGGCGCTTCTTCCGGGTGCGAACGGCGGGCGAGCCGACCAGCTTGATCGCGCGCCTGGACGCCCCCGAGGATCCGGCGGGGCGGCCGGCAGGGGTCCCGCCCGAGCCGCCGCTCGAGCCGATCCGGGGCCTCCTCGAGAGCGCGGGGCTCCCCGTACCGCGACGCATCGGTCCTCCCGGGGACGACGACCTGGAGCTCCTCGAGGACCTGGGGAACGTGACTCTCGAGGCGCATGCCGCGCACGAGCCGGGCCGGATCGCCGAGCTCTACGCCGAGGTCGTCGACCGATTGCCCACCCTCCAGGCCTTGTCGCCGGTTCCGGGCGTGGCGGCCTTCGAGCGAAGACTGGATGCCGCGCTGTTCGCCTACAAGGCGGGACTCGTGGCGGAGTGGAGCCTGCCCGAGGCGCTCGGCCGGGCCGCGAGCGCCGCCGAGCGCGGGGCCGTGTTCGCGGCCTTCGCGTGGATCGCGGACCGCGCTCTCGAGGCCCCCGCACGTCTGGCCCATCGGGATCTGCAGAGCCGGAACCTGCTGCTCCACGAAGGCCGGCTACGCTGGATCGACCTCCAGGGCGCCTTCCTGGCGCCGCCCGAGTACGACCTGGTCTGCCTCCTCCGCGATTCCTACGTGGCCCTCCCCGAACCGCTGGTGGACCGGTTGCTCGAGCGGGTGCGCCCTGCCCTCCCCGACGCGCCGGCCCCCGCGGACTTCCGCCAGCGCTTCGACCTCCTGACCCTGACCCGCAAGGGCAAGGACCACGCGCGCTTCGCGTACGCGGCGGCGACCCGCGGCGACACGAGGCCGCGTCGTTACCTGCCCGCCACCGCCCGCGCCCTCCACCGCGCGGCCCGGGCTTGTGCGGGCCTGGCGCCCGAACTCGCCCGCCTGTCCGAGTTGCTCCTCAAGCTACCCGAGGACGAAGGGGCGACCCGGTGAGGGCCATGATCGTGGCGGCCGGGCGCGGGGAGCGGCTGCAACCGCTGACCCGCTGGCTCCCCAAGCCGGCCGTGCCCGTGCGCGGCATCCCGTTGATCGCGTACCCCCTGGCCCTGCTCGCCTCGGCGGGTGTGACCGAGATCGTCATCAATCTCCACCACCTGCCCGAGGCCCTTCGAAGGGCGGCGAGCGAGTGGTGCCCGGAGGGTGTGGAGCTGCGCTTCTCCCACGAGCCGGAGCTCCTCCAGACGGGGGGTGCGATCCGCCGCGTGGCCGACTTCCTGCGCGAGAGCGATCCCTGTCTGATCCTCGGAGGAGACATGATCCTCGACCTGGACCTGGCGGGCTTCCTGGAGCGCCATCGCAGCTCGGGCCGGGCGGTCAGTCTGCTGCTCCGCGACGACCCGCGCAGCGATCGGTTCGGGAGCATCGGCCTCGATGCCGAGGGCCTGCTGCGACGCATCGCCGGCCGCTTCGACCTCGGTGGCGAGAGCCAGGCCGGCGTCTACACCTGGCTGAACGTAGTCTCGGCCTCGGCCCTCGATTCGCTGCCCGACCGCGAGGTCTTCAACCACCTCGACGACTGGCTCGCACCCCGGGCCGTGGAGCGCGGCGACGTCGGAGGCGAGGTGGGAGACCCTCGGGAGACCACCTGGATTCCGGTGGGGACACCCGGGGAGTACCTCGAGGCGAACTTCGGCCCCCTCTCCCTCAGCTACCTGGACGCCGACGCCGCGGCCCGCCGCGCCGGGGTGCAGGTGCAGCCGGAGCGGATTCTCGGCGCCCGCTCCACGGTGCCCCAGCCGGACGCCCTCGAGCGCGTGGTCGTCTGGGACGACGAGATCCTGCCGAGCGGCTTCTCGGGCCATGACGGTGTCTACGCGGGCGGAGCCTTCCATGCCTGTGGGGCCGGAGAAGCGGCGTGATGCGGCCCCTCCTGCGCGAGCGCCGGTCGTGAGTGAGGTCATCCTGATCGGCACCAGCGACGCCTTCGGCTCCGGGGGTCGGCGACAATCCGCCTACCTGCTGCGGGCGCCGAA